>ASZI01000103.1 GCA_000416315.1 Osedax symbiont Rs2 | reverse complement strand
TCTGGCGTCAGTATCGGCTTTCGCCGCATCAAAAAAAAAACCCAGTTCTACGACGGTTGACGCCCCTATTGATTGGGATAGCGTTAAAACACTAGGTAATAAGCTATTAGCAAAACTGCAGAGCGGCGATGGAAATTCAGCTGAGTATCTTACTGAGCTTGAAAAGCTACTTGAAGGATCTTTTTTGGACAATAGAACAACCCTGCGGGAGCTCGTGGATGATTTTGAATTCGACAGCGCCGCTATTGAATTACAAAGACTAATGGACAAACTACGTCAATAGGGCATGGAGGCTTACTGGTATGGCCAAAAAGGGTAAGATTTTAATCGTTGATGATGAGAAAATTAACTGTAGTGTTCTTATTTCTCTTCTTGGAGATTATTCAACTATCATCGCATTGAATGGCGAACAGGCTATTCAACGTGCACTTTCAGATCAACCGCCGGATTTGATATTACTTGATGTTATCATGCCAGACCTTGATGGCTATGAAGTTTGTCGGCTCTTAAAAAACAATGATAAAACAAAACATATTCCCATCATCTTCATTACTGTCAAAGCCACAGAAGCAGAAGAAGCCAAAGGCTTAAATTTGGGTGCAGTAGATTATATTTCAAACCCTTTTTCGCCCGCCATCGTTCTGGCGCGTGTCTCTAACCATATGGAGTTAAAACGTCAACGCGATCTACTTGAACATTTGCATATTACAGATGCCTTAACCGGCATTGCAAATCGGCGCCGATTTGATATTTCTTTAGAACATGAATGGAACAGAACTACTCGAATGAAGGCCTGTATTTCTCTTATCATGATCGATATCGATTTTTTCAAACAGTTTAATGATATCTACGGTCATGCCGCCGGGGACGACTGCCTGCAAAAAGTAGCTCAGGCACTTGATAAAGTTTGTGTACGAGAGATCGATTTGCTAGCGCGTTATGGCGGGGGGGGATTTGTAGCCGGGTTACCAAGTACAGATCTAGAAGGGGCAATGGTTGTTGCTCAAGCAATGAAAGACTGCATCGTCGCTCTCGAAATTCCTCATGAAGGTAATTCCATAAGTGATTGCATTTCTATCAGCCTCGGCGTCTCTTCCAACAGCAAACAAAGCATCAAAGCGCCCCAGGTTTTACTCAAGCAAGCAGACGATGCACTTTACAAAGCAAAAAGTAATGGGCGTAATCAATTTTCGGATTAACAGAAATTGCTTGCTAGATCGTTAAACAATCTCCTACATGGAAGTTGATTGGGTAATTTTTCTTAAGCTATGTAGATCTCACTCTTAAATCAAAGACAGATAAGATGTAATATTCCATATAAATGTGCACGGATTTTATTTAAATTCCGAGACGGACATTCTATATCCATCTCATTTACGGACCAAGTACCTAGAATACAGACTTCCCATAAATCCCAATATAAACATTAATATAACACTATAAACAACGTGCTAAATTAGTATAAACAATTCACAATACCTCAGTAAAATCCTATGGGGAGTTAAGCTAGACTTCGCACTTGAACCCCTGACTAATTTAAACATGGATGTAATGCATGCAAATTTTATCGAGTTACCCTTCAGCAGCCTCACAATCTGATAAAACGCAGACTGAAGTTAATAAAACAACGACTGCAAACGCGAGTACAAGCACTGATAAAAACACCGAAGCGGCTAATACTGATACTGCCAACCAATTTAGTAGCAGAGCCGAAAAATTTTCCCAGCTCAATAGAGAGTTTGATATTACTGCTTCCGGTTTTAAAATCACCAGTGCTTTTATCAATCGCCTGGCAGAGCTAAATATCATTAGCAGCAGCGAAGCGTCGAATTTAAGCAGTGATTTGAGTCCTGAGACAGAAGCTACCGATAGCTTGTCACAATTGAAATCTGCTATGGATGCGCTGGTTAAGCGAGTTCAAGGTGAGACAGGTACAGAAGGTCTAATTGCGATACTGGAAAAACCCCAGCAGATACTTGAAAATTTGGATGGATCTGTTAGAAAAGAGTCCCCAACCGCCCCCGCCACTGCAGCGGCTGAACTGGATAGTTATTTAAAAAGTGACGCAGCAAATATTCTTAGCGATAAAGAAAAGAGCACTCTAAAAGATCTTAAAATAGCCCTGAATATTGCCGATAAATTAAACCCTGAACAGCGCACTTCAGCAGAAGTTAGCAAATATATGCAAATCCTCAAGCGCTACGGCTAGTAATCGGGGTTGAACTTAAGAATCAGCCCACCCCACTATCAAAGTAAGCAAAAGCTTACAAAACCAACAGCCTTGGCTTGAGCAAACTTACTACTTACAACTTACGACTTACAACTTACGACTAGAACATATCCTACCGATCCAACTCACAGGGGAACTCAATGGTAAACTGTGTGCCTTTGTTCAATTCACTGTGACAGATAATAGAACCAGCTAATGCTTGGGTCACTAAGTTATAGACCATGTTCAGACCGAGTCCACTGCTGCCCGATGCTCTTTTGGTGGTGTAAAAAGGCTCATAGATTTTTTCTAAGTTTTCGCTGCTAATGCCGCACCCTGAATCCCGATAAATAAGCTGAACACTGTTGCCCATGCGCAGTACCTTTATATTGATCATTCCATCAACAGCTTTCTCAAAGCCATGGCTGAGTGAGTTGATGACTAAGTTAGTGATGATTTGCGTCAGCACACTAGGGTCCCCATAGACTTCAAGATCATCAACACAACATAAATCCAGCTCGAAATCGCTGTTGTTAAATTTTGGTTGCAGTGTATGCAAAATACCTTGCAGGTAACGCTTCAGATTATATGAACGTAGATACTCGCCACTTTGGTCAACGGCGATTTGTTTAAAGTTTTGCACTAAATCGGCGGCGCGGCCTAAATTAAAGCTAATCAGGCTGGAGCAGTGTTCTGTCTCCTGCAAAAACAGCTTTAAGCTATTCTGTGAAAGAGTGTTTTCATCGAACTGCAGTTGCAGTTTTTCTGTCAAGCTATCTAATATAGACGAAGCTGTGATACAGACTCCCAACGGGGTATTGATTTCATGAGCCACGCCGGAAACCAAAGAGCCAAGAGCTGCCATTTTTTTAGATTCAACCAATTGCATTTGAGCTTGCGATAAAGATTCGACACTGTCTTGCAGTTCTTCAATCGCTGTATTAATTCGCTCTTTTAAATGCAAGTTTACCTGTAGCAGGGCATCTTTGGCTTTGACCTCTTGCGTGGTTTCCCGAGAAACCCCCATGATTTTCACTACTTTGCCTTGTGTACTAAGCATAGGGATAAAGTTTGATGAAAAGCTGCGATTTTCAGTACCTATTGCAGTGGTAAAATCAAAATGAGCTATTGCCTGCCCGTGCAGGGCTTTGTAGAGCAAGTCAGTGATCCAACTTTGATTCTCATTCCCAACAAAACTGCTGTAGGGAAGACCGATTATTTGCTTTTCCGATTTAAGGCCCATCATCCTCAGGCCCGCATCATTCATACTTATAAGACAACCATCTAAGTCAATTTCATGGATGCAAATGGGGGCGTAGTGTACTAAATCATGCAATACTTCTCTTTCATCCACTTCTGCGCTAATCAGTTGCTTGGCTTCGCCCCTATCGATTATTTTTGTATTTGATTTGTTGACGGTTTTTAGACTGGCATCTGTTGTAACTTGCTTGCTAGACAAGCTTTCATCGATGTTTTCTACAATGTACTTTTGAGGGGCTGTCTCGGCATTGGCTTTATCATCTATATTGTTCGACATACATGAACCTGCATAGAGTAACAATTAGATAATCACTCTAAACATGCAAAGCTTTAAATAGGATGGGAATAACTAGTAAATACGGCCTTTGCAAAGGCAATTAAGTCAATTGATTAAATCAAAGATAAATCAATAAAGGAACAAGCGCAAAAGCCCAACACCCCTCTGCAAGCCACGAAGGTGTTACATAAACAACAGCTAAATACGCTTTAGCTTTGCATCTTTTAGCTCCAGATAGCCAGTAGCCAATTGCTGTAAAAACAGCTGGTCGTGGGAAATAATTAGCATCGCCTGATCTAAACTCTGCAACAGGGCCAATAACTTTTGTTTCGCTTGAGTATCAAGGGCGTTGGTCGGCTCATCTAATAACAACACTTTAGGTTGCATCACTAGGACTGTCGCCAGTGTCACCAGGCGCTTCTCACCACCGGAAAGCTCTGAGGCAATTCTGTCAGACAAATGCTCTAAGCCTAATTTTTTGAGTATTTTCTGGGAGTTCTGTCGCGCCTCTATGACTGTAAAGCCTTGATTTAGTGGCCCAAACATTACATCTTCGAGCACACTGGGGCAAAACAACTGATCATCCGGATCCTGAAAAACCAGCCCCACTTGCTGACGTAACTTGATAAAATCCGCTTCGGTTTTTTGCAACTTGTCCTGTGCCAAAATGTCACCACTTTGGCGTGGTATCAACCCCACCAGCAGTTGCAACAAAGTGCTCTTACCTGCGCCATTGGCCCCTGTTAGTGCCAGCTTATCGCCGCTGTTAAGCGTAAAAGAGACATTATCCAACACTGTTCCACGCTGTGCAAAACGATGGCTTAAGTTATTTATTTTTAGTAGTGTCGTCGTCACTTGCTGCCCACCGTTAGCTAACATGTATGAAATTTATTACAATAATTACTGTCGTTAGCAGTGCCATGGCGGCGCAATAAGCACTGTCTATTGGCTGCCAGCGCATAGGCAGATAACTGACTAATTGACCATTATAACCGCGACATTTCATTGCTTTTAATATCCGCTGAGATCTGTGCATCGAGCGCACTAGCAGCATGGCGATCAAATTGCCGATGCTTTTCCAACTGTGCCAGTTAAACTTCATGACAAAGGCACGGGCACGCATAGAGCGGCGTAAGCGCTTATATTCATCTTCGATAACTGATAAATAACGCAAGGTAAATAGCAGTAACTGAATTAATTTATTAGACACTTTCAGGGCCTGTAGTGCACTGCCAAGGGCACTGCTGGACAAATTCGCGACTGTGGCAAACAACATCAATACTACCGCATTAGCCTTCAGGGTGATTTTTATGCCCTGCTCTAACCCCTGCCAACTTCCCTGGAAACCAAACAGCATAATAAAGCCGTCACCTGGGACAGTAAACGGCAGCATCAGTAACAAATACAGCATAAATATATCCATTGCCGCCAATTTTTTTAGTGTTTTAGCGACCGCTAATTTTGCTACGACGGCCACAATCACCGAGATTGTAAGCGCAAATATCAGTGCGATTAACTGCTCGCTGAGCACTACCGCAAATGCAAACAAAAGAGTACAGGCGATTCTTGCCCTGGGATCTATTTTTTGCAGCAGTGACTGCTTGGCCACTGCGCTAAAAGTACTTATTGAGGTCAGTGGTTTCGGATTTGCTGCTGACAAAGTCTACAAAGCTCTATTGGATTGGTTTTGGAAGCACATTATCAGCTACTTTAAATCGATATGCCAGATGCCACAGCGGTTTAATCTCAGTAGTTTTTAGCTGTGCAATAAAATAGCTTGCCCTTCGTCCTCGTTCACCTAAAATAGCCGGGAATAACTGCAGCAGAGAGCACTAACGTGGAATTAAAAAATTTAGTCATCCGTGAATTACAAGTTAACGACGGCCAACAGCCTTTTATCAGTGACCTGGGCGGTTCTTGTAATACAGACAATCCCTTTGCCCAGGAAACCGTCGCCTCACTTAACAATGCTCTGGCGCGGCGCGCAACTTTGACCCACGGTGCTTTCAACCTGGAAAATGAAGAGGGCAGTGTTTTCATCAAGGCCTTTGAAGAGTATATAGCGACGCAGCAAAGCGCAGAAGACTTTCTAAGCTTAGCCGATGTGGGTATAGAACAACTCGCCGGGGCAATGAGTAAAGTCTCTGTTGAATCAGCGGGCGGTGGCTATGTTATTTTCTCGCAGTTTCAGGACGATAAATTTGAATACCTGCTGGTAGGTCTAGTGCGCAACCGCACCGGAATCTCATTTAACGAAGATCTGAACCCCACTGAAGTGCGTGAGGTCGATTTAGGCAAGTTGCATCAAGCTGCCAAGATCAACATCACCTCTTACAGTTTAAATAAAGACAGCTATTTAAGCTTTATGGGCGGCAAAGACAAAGCCGATGCGGCATTTTTTGCCAACGCATTTGGCTGCACTGATGTAGTCGCCTCTAAAAAATCTACCAGCGAGCTAATCCGCGCCGCCCGTGATTTTTGCAGTCAGAACGGTATGAATGATAAACGCGAACAAGTAGTTGACGACGTAGTGACTTATTTAAGTGCGCAGCGCAGTGACAAGCAAAGTGCCAACTTACCGGATGTAGAGCAGATCCTTAACAGCCACGTACCCAATGAGCGCGCAGAAGAACTCAGCGGCACCTTCAGCAAGTTTGCCAACGGTAACGAATACAGCGTCTCACAAGAATTCCAGCCGCACAACCACACCTTAACTACGATTACTAAAGTCAAAGCCAAAGCCGACAACTGGTCACTGGATTTTTCTAAAAAATCTCTGGGCGCCGCAGGCACTGGTAAGGATGTTGAGTTTGATGAGCAAACGAACAGTATTATCCTCAAGCGTTTGCCAAGTAGGGTTATTGAGCAGATCAAACAGGCGATGATTAACGACGAAGAGTAAAACGGTAGTGACTTATAGAAAGCTTTTGTGAGTCACTTCGCTTTATTGACGAGTATTTAGAATCAGTAGTTTCCAATACGTTCAGTCAAAATTCGCCATCTAATGATCTGAAAAATGCTTCAATTGCCGGGTTAGTTGCCGCTGCACCTGTAGCTTGTGCACTAATTTTCCTTCTAAAATTGCCGCTGGAACGACAAAGTCTTTGACAAGCTGGATAGGCGCGACAAACTGTTGCTGATCTAAATTTGCGGTCACTACTACCACTATATTCAATGCAGGTAATACAAAAATGTACTGGCCTTTGTAGCCTAATGAATTAAAACCAAAGGGCTGTACATACCATTGATAAGCGTAGTGCTCTGCTACCATCCCCTGCCAGGGCAAACTGATTTTTTCCTTTGTTGATTGCTCAACCCAGGATCTGGCAATGATCTGCTTGCCCTGCCAGTGTCCCTTGGTTAAAAACAGCTGACCTATCTTGGCCATATCCCTTGGACGCATGCTCAACCCACTGCCGCCATAGACGATTCCTTGCGGGTCTCTGCGCCAATTGTATTGTCGCTTTGAAATGCCCAGTGGGCTAAACAGTTGCGCTTGAGCAAACTCTTCGGCACTTAAACCTGTCGATCTCCTGCTAGTTTTGTCTATGATCGCACTCAGCAAGTGTGAGCAACCGGAGTTATAATTAAACTCTTTTCCGGGTACCGTCGACATCGATTTTTGCAGTGCATAATCAACCCAATTGTTACTGCGCATCATTTGGAAAATTGGGTTGTTTGGGGCTGCATATCCCAGCGCTATTTCTGGCCATTGCAAAGCACAACTCATATTTAACAAATGTTTTATCTGCAAAACAGATTTCTGTTCTTGGATCTTGTCAGGCGAAACTGATAACAATGGATATACGCGCTGCTCAACACTCCTGATTAAACCTTTATCTATCGCAATGCCAACCAGTGCTGAGGTAATACTTTTTGTCGATGAATAGATAGGGTATGTATTGTCTATTTCCCCTTTGTTCGCCTCGACAACTATGTAACCGTTGCGCACCACTAATAAACTATAGATATCTAACTTACGCCGCTGAATTTGAGTAAACAGCTGGCTTAAACCCGCCGAGCTCATTCCCTGCTGCTCTGGGGTAGAACTGCGCCATCCATTAGTTGGCCAATATTCTATCTGCTGATTAAAACCTGTGTTATTGGTACTCTCTTGCGCTAAGGCGTTGTTCGTAACACTAGCGAGACAAAATACAAGAAAAGGAAAAAAGCTTGCTAGCACTGTTTTTATAGGGTTAAGCATTGCTATCATGACTTCACTTAACCCCTTATGTTTAATATCTGTGTTATTAAGTAATAGTTTAAGCATAAGGCTAGGAAAACATTGATCACCTATAATGTCACTACCCTATCAATCATGAGCAACTGCAGTCAGTGAGAATAGTCTGTTGACAGTAGTTTCAGTTTTTTTCCGAAAATTACTTCTTTGAATATCAAATAATAGCCAAACTATTTTGCCAAGCTGTTATCTTGTCATCAGTATGGATGTTGATTAATACCTACTAACTGATTAGCGCTATAACCGATCAAACTACATCTTTGGTGAAATATTTTATCTGCGGTGGGGCGCTGAAAAAACTCGCCAACTGCTGCAATACACCATTGCCCTCAATGTGTTGAATATATTGCTGATGCATTTCAACACTGCCCCACTGCTCTTCAATCAGCATTTCTTCAGCGCTTTGATCAAAGTAGATACTGCAATTCTCACAGCCATTGAAAGCTCTTACCAGAGGTACTTTTTGTTGCAGAAATGTTTTTAGCTGATCGGCAATACCGGCTTTTAATGAACAGTTTATGGTTACGCGAATGGTCATAGTCGTTTCCTTTAGATGAGTTAAATTTAATACGCTAAATTTAAACCCAAGCTAAAAAGGAAACTAGCTGATAATTTACAAAACTGCTGTTTATCGGTCAGATTCGCAGTTTTATTTGTTTTGGGGTTAATTGATAGTGCTGTTTAAACAGTTTGATGAAATGCGAGAGGTTTTCAAAGCCAAGGGTTAAAGCGACCTCGGTGACACTCTGATCCGTATCTGCTAACAGTTGGTGTGCCTGGGTCATTCTACGCTGTTGTAACCACTGCTTAGGTGGCACCTTATACAAAGCCTTAAAGTCACGGGAAAAAGCCGACAGGCTCCTTCCCGATAAGTTTGCCATGTCACTGATCGATAAGTTTAATATCTGGTTGTTATCCAGTAACCGCTGCAAATTGCGTTTACGTTTTGCGCCCTGCTGCTTTTTTGTTAGCACATCGAGTAAAGTCGGTTTTTGCAGATAAATCAGATGCAGTATCTCTAACAATTTTAACTTAAGTATCGCGGGGGAGTGAACCTTTTGTCGGTGCAACTGTTGCAGTGATTCAAAATAGAGTTCTAAGTTATCTGCACATTCTACTTTAAACAGACAGTGACTCTGACGGCTGGGCTTAGCCACTGTATTAAAGCTACTGAGAAATTCGCTGATCAATTGATCGTCAAAAAAAAGTAAATACGCCTTTAATTTCTCGGTGGATTGCACAAAATCAGAGTGCAAATTGACACCGCGAGGTAATAGTATGACACTGCCTGCTGTGAGCTGGTGCAGCTCATTGTCGGCGCTGGTGATGGTCTCACTACCACTTTCTATATACACCAGGCAGGGAGCATTGCTATAAAACTCAACATCGATTAAATCTTGCTGCAGGCACTTATAGAAAATAGCACTGTCGCCATCTTGCATTATGACGCTGACGTCTGGCATGCCAAAGAGTGCCTGAGGAATAACTAAGATGTTGTTTTCACAGTATTGTGAGAGAGTTTTCATAGTATTTAATTATAGCCCACAGCTGTTATCAATGCTTAATATTGAACGGTCCCCCAGCAACAGCTTTAGCTGGCTGGTCGACAAATATTAATACTAATACAACCAACATTTGTATTCAGGGTTAGTCTCTGCCAAGTCCTGGTACAACCACACCATCCGATCGAGAAACCAGCTTTTAGCTAAGACAGTGATAATAGTACCTAATACCGCTAACCATATATGTAGAAAGATTAAACCATATACAGCGCAAACAAAGCCAAAAGTAATCATCCATTTGAGGGTATCAATCGCGCGTCTATGGTGTTGCGGAATAAGTTTTTCAGGCTGTGCCAGTAACAGCCGCTCCCCCAGAACTGCTCGAGATGCCCAGTTATTTGTAGAGCGGGGCCGACCAAAGACACGCGGATTCAACCACAGCCACAGGCACACTAGAGCGACCGGGATTAGTGACCACCAGCCAATCCAAACACGCGACCAAATAGCCAGGCATATTAGCGGTAGGCAAGAGTAGCGGCTGTAGACACTCCACGGGTTGGCATGGCGCTCCCAAACCTGATCGCTCATCTTAAAAATTCGTGCAAACTCTTTTTCCATGCTCATAATTGATTGCGCTTTAAATCTTCGATTGCACAAAGTATCAGCGCTGCACATTCAATGCTGGTATTTGTGTGAGTATCCACACGAAGATCATAGTCGATTGCTTGATGAACTCGATAAAACTGCTCGCAACTAGAACCTAGCTTGCGATTACCTCTGGCGATTTCTCGGCGTTGCAACTGAGCGAGATTACAGTCAATAGCAACATAGAAACAGTTAAAAGGTTGCAGTAAACGTCTCCATATCTGCATTTCGCTATCACCATCAATCACTTCATCGACGATCAAACGAATACCACTTTGCAGCAGGCTCTGTAGCATCTTTCTATAGGCGGTATTTAGTTGTTGTGCATACTCGCCCTTTTGAATTTTGAAACCGCGCTGACCACCATTGAGGGCGACTTCACGCCAGTAAAAGCCAGAACAGGCACCCTCGCCGGTTAAATTATTAACCTTCGCTGGCATCATCCCGATAATGCTGTCTATACCTATATGCAAATAAGGTTGATGCGATAAGTCTTGTAGATGCCCAGCAATGCTACTTTTTCCAGAGCCGCTGGCGCCGTTTAAAAAAATTACATCCATAGTGTCACTTTACCTGTCCTTGTAACTGTTAGCTGTTAGCTGTTAGCTGTTAGCTGTTAAGAGGTAGATTGTAATGACAGTGTATGGGCAGTGCAGCACATACACTATCCAATCATTGTATGTGCTGCACTTACGCTTAACTAATCATCATTTGCCGCTGCAGTGATCGACCCTTGGTCAAGTTTCTAATCTGTCTCAAAGCAATGTTATAACTGGATTTTAAGTGCTTTTTTAAGTGCTTACAGGCCCCTGCCTTAGGGATTCCTTTGAGCTCGGCAAAAAGCGCTGTGGCAAACACTATTTCCGCCTCCGTCAAGTTAGCCTTACGATTGGCCGCCGGGTTAAAACAGCTACCGCAACCGCCGCGAAAAGTATAAGCGGAATTGGCCAGTAACACCCCAAAACCCATAAATACTGCCAGTACTTCACTGGCTTCCAATAAGTGTGTCTCGCCGCCTGGTGGCAGCTGCTTATACTGTACTAATAAATGTTGTGCAAACAGATGTGCAAAGCTAGCCGACAGATCTTCGGGCTTTAAGGTCTGCTGAGGGTTATAGCTAATGCTGATCGGTTGCACTGCAGTTACCTTTTCTAGTGCAGTGGCTGAGTTTCGACTGAAGCTTTGCAATTGTAAATCGACGACGGGCAGCGGGGATAAATCTGCTGGCTCAACCAACTGAAATGGCCAGTGGCACAAGCCCGCGTAACGCAAACTGTGTTTAAATATGTTTTGTGCTTTAGCTTGCACGCTACTCACATTGCCCGGAAAAAAATCATTGCTAGGCTGTACCAACACGCAGCGCTGAAAAAACTCTTGTCGATCAAAGTTAGCCAGTGCCCAACTGAAACATTCGAAGATCCACTGCGCACTTTGATCACTGACCAACTGCTGCGGCCAGACAAAATCTAATACTTTATTAACGCTTTGCATAAATGCTATTACCAAGGCCTAATCGGCACTGTAGAGATACTATTTTTTGGCGAGCCATCCACCAGCTTATCTGAGTACACTAGGTAGACCAGTACATTGCGTTTTTTATCCAAAAACCGAACCACTTGCATGGTTTTAAATAATATTGAGGTGCGCTCTTTGAATACTTTTTCACCGTCTTTGAGTTCATCCAGTATTTTTATTGGGCCAACCTGACGACAGGCAATAGCCGCATCTGAAGTATCTGTTGCCAGACCAAAACTACCGGATATCCCCCCTTTTTTGGCACGTGATAAATGACAGGAAACCCCGGAAATCTTTGGATCATCAAAGGCTTCAATAACGATTTTATGATTGGCACCGAGTAACTTAAAGCTGGTATCAACGCTGCCAATTTGCTCGGCGCTGGCGCTGGTGGCAAATATCATGCTGCTCAGGCTGAAAGTCAGGACAGCACCGAGCTTGCCAATGAAAGGTAATTTACTGATAAACGACATGAGAACCTCTACTATAAATAAAAATGACATAGTATACAGCTTGCAACAGGCGAACAACTCCAGCGCTCGCTCTAAGCTTATTTTTACGGCGTTTAAATAGATCGATAAGCTTTTAAAACTAATAGATAAATAGCCTGCCCTAAACCAAGCTATCACTGTCATTTAACTGCACCAGTAAAGCACTAATTTCGGCGAGGCCCTGCACAGTACCGATGATAGATTCGCGGCCCACTTTTGCTACGAGCTGTTGGTCAATATCAGCGAGGATATTTCTTGCATCTGACATTAATAATTCTCCGCTTTTGCTAAAGAGTATTTGTTTCTGTTTGCCACTGCTCTGAACTTGTTGCAAATATCCGTTAGCGCATAGCTCCTTAACTGTTTTGGCCACCATTTGTCGGGATACACCAAGAGTCCTGGCGATTTCAGAGGCATAATTAACACCGCAATCTAAAACGCTCAAAAAATTCAACATAGATGGCGTTACCGACAAGTACCCTTGCTGGGTCAGGCCCCGGCTCAGGTAGCGAGCCGATAACTCATGCACTTTTGCTGCGCCAAGGACTAATTTCAGAGTATCGCTGTCGGCCATAGGGGGTTTGTTTTTTGTCAACCTTGTTGACATAGGTGCTTCCTTTATTTATTCTCATGTCAACCGAGTATACATAAAGAGGCCACTATGATCACTTTGAACTTTGTAATGAGAGCTAATGCTGTCAGTTGTTTGCTGTTTGGAATCACATTCCTGGTTATTCCCAATCAGGTCACTGCTTTTTTAGCGACTGTCTCAGCGATACCCAAATCGGTACTGTTTTTCTTGGGAGTTGGATTGTTAATCAATGGCTTGCATTTAATCTGGGCGTCACTGCAACGACCATTGAGCCAAGCGCTGGTTAATTACTTTTCAATAGGGGACTTTATTTGGCTACTGGCCTCTATCAGTTTAGTTGTGATGGAAATTTGGATCGATACCACCGCAGGAGCAGTCACAACATTGGCAGTAGCCATAGTGGTCGGGGGTTTTGGGGTGATGCAGAAAATTTTGAGTAAAAGACTGGGGATAGCTGAGGTGTGAGGTGTGAGGCGTCAGTCGTCAGTCGTCAG
>ASZI01000102.1 GCA_000416315.1 Osedax symbiont Rs2 | reverse complement strand
TTCTTCGGCTTCTTTTTTCGGGGTACCACGCACCCAGATTGGCGCTAGAGTGCAATTTTCCAAAATAGTAAGGTGCGGAAATAAGTTAAAGTGCTGGAAACACATCCCCACTTCACGACGTACTTCGTCAATCTTTTTGATATCGTTAGTGAGTTCGATGCCATCGACAATAATTTGCCCTTGCTGATGCTCTTCTAAACGGTTGATGCAACGTATCATTGTAGATTTGCCTGAACCTGAAGGCCCACAGACTACGATTCGCTCACCTTTTTTTACTTCTAAATTTATATCACGCAGTACATGAAAGTCGCCGTACCATTTGTGCATACCTGCTATTACGATAGCGGGCTTATCATTATTATTCGCCATTGGTGGCTCCTAGTTATTATGTCCAGTGTGCAACTTCTTCTCTAAATGCATGCTATAGCGTGACATGCTAAAGCAGAATATGAAGAAGAACAAACCGATAAATACGTATAATTCAGTACTTAATCCAGCCCATGCTGTCGTTGAAATCGCTGCCATGCCGATACCTAGTGGATCCAGCAGGCCAATGATCACGACTAAAGTAGTGTCTTTAAACAGACCGATGAAACTACCTACGATGCCAGGAATTGAAATTTTCAGAGCCTGGGGCAAGATAATCAGACGCATACTCTGCCAGTAAGACAAACCCAGTGCATCTGCAGCTTCGTATTGACCTGTTGGTATAGCCGCTAGTCCCCCACGTATCACCTCGGCGATATAGGCCGCTGAGAAGATAGTTACCATGATCAGTACCCGCAGTAACAAATCGAAATTTGATCCAGGTGGCAAGAAATATGATAATAAAGTGGACGCAATAAATAACAGAGTAATCAGCGGCACACCGCGGATAAACTCGATAAATATAGTGGCTATAATGGAGAATATCGGCAGTTTCGAAATTCGACTCAGCGCCAACATAATGCTGATTGGCAGAGAGACAAATATCCCTGTCAATCCCACGATCAAGGTCAGTAAAATACCACCCATCTTGTTAGTTGGCACGTCGACTAAACCGAAGCTTCCACCGACAATAAGGAAGTAACAGGCTACTGGCAACATCACAGCACCAATCAAGATATTCTTGTTGGCACGCAACCTTTCTATAAGAACGACCGCAACAGTGATAGCCGTTAGGATGAATGCTACATTCACTCTCCAGCGCTCTTCCATTGGATAAAAGCCGTAAACGAACTGCCCCCATCTGCGATAGACAAACGACCAACACGCGCCTCTGTCCTCACCCATTATCGCCAGACATTCTTTTCTACTCTCTGCACCAAAAACCACAGAGTCAATAAATGCCCATTCAATGAATGGTGGTAGTATCATATATACCAGATATAGACCTAACAAAGTCAGAAAGGTGTTACTAACAGAGGAAAAAAGATTATCTCTCATCCATCTGACTGGACCTACTGAATTAGCCGGTGGGGGCATGGCGGGGTGCATACCCAGCTCATATTTTTTAGTTTCTGTAGACATATTATTACCTCGACACCAGTGCGACACGTTTATTATAGATATTCATCAACGCTGATATAAATAGGGAGATAAACAGATAAACGCCAAGTACTATAGCCATCCTCTCTAGTGCTCTCCCCGTCTGATTCAGCGATATCCCGCCAATAGTCGCAACTAAATCCATATAGCCGATGGCAATCGCCAAAGAAGAGTTTTTAGTCAAATTCAAATATTGGCTAATCAGCGGTGGAATAATAACTCGCAGCGCTTGTGGGATGACCACTAGACGCATAGTGAAATTTGGTCTTATCCCCAGAGCATGTGCCGCCTCAGTTTGTCCATGATTTACCGATTGAATGCCCGCGCGTACTATTTCAGCAATAAATGCACCGGTATACAGCGATAATGCAAACCACAGCGCCATAAACTCGGGCTTAATCACAAAGCCGCCTTTGAAGTTAAAGCCTTTTAGCGCCGGATAGCTCATTTCAATTGGAGCACCTGCCAGAAGAAAAACAATGGTTGGTAGCCCGATAACTGCTGCTGCACCTATCCAGACAGCAGGGATAAGCTTACCTGTTTGTTCCTGGACTTTATTTGCGTATCTTTTAAATAACACCGCAAAAACGATGGCGATGAGCAGTGCAATCCAAACCCAACCAAAACCTTCCTGGGGAATAGGCTGCGGTAAAAACACTCCGCGGTTAGTGGCAAAGACCACGTCCATTATTGCCTCTGCTTTTTTCGGCACCGGTAAAGAGTGAATGATGATGCCGTGCCAGAGGAGGATCTGCAGTAATACCGGAACGTTACGTGTGATTTCAACATACACTTGCATTAAGCGAGATAATACAAAATTATTGGATAGACGCAGAACACCTGCAGTGAAACCTAAAAATGTTGCGACAATGATTCCGCAACCGGCCACTAATAAAGTATTCAGCAGACCGACTAAACCCGCTCGAAAGTGCGAGTCAGAACTATCGTATTCGATCAAGGTTTGGTTAATATCGTAATTGGCTGGCTCAGTCAAAAAGTCGAATCCAACTTTAACCCCTAGACGGTCTAAGTTTTCGACTGTATTTGAAAAAATGTTTCCGAGAAATAGCATTATCCCTATCACTGCTATTATTTGCATAATAACGCCGCGGGATTTTTTATCTCTCCATAACGAGCCTAGTGTCACGGTCTTTTTTTCTTGAACTTGCATGCCGCTCATATAGACAACCTGAATAGATTTAAAAAAAAACGAGCCCCTTCTCTGTCAGTCACTCAATTTGACTGCTTGAAAAGGGGCTCGCTGCTAGATTACTACTTGTTTATTACTTCAATGGTGGAGCGTACTGGATGCCACCGTTAGTCCAAAGTGCGTTTAGACCACGCTCAAGCTTAAGTGCTGTAGACTTACCAACGTTGCGCTCAAAAGACTCGCTGTAGTTACCTACTTGCTTGATGATGTTGTATGCCCACTGCTTATCAAGACCAAGCATAGCGCCTAGCTTAGCTTCGTTAGAACCTAGTAGTCCCTGTGCAGCAGGATCTTTAGCGTTTGCAGCACGTTCGTCTAAGTTCTTAGAATTGATGTTTAGCTCTTCAGCATTCAACATCGCGTTGTGGCTCCACTTAACGATATCTAACCACTGGTCGTCGCCGTGACGAACTACTGGTCCTAGTGGCTCTTTAGAGATGATTTCAGGTAGAACAATGTGTGCAGTTGGATCTTCGAAAACTGAACGCTGTGCAGCTAGTGCAGATGCGTCAGTTGTGTATACATCACAGCGACCGGCGATGTAGTTTTGACGACCTTCAGCAGAAGTTTCAACAGGTACTGGCTCGTAAGTCATACCGTTTAGCTTGAAGTACTCAGCAGCGTTAAGCTCTGTAGTAGTACCCGTTTGGATACAGATAGACGCGCCGTCCAGTCCTTTAGCAGAAGTAACACCTAGAGCTGCAGGAACCATGAAACCTTGTCCGTCATAGTAGTTAACGCCAGCAAAGTTTAAACCTAAGCTAGCATCACGAGTGAATGTCCAAGTTGTTACACGAGACAACACATCGATTTCACCAGACTTTAATACTTCAAAACGAACCTTAGAAGTAAGGGGAACATATTCAACTTTTTCTGAATCACCTAATACAGCTGCTGCAACAGCACGGCAAAGGTCAACGTCAAGACCTTCCCACTGTCCGCTATCATTTGGAGCAGCAAAACCAGCCAAACCTGTAGACACACCACATTTTAATACGCCACGTGCCTGTACGTCTTCCAAAGTTGAAGCAGATACATTCATCGCAGTTAATGCTGCAAGACTAACAGCAATAGGTAATAGTTTTTTCATTGTAAGGTTTCCTAATTATTATTTGATTCGCCTCGACTCTCTTCCTCGAAGCGCACTCCAATGTAAGAGTAGTACAGAGCATAAAAGCCTACATATAAAAAGTCCATGGCTAAACCCTGCGATTCGTCAACTTTATGCTTTTTTTTTACAACAATTGCACAATTCGCTATATGAAAACCGATAAATCGTGTGTTTTTTAGGCATTTTGTTTTTCTGACAATTTTACTTAGAGCTAATATATTAAGCCTGATAGCGACAAGAATAAGTTCTATGCAGCAAGACCATCAGTTTTTTCCACTTTGAACCTGAACGCCGCCTGAGCATTCTGCACAATATTATGTAATCAGTAGTGTCTGATGGCGCACAGCCAATACATTGTTGTAGATACAACTGGGTATTTTGGTATCATTTATCGCTACGCATTGTTTTCCATTGCTTCTACTTCTATAACTCATTACCGCACTGAAAATCATCTGACAGGGAGTGTACAATCCAATGTTTTAATCTGCCATCCCCACTAAAAGTAATCAGCAAACCCTTTAACAATGACATGTAAAAATTATTTGAAGGCGTTTTATCTATTTCGCATTAATAATCAGACAAAAAAAAGGCTGCAGATGCAGCCTTTAATTATTTATCTCTGTTGCCTGACAACATGTCTGCGTTTTTAGCCGACAAACTTAATCAAACCCCCCGCGGCCCCCGCGGAGCCAATAACCCCCGCCACATTAGGCCCCATGGCATGCATTAATAAGAAATTTTGCGGTTTTGCTCCCAACCCCAATTTATTAGAGCCCCGTGCCGCCATAGGCACTGCGGAAACCCCTGCCGATCCAATCAGTGGATTAATTGAATTACCACCTTCTAACTTGTTCATCAATTTCGCCATCAATACGCCCATAGCGGTACCAATACAGAACGCAATGATACCTAAGACTAAAATCCCCAGAGTGGTTAAATCTAAAAACTTATCTGCAGAGAGCTTGGAACCTACCGACAACCCAAGGAAGATAGTGACAATATTGATCAGCGCGTTCTGTGCTGTATCGCTGAGACGATCAACCACACCACACTCGCGTAACAAGTTACCAAAACAGAACATTCCCAACAGCGGAGCTGCATCTGGAAGCAACAGAGCAACTAGCAACAGCAATACTACAGGAAATAAGATCTTCTCGATTTTACTCACCTGACGCAACTGCACCATAGTGATTTTTCGCTCAGCCTCGGTAGTCAACGCACGCATAATAGGCGGTTGAATCAGTGGCACTAACGCCATGTATGAGTAGGCAGCTACAGCGATTGCCCCCAATAAATGTGGTGACAGCAAACTCGCAACATAGATGGCCGTAGGCCCACCCGCCCCGCCGATAATACCAATGGCGGCCGCATCCTGAATCGAAAAGTCCATCACACCCAAAGCTGTTAAACCTACAGCTCCCAATACAGTGGCAAAGATACCGAACTGCGCCGCTGCACCTAAAAACAGCGTTTTAGGGTTAGCTAATAATGGCCCAAAATCGGTCATTGCACCAACACCCATGAATATAATCAAGGGGGCTGCGCCTGAAGCGATTGCAACGCTATAGAAGTTATACAACATTCCATTGTTGTAGCCGCCATCTTGTGCCGCCAGTACAGCTGCTTGATGATCAGTAGCATTAGCTGTGTGATAGGCCTCACTGATAGCATGCACTTCTGTGCTGCTGATACCCAGAGCCGCAGATAAATTGGAGAGAATTTCGGGCTGAGCAAAATGCAGTGCATTTTCCACCGCGGAGAAAGCCAGTCCAGCCTCGGGGATATTGGCGAGGATACCACCAAAACCAATCGGCACTAATAGCAGTGGTTCGAATTTTTTATTAATGGCGAGATAGAGCAGTAATAGTCCTACCAACAACATAACAAATTGACCCGGCTGCAGGTTGTAAATACCTGAGGCCTGCCAAAGATCGAGAAGCTTGTCCATGATCTAACGCCTTATGCTAAAGTTATCAGTGAATCGCCAACTTGCACGGCATCACCTTCTTTAACATCGACGCTCACTACAGTGCCCGAGCGCGCCGCGCGTACTTCAGTTTCCATTTTCATGGCTTCTAAAATAACAATCACATCACCTTCTTCAATGGCATCTCCTGCAGAAACTTCAACTTTCCAAATATTGCCCGCCAGTGGCGCAGTTACTTCTTCGCCGACGGCGACAGGCGCAGTGGCAGCAGCAGCTACAGAAGGTACAATCGCGGATACATCGCCGCCTTCTTTGACTTGAACAACATAGTCCTGACCGTTGACCGAGATTGTGTAAACTTGTGGTCCTGTATTCTTTGTTGTTGCCATGGTCATTGCATCCTCGATTGTCGGTACGGGTTCAAAAGCATCTGGGTTGTTGCGGTTTTCTAAATATTTTAATCCAACTTGCGGGAACAGAGCGTATATTAATACATCATCAACCCTGGATTCAGTCGGCGCTAACTCTATGCCTTTCTCTGTTGCCAACTGCTCTAGCTCAACAGTTAAGTTCTGCATTTCTGATTTAAGTAGATCAGCGGGGCGGCAGGTAATAGCTTCAGCGCCATCCAGCACTTTAAGCTGCAACTCTTTATTAAAAGCAGCCGGTGCCGCTCCGTACTCCCCTTTTAGAATCCCCTGGACTTCTTTGGAGATAGTCTTGTAGCGCTCACCGACTAATACATTGATGACCGCCTGAGTACCAACTATTTGTGAGGTTGGAGTCACTAGTGGTATTAATCCCAAGTCTTCACGAACACGTGGTATTTCCTGCAGAACTTCATCAAATTTATCTGCTGCATTTTGCTCTTTTAACTGCGCTTCCATGTTGGTCAACATACCGCCGGGAACTTGCGCAATTAGGATACGTGAATCTGTGCCACGCAGAGAACCTTCAAACTTGGCATATTTTTTTCGCACTTCGCGAAAGTACGCCGCTATTTCTGACAGAGCATTCAGGTTAAGACCGGTATCCCTGTCTGTTCCCTGTAGAGCAGCCACAATAGATTCTGTAGACGTGTGACCGTATGTCATCGCCATCGAGGAGATAGATGTATCGACCCGGTCTACCCCGGCTTCAATGGCTTTGAGTATCGACATATCCGAGAGACCAGAAGTTGCATGTGCATGCAACTGCACTTCAAGATCCGTCTGTGCTTTAAGACGTGAGACCAGTTCATAAGCGTCGTAGGGAACTAAAATACCGGACATATCTTTAATGCAGATAGAATCCACCCCTAAATCTTCCAGTGATTTAGCGTAATCTACCCACATTTCAATAGTATGAACTTTGCTTTTTGTATAAGAAATAGTGCCCTGTGCATGTTTGCCGGTTGCTTTGACCGCTGTAATTGCCCGCTCTAGGTTTCTTGGGTCATTCATCGCATCAAAAATACGAAAGACATCAATACCATTGACTGCTGCACGCTCAACAAACTTATCTACTACATCATCAGCGTAATGGCGGTATCCTAATAAATTCTGTCCTCGTAATAGCATTTGCTGTTTAGTATTTGGCATAGCGGCTTTCAGAGCGCGCAGACGATCCCATGGGTTTTCGCCGATATAGCGAATACAGGAATCAAACGTTGCTCCACCCCAAGTTTCCAGGGACCAAAAGCCAATGCTATCCAATTTTTCTGCAATAGGTAGCATATCGTCGATACGCATACGGGTAGCAAACAGAGACTGGTGTGCATCACGTAGTACTACATCAGTGATACCTAACGGTTTCTTAGCATCTGACATCTTTACAAGGCCTTTTTTTATGACACGGTTTAATTTATTTCTTTAAAATTTTTTAGCTATTTTTCACACTAAGAACGGTATTTGTGTACAGCCGCAGTAATAACTGCCACTAACTCATCGTCTTTGGCAGCTACTGCTGGAGCAATATTTTTACGCACCTTTTTTGGTGACGCTACAGCAACAGGTTCAAATTTCACAACCAGTTTGGACATCAGCATTGTCACTCCCACTAACAGAGTGAGGAACACAAAAACAAATCCCATGCCAAAAACCATCAATGACAATCCCTGTGAAATAAGACTTTCTTCCATCGCTAGCTTCTCCTAAAAAATATTTTTTTGTTCCAACTGGAAAAAATATCAGTCAGCATCCTGTCGAGTATTGCTGATATTTTCTGTAAAACGCCGCCAATTAAACCCGAAAATGACAGATTTGGCAACCACTTATAGCCAGTTGATTATTCTAAATTGGATATTGTCGACAATTATTATCGCTCTGATAAGCCTTAATATCGATCAATATCCCTTTGACAAATACAGCTTACTCTGGCCGAAACACTTTAACATTGAGCAGGCCTTTTTCCTGTAGGCTCTGCGCATGCAACTGGCTCATAATCCCCTTTTCGCAGTATAGGAGGTATTCATACTCATCACTCCAGTGCTGCATTTGTGTTTCCAGCTCATAAAAAGGCGTCAATAGTATCTCACAGCCCGGCATATTCAGCGGCTTCTTCTCCTGTTCGTGGGGGGCGCGGATATCCACTATTTTTTGTAGGCTGGTAACCTTACTCAAAGTTTCGATCTGCTGTTGCGCCTCGATGTTCTTGACAATGTCATCGATTTTTGAAGTGCGTGTCTGTTCCAGTGCCGTCTCTAGAATTGACATGTCTAAATTTAATTCTTCAGCTTCAACCTTTTCTAGTTTTGCCCTGGTAGTGGGGCGATCGGAGATAACTCCACAGTACTCTGGGATAGATGCCACCAGATCAAAACAACCGAGCGCCTTAGTCTGATCAACTATCTGCTGCTTATCGGTTGTGATCAGCGGGCGAATTACCACCTTTGTGGTCGACCTGTCTATTACAGCCAAATTGGGTATAGTCTGACTGGAGACTTGAGCAATACTTTCACCTGTTACCAACGCATCTATCTTCATAAAGTCGGCAACCTTTTCAGCCGCACGCATCATCTGGCGCTTCAGCACGACACCCATATAGGAGTGATGCACATTTTGTAAGATATCGCCGACCACTTCAGAGAAAGGCACACTGATAAATTTGACTCTGGCACAGGACCCGTACCCCTGCCACAAATGCAATGCCACTTGTTCTACACCCATCTGATGAGCTTTACCGCCTAAGTTAAAAAATAAGAAATGGGTCTTAGAGCCGCGACGCATGGTCATATAGGATGAAACAACCGAGTCGAATCCTCCAGAAATAAGCGACAACACAGGCTCCTGAGTCCCCAGCGGGTAACCCCCTAATCCCTTGTGAATTTCATTAAAGACAAATAATTTTTGATCGCGCACTTCCAGATCAACGTACAGCTGCGGATTTCTTACATCCACACCATTGGTGTCAGCGTGCTCTAACAGGCCTCCGCCTATATAGCGCTCCAGATCGATAGATTTAAATTCGTGTTTGCCGGAGCGCTTCACTCGCACTTTGAAGGTCTGGCCGACAAGACGTTCTTTATAGGCTTGCAGAGTGTGCTCAAAACACTCATGAAAAGAGCCCAGCGGATACTCTTCTACCTCAATAAAGGTTTGGATGCCGGGTGCCTGCGCCATTATTTTACAAACCTCAGCACGGTGCTGAATTTTTTCTTCGGGAAGCACTACTTCTAATTTATCCCAAAACAGGCTGACCCGAATATCATCATCCAAGCGCCTCATCACTATCTGTAAATTATTCTGCAGACGCTGGATAAATCGCTTGCGAACAGGACGGCTTTTAATGGTTATTTCAGGAAAGAGTTTTACGATAAATTTCATAGTAGCTTCACGGTTAAGATAAATTTAAGACCGTTATTTTAAAAGTTTGCCAGCACAATTAGTAGTAATTAATTATTTTTAGCCAGAAGAATTTCTAATTTCAAAAATATTGGAGTTTCAGCGGCTTTTTTGCATGGCTAAACCTGCGACCAGCAATGGTTATTCGCGCCAGCTATTCACATCTCTAGGCTGCTTTCAAACCCCAACGCCGCTTTTATTGGCCATTAAACAAAAGCCAACATCATCGCCCTGCAATCATTTCAATAAATTTGAAATTTACTGTTGATGCTAGCTCTGTGAATACACTAGCACTGGACAGCCCACTCGCTTTCTTGACAGACCGAAACAACCGCAGTGCTAATCGCCACTGTACAAGTGTAGATACAGGCATGTGATATGCGCATATTACTCTTCCTGGAATTGCCTGCAGGGGAGCAGGTACTTAGATTTTATCGGCAACATAATCATGTTCCCCTTCCCGATTAACCCCTGCAGACGGAAATAAGCCTCGATAAAAGTCGAGGCTCTGATGCTTGAATATAAATGGCGCTGAAGATGTGGTCGGCTCGAACCTTTGGAGGGATCGCCTGCATGGATGCAGGTACTCAGGGTTTGCCGGGAACATAACCCTGCTCACCCTCCCTGGAATTCCTGCAGACACAAAAAGCCCCAGTGTATGTCGATGCTCTGATGCTTGAATATAAATCGCGGTAAAGATGCGGTAGGG
>ASZI01000101.1 GCA_000416315.1 Osedax symbiont Rs2 | reverse complement strand
GAAGAAATTGAGCTGCAGGTTAACTGCTCTAATGGCTCAGGCTTATGCAGTTTGAAGCCCTGGGCATAATCGACTTTCATCTCCTGCAATATCTCGGCTATCTGTGGAGTCTCGACATATTCTCCAATGGTCTTCAGTCCCAGAGCTGTAGCCATGCTGACGATAGCTTGTACCAGTGCAGCATCGGAGTCCTTTTGCCCCAGTACTTTAATTAAACTGCCATCAATTTTTAAAAAATCCACGTCCAGATCACGTAGGTAGGAAAATGATGAAAAGCCACTGCCAAAATCATCTAGTGAGAACTGACAGCCAATGGCTTTCAAACTGCTGATGTACTCCTGGGCTGTTTTTATGCTGCTCATCGCTGCCGATTCAGTAATCTCGAAAATTAATTGGCTCGCTTTACCAGATGCGGATATTAAATTAATCAGCTCCGGTAAATAAGCTTTATCAGCCAATGTGTGGGCTGACAAATTAATGGAAAATTGCGACTTACTGCCCAAGTTGTAACTCAACAATGTTTCTATGACCCAGCGATCAATTTTTGGCATCAAACCGAAGCGCTCTGCTGCCGGTAAGAATAGTTCAGGAGCAATAATTTCGCCCTCTTTATCTAAACCTCTAAGCAGTACTTCGATGTGCCCGGCGGGACTTGCAGAGTCCAGAGCGATGATTTTTTGTCCGAATAAACAAAAGTGACTGTTTATAATCATGCTGGGAATTTTAGCGGCCCAGCGCTCCTGGCGTCTCAATTCTATTAAATTTGGGTCGGATTCTTCATAAATTGATACTTTACTGTTGCCCGGTATTTTAGCGATACGACAAGCGGCATCTGCGCGGGAAATTAATTCAGTCGCTACAAAATTAGCCTTGCCTAATGCCAGGCCGATAGAGACTCCCAATTCCATGGGCTGACCCATCCATTCAAACTGGTGTTCCTCAACCAAAGAGACCAGCTGTTTAGCGATCTTTTGTGCATGCTCCAAGTCTTTGACGGCATTTAGCCAGACTATAAATTCATCGCCTCCAACACGCGCCAAATTGCAATCAAATTTCTGACAGCTGCGCTGTAGTTTGTCGGATAATTTAATCAGTAGCTCATCGCCGACACTGTGACCGCACAAATCATTGATTAACTTGAAGTGATCTAAATCTAAGTAGGCGATGACGCCACCGCCGGGGCTGCTTTGCATCGCAATGGCAAGGCCCCGGCGATTGATTAATCCGGTTAGGGAATCATGCAGCGCCTGATATTCTAAAGATCGACTGATGTGCATGTTTTTACGAACGATCCAGCTACTGAGTAATATACTGATTACTATACTAAGCAAGCCGAATAATCCGAGCATCCAAAAAAGGTTTCGCTTGTTCTCCTCTAGCTGCGCTAATGAATTGATTTCCTGCACTTCGGCTGCCTCTACGATGACATCAATTTGGTATTCCATGCTGTAGATGTGCTTTTTAAACTCTGCCATGGCCTGTACCGCCGTTTTTTGCTGCATTCCCGGTTGCTGCAACATGGCTTGTACAACTGTGCTGATACCTTCACTGTAGCTGCGAAACGAATTTTTCAGTTCGAAAATTGGAACACTGCCTCTGACATGGCTTTCGCGTAATTCCATTTCCATCAAGCTGAATTGTTGTTCTGTTTTTACTAATGCTGTTTTCCAGCGATTATTCACTCTTTGCAAATCTGTGGGGGACTGATTGTGCAGTAGTATATCTTTTTCAAGCTTACGTAAATTGATTAACATACCTTTTAAGGTCAATGCTTCAAGCTGGGTGTCTGAAAACAATACCAGGGAGTCGCTCAAGTCATCATTGAACTCGACCATCTTTAAGGCGCCGAATAACCCTTGCAGTAAAATGACGAAGGTAATACTGAGCAGGCCAATGACGGTGCTTCGGCCCAATCGTTTTGATTCAATATAAAGCACAGCTTGACCTCCTGTCGGTCAATATTGATGGTGAGCTGTTTATACACACTTGTGTGCTAAAACTACTTTGAATCTGATAAATCACTAAAACTTAATGCCGAATAACTAGTATGTTAATGGTTGCTGAAAATAAGTAGATTGGCTTACATTATAATTGACTTGCTCCTATATCAAGCACTTTCAGTAATTTTATCTCCTTGCTCCCTATGTACATGGTTTAATGGTTTGAAATTATAAATAAAAAATAGGTCTGCTGATGGTGAACTCGAAGAAGTACGCAACAGGCGCAGGCGAGCCCTAAGTAGCATTGACAAGTGCATGGGCTAAAATTTAGCAGCATGCAAGAAAATCACTGGTTGCCGCAAAGTGGCTTTCAACCAGGTGATGGCGGCTATTATTGCCAACATTTGAACGATCCTGAGCAACATCCTCATAAGTTACACAAGGTAGATTTGTATCTGCCCGTTAAACCTTTATAAAACTGTGCAGCGGCGCCTCCTAATGGGTTGCGGCCGCTGATTTTTATTTTACCTGTATTAATCAATGGAGGCCTTATGCTCAAGGGAAGTAACCTTGCTATCCGCACCATCAAAGAATCGGACCTGGGAGTGCTGTTTGATTTGTTAAATGATATTGAAAGTCAGGGAGAGTTTCTGCCGGTTAGTTTTACCACACAAACAAAACTGCGTTCTGCGTACACAGAAAATGGCTTTGTCTCAGATACATCGCAACAATATCTAATCACCAACACTGAAGATGCAATTATTGGCTCTATCTGGCTGTTCAAGTCGGTGCCCTATTTTGATGCGCTTGAAATTGGCTATCAAATCTTTGATCACAAGCATCGCGGCAAAGGTTATGCAACACAGGCGCTTAAGTTGTTCTGTGATTACATTTTTCGCAGCACACAAGTGAATCGATTAGAGCTGCGAATAGCCACAGAAAATAGCCCATCCGAGAGGGTGGCCATCAAACTAGGTTTTAAGCGCGAGGGCACCCACAAAGAGGCAGCTTTCTCAAAAGGTAAACTTCACGACATGCATATTTATGCACTGCTGCGCCGGGAGTGGTGGGGCGCATAAACCCTGATAATACTGATTGTTAGCCCGTCAGTAGCGGGCGACTATCGCTGCAAGTTATAGGTCTAAGCTTCCAACTTCCAACTTCCAACTTCCAACTTCCGACTTTTGCCTCACGCCTCACTGCGCATCAAGCCTGATTTGACTTACAAACCATCGATTGATATCAGCGACAACTTTAGATAGCTGCTCTTCTCCATCAGCAGAGCGAAAAGAGTGATCTAGTCCCGGATATTTTTTGTAACTGATGTTTGTCTGCCCCTGAGTAATTAATGTATTGATCATTTGATCGGTACTTTGCACTGATACGGCTTGATCGCTGTCGGCTTTTATAATCAGAACAGGGGGTTTAACTTTACTTAAGATAGCTAACTGATCTAACTGCAGGGTACTTCGCCACCAAGCGCTGCCATGGCCACTGATCACCACCTGCATCTCTGGATTAGCGGTTATTTTCGCTGCCATCTCACTAAAACCATCAATTTGTGCCTGTCGTTCAGGGGTGTCTGCTGTTGTATTTTTGATACTGTGGATAACGTCATCTTTAAACCAGCGCCCCCCACCATTGAAGGAGGCAGAAGCATTGATAAGTTTTGACTGGGATGCAACTATATTTGCGACTACAGCACCTTCACTGCCACCAATCATTAACACTTTTTGGTAATTGCTGGCGGCTTTTACTGTTTTCAGCAATTGAAGAATGTCTGCAGCGCGCTGTTCTAAGCTGTCCCTGTGCAGATAGCTAGCAGGGCAATCTGTGCGTGTTTCATTGGCAGAGTAAGACAGGGCAGCTGTAATGCCGTATTTCTCGATTAACAACAGGTCTGCGCCAGGCCAGGCTAGTTCCAGCTCAGAAATGGCGCTGTTATTGTGCACACTGTTACAGTCTGAACCTTGTATCACTAGTAATAATACTTTGGTTATGTCGCCGGAGTTTCTGCGGATGGAATAATCTATTGAAGAGCCGTCAGTTCGCTGTATTTGCAAATGTGTTGATTCACTCGAGTACGCTTGAAAGGAAAATAGCAAGGCAACTGACAGGACAACATTACAAGTGACTTTTTTCATTTTTTGGGTAATTCTCAGTAGTGTTTTGGCAGTGGCTTTTCGACTCTAGTTGCAATTAATAGTTCCGGTATCTGAATTTGAATATATATTTAAAGAGTCTTTAACTCTGCACAAATCTGAGCAGTAAAATTCTATATCGTCATGTTTTATGCGCCTTAGGCTAATGACCTATTTGCCAGACGTGTGCAGAGATAACTAACAGGGATGTATTTTTTTTAGCATAATAGAGCTCAATTACAAAGGCCTTATGACAGTGTTTCTCGTTGATAACTGGAGTGGCAATGAATTTTGTAGAAAAACTGGCTATAGGCATACTCTGTTTTTTAATGCTCAGTTTAGTTCATACAAACCATGCGGTAGCAGCCAGTGTGGACGCCAGAGCGTTAAACCTAAAATGCCCTCTGGCTTGTTATCAAAAAGAAAAAGTATTGATCTCAACCTTCAAGAAATATCCGCTGAGTTTAACGGTGTCAGAAATTGTCAAAAGTGCCTATTCCAAGCTGGGAGTAGAAGTAGAAGTTCGCTATCTCCCGGGCAAGCGCTCACTGCACTATTCCAATACCGGGCATGCTGATGGGGAATTATTTCGTATACGTGGCATAGAGCAGATCTATCCCAATCTAATGCGGGTACCTGTAGCAATCATGGAATTGGAAACCATCGCTTACGCAAACAGAACTGATATAGTTATCGATGGCTGGGCTAGTTTAAAACCTTATAAGATTGGCTTTTTACGCGGATTTAAAAAAGCAGAAAAAAACACCCAAGGTATGCATGTTTACTCTGCAGAAAAAATGAGCTCACTTTTCAATTTACTGGTCAATGGACGTGTAGATCTGGTTATTGAGTCTCGTATTGGCGGTAACAACTCATTGGATTCTCAGTTCCATGCATCGGTAATGTCCCTTGAACCGCCCATCGCTAAGTTTAAAATATTCCATTATTTACACAGGGAAAACAAATCACTGCTACTGGGATTGACCAGAGTACTAGAAGAAATGCAGGCATCCGGGGAGCTGCAACAGATCATTGATGGCATGATTGAACGGGGTTTTGCACCTTCAATAAAATAGTCGGAAGTCGGAAGTCGGAAGTTATGGCACAGTTAAACTCTGTGAGTTGCTGTGCCATAAGAAAGCTATATTACTCGCTACTGATAATAAACACATGCTTTAGAATCGGTCTGCTCTATGGGGGGTCAGATCATTTTCTGCCTCTCGCCCCGCCACTAAATCAGCGATCAACTCACCCGTTCGCGGGCCCAAGGTCATGCCTAAATGCTGGTGACCAAAAGCGAAAAAAATATTCTTGTCTGCTGATTTACTGATAATAGGCAGTGAATCAGGCAGTGAGGGCCGACAGCCCATCCAGCAGGATTGTTCTGTCATCTCAGCTTCAGGGAGCATTCTTTTTACCTTGGGCAGTAACGAGCGAATTTGCGCATAGTTAGCGGGGGCGTCGACTGCGGCTAACTCTACCTGGCTAGTGACCCTTAAACCCGTTTCCATAGGGCTGAGCACAAAAGCTTGCTCGGCATTGACGATAGGGCGGCTAATCGCTTGAGTCACAGGTAGCGTTATATGGTAGCCACGCTCAGCTTGCAGCGGCGCGCGATAGTTGAGCCCTTTGGTTAACTTTGTTGACCAGGCTCCGGCGGTCACTATCACTTTACCCGGATAAATGATCTCGTCAGTCGTTTCAATCACAGCCTGCTGTTGTTTAACTTTTATATCGGTCACTTCTGCAATTTTGAACTCCCCACCACTCGCACTAAAGCGCTCAGTCAGGCTTTGCAACATCCGCTGCGGGTTGCTAATAAAATGGCAGTCAGGCTGATAGAATCCCCGTTGAAAAATACGCGCTAAATTGGGTTCTAAGTCATAAATTTCGTCGAAGCTTAAGGTTTGATAGGGTGTGCCAAGATCAGTCATTAACTGACGAGAAGTCGCATTGGCGTCAAAGGCCTGGCTAGTTTCAAACAGTCGCAGCCATCCCACCGCTTTAAACATATCCGAGCTGGCAGTGTTGTTTAGCAGTTTTTGCCAGCTGTTAGTGGCATCTTTGGTTAAAGCGACTAAATGCCGCGCATTGCGCTGGTAGTTGTTCTCACTACTTTGCAAAGTAAAACGAATCAGCCAGGGCAGTAGTTTCCCCAGATGTGTCGGTGATATGGACAGTGGACCGCCAGGCTTGAGCATTCTTAAGGCACTGCTGACTATTCCAGGTGTCGCGGTAGGAACACAAGAACCATTGACGACAGCCCCGGCGTTACCAAAAGAAGCTCCCGCTGCAGGGCCTGTTTTATCGATTAAAACGACTTTGTGGCCGTCTTTTTGAAGGGCTATTGCACAGCAGATTCCGACGATACCGGCACCGACTACGTAAATTTTTTCATCCATAGCTGTACTGCCATCCCATGTTGTTAATAACTTAAGGAAAAATAACAGTGGGAATATAGCACTGCTCGGTTGTGCAGGTAAGTAGCCAGGTATCTTTGTTGAAAAAGATGTCGAATAATCAACAGATATCTAAGCTTAAATAAAGTTAATTAGCGGTCTGTTTTTTCTGCCAAGCTTAACTAAGCTTGTTGGCAACAGATGAGCGAACCACCAAATTGGGCTCGATCAGCAGAGTCCGGCCAGCTTTTCCCGGATTGCGTATTCGCTCAATTAGCGCGTTAACGGCCATGGTTGCCAAAGTGTCTTTGGGCTGATTGATAGTGGTTAACGGTGGGTTGAAGTGCGCTGAAAAAGAAATGTTATCGTAGCCAATGATAGAAAGTTGTTCAGGTATATTAACCCCAGCTTGCTGCGCCGCACTGATAGCTCCCAGTGCCATCATGTCATTGCTGATGAAAACTGCACTAGGTTTGTGCTTGAGGGCTAATATCTGGTCAATTGCGCTCTTACCCCCTTCACACTCAAAATTTGATTGGATAATCCACTGCTCATTTATGTGCAGGCCCGCCTCTAACATAGCTTTTTTGAAACCCTCAAAACGTTGTATAGCGGGCAATTTCTTGGAGGAACCACCGATGTAACCAATATCGCGATGGCCGCATTCAAGTAAGTGTTGGGTGGCCATATAGCCTCCCAGGAATGAGTTGTCTTGAATGCGATCGAGGTAATCATCGGTCGGCCCCCAGTCCATGACCACCATCGGTAAATTTCGCTGTGCGGTTAAGGCTGCGAACAAAGCATGGTCATACTCGGTGCACATGACCAAAATGCCGTCGATGCGCTTTTGCACTAACATCTTTAGATATGAGTCGGTTTTTTCAGGGTCACCGTCGGTATTACAGAGCACTAGGTTGTACCCTTCAGCGTAACAGTTTTTTTCTACGGCTTTGATCAGCTCAGCATAAAACGGGTTGAGGGTGGTAGTGACTAACATGCCTAAGCTTTTGGTACTCTTTACTTTAAGGCTACGAGCAACCGCACTGGGGGCGTAATTTAGCGCAGCGACTGCATCTAATACCGATTTTTTGGCCTCTTTAGAGACAAAGCGGGTGCCGTTTAGTACATGAGAAACGGTTGTTGTTGATACTTTTGCCCATCTTGCCACATCTTTGATGGTAACCGACAATGCGTTCTACTCCGTTAATAATTACTGAGTTAATAGATTGATCGACAATTTTCAGCTTTAAATCTAGCTGAATTCTAGCATGACCTTGTTCACTGGACCAATCTGAACAAAAGCCTAAGATGATGATTAACAGGTTGATTATCTTAGTTTGCGGCTAAACAGGAACTCGTAACTCCAAGTTACGAGTTGGATTTTTCAAAGCGGCGACAAATTAGTTGATGACTTGCAGGGGAACGGGAACGTAGGCCGCTACTTTTTTACCGTTGAGGGTATCGACTGCAGCTTGAACGCCCAGTGCACCAATCAGTGCCGGTTGCTGGCCGACAGTTGCACCCATGTCACCGGCCTTGACCGCTGTAATACCTTCATCGGTGCCGTCAAAACCAATAATCAAAACGTTTTTGCCGGCGGCTTTAATCGCTCTTAAAGCACCCAGTGCCATCTCGTCATTCTGGGCGAATACAGCAGCGACATCAGGATGAGCCGTCAGTAAATTCTCCATGACATCTAAACCTTTAGCTCGATCGAAGTCCGCAGGTTGGGTCGCTAACAATTCAAAGCCATTAGCTTTAACCGCTTGCATAAAGCCCTCGCCCCGCTCTTTTGCCGCGGAGGTACCGGCTATGCCTTCCAGTTGAATTAATTTAGCACCGCTGCCCAGTTTATCGGCGATGTAATCACCGGCCATTTTTCCGCCAGCGACGTTATCTGATGCAATGTGGGAGACCACTTCTCCTCTGGATGCCCCGCGATCCAAAGTTAATACAGGTATGTTGGCGCGATTGGCTATTTTAATGGCATTGCCTACCGCATCTGAGTTGGCTGGATTAATTAAGATAGCAGCGACTTTCTTAGTCACCAGGTCTTCAATGTTTGAAAGCTCTTTAGCGGGATCATTATTAGAACTTAATACAACTAATTGATAACCTAACTCTGCCGCTTTTTGTTCTGCGCCTTCTTTCATAGAGACAAAGAAGGGGTTATTTAGCGTAGAGACCACCAGAGCCAATTTTCCATCAGCTGCCTGAGCGCTAAAAGAAAAAGTTAAAGCGGCGACTGCGGCGATTGCTGAAACAGCGGTAAATATTTTTTTCATCACTTTGATCCTTTTTGTTTTTTGATTTGTTGTTGTTATTTGTTGCGGTTGTCAACGATCACGGCCAACAAGATGACCGATGCTTTGGCAAGCATTTGGTAGTAGGAGGATACATCTAACAGGTTCAACGCATTATTAAGAAAGCCTATAATTAATGCACCGATAAGCGTGCCCATAATACGGCCGCGACCTCCCATTAAACTGGTGCCTCCTAATACCACCGCCGCGATGGCGTCCAGCTCATAACCTAAACCGGCAGTCGGTTGGGCAGAGGACAGTCGTGCGGTGATAATAATACTGGCGATAGCAGCGGTTAAGCCGCAGAGTGAATAGACAATTATTTTTATCCGATTGACATTGATTCCGGATAGGCGGGTGGCATCTTCATTACCGCCCAGGGCATAAATATGCCGCCCGGTACGCGTGTGATTGAGCAAGTACCAGCCGATGGCAAAGATCGACAACATAATCCAGATAGGTACAGGTACACCGAGCATATAACCGGTACCCAACCAGCTGAACATATCGGCATTTTCGGTATAGCCCGTTGAGATGGGGCGACCATCGGTGAAAACCATGGTTACACCACGCAGCGCGGTCATAGTCACCAGTGTGGCGATGAAGGGTTGCACTTTTCCCTGGGCGACAATAATGCCACTCATCGCGCCTAGTACTAGCCCAGAAAACAAGGTGATAATAACCGCCAGAACCACGTTGACTTCCTGGGCAATCAAGCTGGCTGCAAAGGCGCCACTAAGTGCCAGTACTGCGCCAACACTCAAATCAATGCCCGCAGTAATAATCACCATGGTCATGCCCACGGCGATAATGGCGTTTACCGAGGTCTGTCTGAGGGTGTTCAGCATGTTATCTACGCTGAAAAAATTTGGACTGATGAAAGAGACAACGGCGATTAACAGCAATAATGCAATCAGCGATTTTTCTTGAAAGAGCCAGGCTTTACTAAACAGCTTGATCTCGGTACTTTGATTGTGGGTGGCGCTCTTAGTCGTCACACTGTTGCTGCTCATGTTTGTTCCTCTGTTTCTTTACCGACGGCGGCTGCCATTAATAATTCCTGACTGGCTTGTTCTGAGCTAAATTCAGCACTGACTTTGCCCGTGCACATCACCACAATCCGATCGCTCATGCCAAGAATCTCTGGCATGTCCGAAGAAACCAAGATTATGGCCATGCCATCACGCCTGAACTGATTGATTAGTTGATAGATTTCTTGTCGGGCCCCGACATCAACCCCTCGGGTTGGCTCATCTAGGATCAACACTTTTGGCTGTTTCATCACCCCTTTAGCTATGGCTACTTTTTGCTGATTGCCGCCGGATAAATTTTGGATTATCTGATTTTGGCCGGGAGTTTTAATCCGAAACAAGTCAATGAATTTCTGCACTGCCTGTTTCTCTTGCAAGTGCTCAATACGCCCGTAAGGCGTGCAAAATTCTGCCAGGCTGCTTAAACTCATGTTTTCTTTTACCGTCATGCTCAACACTAAGCCGTCGGCTTTGCGATCTTCAGAAACGTAGGCAATTCCTGCAGTTAGTGCGTCCTTAGGGGAGCGTAAGTCGAGAGTCTGAGCACTCAGCAGCACTTCACCGGAGTGTATTGGCTGATCGCCATAAATTAATTTCATCAGCTCGGTTCGTCCCGCGCCCATTAATCCGGAAAACCCGAGAATTTCGCCACTCCTCAGGGAAAAGCTGACATCATCAACACCGTTTCCAGAAAGATTGTTGACCTGCAGGCACTCCTCCCCGAGCTCTATATTTACTTTTGGAAATTGATCGTTCAGTGAGCGTCCAACCATCTTTTCGATAATCAGATCTTCGGTTAAATTCGCGACCGCTGTCTGTTCGATGAATTTACCGTCACGAAAAATAGTGACGTCATCGCAGATACGAAAAATTTCTTTGAGCCGATGAGAAATATAGACAATCCCATGGCCTTGCTCACGAAGCTGCTGGATCACCCGAAATAAACTGTCCGTCTCTGTATCGGTTAGCGCATCGGTGGGCTCATCCATAATGATGACCTTAGATTGGAAAGACAGCGCCTTGGCAATCTCCACCATTTGCTGCTCGCCGATACTTAAGTTACCGAGTCGGGTACGCGGGTTATATTTTATATTTAAGCGTTGCAGCAGCTTATCGACATCGGCGTACAGTTGCTGCCACTGGATTTTTCCATAGCGAGTAGGCTCGCGGCCGAGGAAAATATTCTCGGCAATACTCAGCTCCTGAATCAGGTTAAGTTCCTGATGAATAATGCTGATACCCTGATCCTGAGAGTCTTTTGGGCCACGAAAAGCAACAGCTCTACCCTGATATTCGATCACTCCGGCATCGGGTTGGTAGATGCCCGTGAGTACTTTCATCATGGTTGATTTTCCGGCACCGTTTTCGCCGACTAATGCCATGACTTTTCCGCTATAAACATTCAAACTAGCGTCGTCCAATGCTTTGACGCTGGGAAAGGATTTATCAATATGTTGAAGTTTTAGAATCGGCTGCATCAGAATCTCACCTTAAAAAACCACGCCAGATTTAAGTATGATATTGGCGAAAGGCGTATATTCGCCTGTTCGCACAATAGCCTGACTGTTGCTTGTTTGAGCTTTAAGTTCGCTGTGGCTGAGCAGAGCGACGGCTACCGGGGGATTCTGCTGATCAATAACGGCCATCAGCCGTTGATAAAAATTTGGACTCTGTGTTTGACACTCTCGGGCAATGATTACCGACTCGACCTGCAGTTCAGAGAATACCGCCTCAAGTACAGACAGTAGTGGGGGCAAGTTCTGACTAATCGCCAAATCTATCCTGGGGGTAGATTTAGGAATAGGCAAGCCTGCATCACAGATAGTCAACTCATCTAAATGCCCCATGCGGGCAATGACGGCTGTGATTTCAGAATTTATTAATCTCGATTTTTTCATCGGATCTCATTTTTATTGTATATAAAGCAAAATAGCAAACGGTTGCGCAATCGTTTGCTTAGTATGCCGCCGGTTAAAAAAATGTCAATGATGGCGGCTAAATGAGTTAGCTAGTGCTGTTCCTGAAAGGGTTGGTTGAGAGGCGGATAAGGAGTAAATAGAGTGGATGTTTATGCAGGAATACTGGAAACTAATTGATATTTAGTGACTTTTTAAGCGGTGGCTGGATGCAGCGTAAGATCGGTGCTGCTGTTTAAAAAATGCCGAAATTGATAATTAAACACTCAAAAATATGACTAATCAAGAACAGTTCGCAGTTGCAATAGATGTGCATAATTAATCAATCATAAATATTGGCAAAAAAGTAATTATGATGGCTGTCGTATTTTACACATTCATCGCTAGCATTAATATTCTCTGGCGGGCAACAACGTTAGCCAAGAGAGGTGCTTGGCTAACATTTTCTACTCTTATCAGTCTTAGCCGTTATTGCCATTTCCTTGCCCAGCCAAGAGATAAAATCCCACACATGTTTAGTGGGCATTTCTTTATCAGAGAATACAAATTGAAAGATTCGCTCACACGCCAAGCTGGCTTGGAAAGGCTCAACTAAAAAGCCATCGGCAATGGCATCACTAATATACAAATCACGCAATATAGCGACCCCGCGACCTGCAATAGCGCTGCTAAGAATTAGATCAGCATTATTAAAGCTGAGTTGCTGTGTCAGTGTCCCTTGGAAATTTGTGATGTAAGCACTGTGGTATTTTTGCCAGTGAAAGGTATCTTCCTCATGAATCAGCTGCATCTGCAACAAGATTAAAGGATCCAGTGGCTGGATAGAGTTTTGGTAAGCCAAATGCTTTTGCAGATAAGCAGGTGAGCAGACTACCCGCATTCTTTCATTGGGTAGCGGTATTAAGGGGTTGGATAATGTAATAGCACTGTCGACCTCCAGCTTTGGTAGCAACCTCAGAGTGACATCAATACCCTCTTTAGAAAAATCGGTATAGCGATTAGATGCATTTAGTTTTATAGCGACATCAGGGTGCAGTTGACTGAATTTTTCCAACTTGTTAATCAAAAAAATGGAGGCGAAAGATGTGGCAACTCCGATGGACAGGGGTTTAACGCTGCTCCTTTGACTGAGATAAGATGAAAGATTATCTATGCTTGAGGTAATCGCCGATATTTGATTGTAAGTGTCGTGAACCAATTCAGTAGATTCCAGTTTTCGACCTTTTTTACGAAACAGTTTCGCATCCCATCGTGATTCTAATTGCTTGATATGATAAGAAATAGTGGGCTGTGATACGTTCAATTCAGCTGCGGCAGCTGAGACTGAACCGAGCCGAGCGACTGCTTCAAGGGCGCGGATTTCCGGTAGTGTCGGGACAAAGTGCTGGGGGGTTTTCATCTGCTAATCATAGAGTTTTTCTATGTATTGTTCAATATTACTGATTTGTTTTTGCCAGGCTATCTACATAGAGTGCGTTTTCGCATCTCCTAAGTATGTTCCCTAACAAATGGAAAATAACTAATGAAAAAAATAATCAAAAAAGTACTTTTAAGTGCTGCCTTAGTGGCTGTTTCCGTAAGTTCAACCAGTTATGCCGGCAAAGTCATTGATGCTGTGCTGGACAATAAGTTGCTGATAGTCGCGACTAATTCCGACTACCGACCAAATTCTTTCCTGGGTGATAAAAACGAGCTCGAAGGCTTTGATATAGATGTCTCCCGGGAAGTAGCAAAGCGTCTGGGTGTCGCGGTAAAGTTTGTCACACCCGGCTGGGAAATTATGACAGCGGGTCGCTGGATGGGCCGCTGGCATATGGCTGTAGGTTCAATGACGCCCACTGTTAAGCGTGCAGAAATTTTAGATTTCCCTGCTGTTTACTATTTTACTCCGGCAGGGTTTGCAGTTCACAAAGACGCCAAAGCTGCGAGCATTGCCGATCTCAATGGCAAGGTGATAGGTGTCGTTTCAACTTCTACCTACCACCGCTATTTGCAAAAAAATCTGAATATCGACGCTATAGGTACACCAGCGTTTGAGTATCAAGTCACTCCAGGCGAGATCCGTTTATACGGTGATGTGAATGAGTTTGATGATCTGTCGCTCGGTGAAGGAGTGCGTTTAGATGCAATCATGCAGTCCCTGCCTGTAATTAAACAGGCAATTGCCAAAGGCCTGCCGGTTAAAATGTTGGGAGCACCGGTATTCTATGAGCCATTAGCTATCGCCATAGATAAAGGCGATGCGCAATTTGGTAGCAAAGTCGCCAGCATCATAGAAAAGATGAAATCTGATGGAACTCTTACTGCCCTCTCCTTGAAGTGGCATGGTGCGGATTATGTGTCTGTTAAGTAAGTGGTTTGATTAAATAATAAAAAAATGTAAACAGGCCGGTTAGCTCCACAGCATCTTTTGCATGTATGAAGTTCACTGTACTTGTTTACATTGTCCACAGCAGAGGCTTGGCGTGAATAATTCGATTTTAAATATCTCCCTGCATAGGGGAGCAGCACGTATTAAAGCGGCACTCTTTTTGGGGGCCATTGCTTTTCTTATTGCTTTCTCAGTCTCTGTCAATAGCACTGCTGTTGCAGAGCTTTTACGCCCGGCGATGAGTCAGGCAGTATTGTCAGGTGTATGGGGAAGGTTTTCCAGCGCATTTGTGATTGCCATTATTGTCAGTGGCTCTACATACTTTTTGTTGGCCCTGCCAGATAAACTACAGTCCCGCCTGGTATGGGGATTACTGGCCATTGGGGCGCTATCCGCTTTTTATTCTTTTGATCTGAGTTTTACTTTTATCGGCAATAAAATTCCATTTCTTATTTCACAAGGAGCAGTAACAACAATTTATGTATCTGCCATTTCTATTTTGCTGGCATTTATTTTTGCAATGTTAGGAGCCACAGCCAAACTCTCTGGGATTTCTATCTTAAAGGGTATAGGTGATTTTTATACCTCGTATTTTCGGGGAGTACCGCTGTTAGTACAGCTTTTCTTAATCTATCTGGGGTTGCCACAATTGGGTCTGGTTATTGATCCGATTCCAGCGGCAATCGCGGCACTTTCATTAGTTTACGGTGCTTACATGACAGAAATTTTCCGCTCTGGTATCCAGTCGATCTCAATGGGCCAGTGGGAAGCCGCCGATGCGCTGGGGCTCGCCAGGATGAGAACCTTCCAAAAGGTTATTCTGCCTCAGGCTATGCGTCTGATTGTGCCACCGACCGGTAATCAGTTTATCGCCATGCTCAAAGACTCCTCTCTGGTGTCTGTCGTCGGGGTCTGGGACATTATGTTTATCGCCAGAACCCAGGGCAGGGCCGACTTCAAGATCCTGGAAATGTTGATTACTGCCTCTATTATTTACTGGGTGATGTCGATGCTATTAGAACTGCTACAAAATCGTATAGAAAGCCACTATGCAAAATCCTTAAAGCACTGATATCAATCTGAGCGATAAATTTAGAGCAGCTAAACTTTTGTTTTGCGATGCTGCTCAAGGACATATTTAATGAAGAAAGATTCCCCAATAGCGACTTTGGCTGCACGGAGTCAGAGCCCTTTAATTGCAGTGCTGGCAAATACAGATCCTTCAGATGAGTTAGTTGCACAGAGCATCGATGAAAAATATCTGCTAGCGGCCATTGCCGGGGCGGGCGCAACTCCTGTAATCATCCCAACACTGTTGTCAGAAGAGCACTTGAACAGGTTGATAAATTTAGTGGACGGAATAATTCTGACCGGTGATGCTACCAACATTCAACCTAGTTTGTATGGCACACAAGGTACTGTTGAATCTCACGGGCCTTTTGATAAAAAGCGAGATACAGTTGCAATGTGGCTGATTACTCAAGCTCTGCAGCAAAACATCCCAATTCTGGGGATCTGTCGCGGTATGCAAGAAATGAATGTTGCCTTAGGCGGCACTTTGCAGACAGGCATTTTGGACAATGAAGCGTATTCTGCGCACTGTGAAATTGACTATGCCCTGGCGGCGGATTTACGTTACGCACCTAGCCATGATGTGAGCTTAAGTACAGAGGGCCTGCTAAAAAGGGAGTTGCGGCAAGATGTTGTCGCAGTCAATTCACTACACGAACAGGCTGTCGCTGAGCTGGGGCGCGATTTAGTGGTCAACGCTCTCTCTGCAGATAATATAGTTGAAGCGTTTCATCACCCGGACAAAGATTTTTTTCTCGGGGTGCAATGGCATGTTGAATACGCACTTAAAAAGGACCCGGTATCGGTGGCGATCTTAGCAGCATTTAGTCGGGCGATTAGAGCATCTCAGCGACAGACAAAATCTGCCTAAGCAGCCGGCTAGTTTGCCTCTGTGGTTTTTCCAGAGCGCTCCTGTAGCACAAGTTAAACCTGTAGCAGGTAGTTTTGATTGCCGGGCTTTAAAACCCGAAATAGCTAGTTTTAAAGCAGCGACTTCTCTGAAAATCAGCAGGGCAGCTATTAGCGAATGTTAAAGTGTTATCTACTACTGTCGCGTACAGTGGCTCACAGCGCAACAGTTGTATAAAGTTTGTGCATCCCGGCTTTGATATCATTGTCTTAATAAATTGTTCAGATGGCTAGGCAATGAGGCTACTCTTATCCAGATTGCGCGCTGTGAATAATAAGCTGGACTTGCTGTTGTCTGACTTTATACTCGATAGCCTTTGTCAGAATCAGGTATAGAACATGTTACAGCTGGGGATTTTTAGTGCCTTCGTTATTTATCTGGGTACTAGTACCAATGATTGGACTGCTTTAATTTACTTTGGCGTTGCGGCGCTTGCCACTTTGCTGGTCGGCTCTCTCAGTAAGCTGTTTAATTTAACCCAAGAAAAACAGAAGGTGCTTGCCAATATAGCAATTCCCGCTGCATTTTTCTTATCGCTGTACTCTCATTATCACTAACGACTAGTCAGTGCTTTAAATAACTTTTGTTGTCCGACACTATTCGGGCGATACAGGCGCGCATCGACAATCTATTTTTGACAAAAACAATACTCACCTCAACACCATCATCGACAATAATGGCGTGTTTATGAGTCACTGCACAGAGCTTGGAAAAGCTGTTGATATGCAACCCTCCCCTGTTGAATTGGTAATCGTTTTTACTGTAGCCAGCGGCCAATAAACGCTGGGCAGTACTTGCGTCCGCTATTTCTAATCGCGCAAATAAAGCCTTGCTATACCTAGTGGCATCTTTATAACCAGTGTCCAGGTCAAAAAAGTAATGCACTGAATTTGCCATATTGTTGAGGTCTCTAGAGTAAGCGTGATTGAACTTGTAGATTTTGCAGTAAGTTATTAGTTACATCAATAGCTTAGGCAGTATTTATGATTATAAATAGGCTCCGTGAAAAGTGTTTAAAATTGGCTAGTGAGTTGAAAACATTCGACATTTCAAGGTTGTATTTTGCATGTTTCAGCTAAAACATACTACTATTATAATAACTAGCACCAGTAGATAGCTTGAATCTAAACGTCCCTCGAGCAGCGGCAGTTACTAGATGTAACTTGTGTCAGCGCACTTTGGCTGTTGAAAAATCAACCTGAAGGATTGAAGATGTATTCAGCACATGGACTGCACAAAATTGAGCTACAAGACAATATATTGACTGTTGAAGCCAGAGGCCCTTTTAACGACCAGCAAGTACAAAAATACCAGGCACAGCTGCAAGGTGCATTGGCGAATGTCAGTGGTCCCTGGGGGCAGTTAAATCTGTTGCATAGAGACTGTTTATTTACCCCTCAGGCTGAGCTGCAGATGTATCAGGCAACCGAGCTACGCAAACGGCGGGGCATATGCGCCATAGCTGTAGTTTTTATCAACGGCGGTCAGAATTCAATTGTCGAGCAACAGTTAAGTCGAATTTATCAGCAGTGTAATATTCCCCACGGATATTTTAGCGATGCAGATACAGCCACTGCCTGGTTAAAAGTACAATTGGCAATGCAGCAGGCGAATTAGTTTTTCGATCAGCTGGCAGCTGTTAAGTTTTCAATCCATATCCTCGGATAAATGTTATCCACCGCACAATTAAGTGCCAGCTTGTCAGTTAGAAACAACGTACCGGACTTGATCATATGTTCCCTAGGCAACTATCAGACAGTGCGCTATAAATACTGATTGTTGTTCAGGCGTGTGCTGTTCGGGGAGGGGGCGCATAAGTTAAGGCAAATGTAGTATTAATTACTATGTTATCCCAGGCATGCAGCCTTTAAGATTGAGGCTGTAGCCATCCATAATCTACTGCTACTAACGTATTTTAAACATTAAAAAAGAGTATATTTAACCGATGAAGGATCTAGCACATGGTCTGTGTAATATCGAATTCAAAGATAGCATTTTGACCCTTGAAGTTACCGGACCTTTCAATGAACAGCACGTGCAGAATTTACAATGTCAGTTACAAAAAGCATTATTGAATGTGGACTCCCCCTGGGGCCAGTTAACGTTATTGCATCAGGACTGTATATTTACCCCGCAAGCAGAACAGGAAATGTATCACACTGTTAAGTTGCGTAAACAACGGGGTATATGTGCCATAGCTGTGGTGTTCGTCAATAAGGTCAGAACGATGATTATTGAACGGCAGCTAACCCGTATCTATCAACAATTTGATATTGATCATGCCTATTTTATTGACGCAGATACCGCGGCGGTTTGGATAAAAGAGCAATTAGCGATGCAGCAGGCAAATTAATATTATAGCCAGTGGCTAAATTTCGACACTATTAAAGCCTACTGTAATAACAAAATCTTACTTGAGTAACATATAACACAAGCTAGCTGATTATCTGAACTTGAGCAGAGCAGTGTTAGCTTGCTGTCCTGTATAAGCTAGATCGTTGATTTTAGCGGTGGCAGTGCCATTAGGTGAAAATCTTACAGATTAATAATAACTTCTATTTACAATGATATTGAGGCCGTGGCTACTGACTTAATAGAAAGTATCCACTTTATGTCGTTCAGAGTTTGAATGCCCGCGTTGATATATTGAATTTAGTGGCAAATTATTAAATTGCGAGAGATTAAGTGAGAAAAAAAATTGGCTATTGCTGTGCCCCTCTACTCGCTGTTACCAGTCTTTGCTCCGCCGAGATTATAAAAATAGCGTCGATAGACTGGCCACCGCAATTAATCCAGGATCAGCAGAAGCTCGGTTATATCGGAGATATTATCGAGCATATATTTAAAGACGGTCCCTATATATTGGAAATTAAAACTTACCCTTGGTCAAGGGCTATAGCATTAGTAAAAAGCGGTGAGGTGGATGCATTGCTGGCACCTGCTAAGGTTGAAGCGCCTGAGTTACTCTATCCAACCCAAGAAGTTGGACTACAGAGGATGTGTTTCGTAACTAAATCCAACTCCACATTTCAATATACAGGCACAGACTCTCTGCAGGGGATGCGCATAGGTTATGCTCAAGATACTTCTGTCTCCCAAGTATTAACGGGGTATATGGCAAAGCATAGCCAGCAATTTCATAGCATGCCCTACAACGGAAAATATTTAGCACAGAGTTTGGGGAAGTTAGCTCTGGGTCGCTTAGATACTTTCTTGTTTACTTATAACTCAACCTTGTACGAGCTACAAAAAATGAGCAAGCTAAAATACTATCGTATGGCGGGTTGTGATAATAGTGCCAAGATCTATCTTGCTTTTACCCCACAGGCTGGATCAAAGAAGAAAA
>ASZI01000100.1 GCA_000416315.1 Osedax symbiont Rs2 | reverse complement strand
TCGGTTGCCTCATCCAGAATCAATAGTAGCGGGTTGGTCATCAACGCCCTGCCAATCGCTAACATTTGCTGCTCACCGCCTGAGAGTGTGTCGGCGTTTTGTGTCTTGCGCTCCGCCAGTCGCGGGAACAGTTGCTCTACTGCGGCTAAATCCCAGGGCTGTAATTCCGTGTTTGTGGCTCTGGCGGCCACCAGCAAATTTTCTTCGACGGTTAGATTAGCAAAGCAACGCCGACCTTCTGGCACTAGCCCTATTCCCAGTTGCGCCACTTTATGTGAGGGCAAGCTGGCGATATCGACCCCTTTAAACTGCATGGTTCCCGCAGCTATCTTAGACATGCCACAGATCGAGCGAATAGTCGTTGTTTTACCCATGCCATTGCGGCCCATCATCGCCAGTACTTGTCCCTGCTCGACGTTCAAATCAACCCCAAACAAGGCTTGTGATTGGCCGTAATAAGTCTCTATAGCGGATATTTCTAGTAGTGCTGGCATGTTTATTCCTCCCCCAGATAAGCTTCGCGTACTCTGGCGTCACTGCGCACTTGATCGACAGTGCCGGTCATAATAATTTTCCCATAAACTAATACTGAAATCCGATCGGCCAGCGAAAAAACCGCATCCATGTCGTGCTCCACCATTAAAATCGGTGCCCGCTGGCGCAATTGATCGAGAAAGCCAGTGAGTTTTTGTGAACCCTCTGCGCCCATGCCAGCCATAGGTTCATCTAACAAAAAGGCCTTGGGCTGTAGCGCCAATACCACCGCTATTTCCAACTGACGGCGCTCTCCATGGGAGAGCTGTGCGGCGCAAATGTCAGCGCGATGCTCCAGCCCCACTTCGCTCAGACAGTGCATCGCAGAGTCACGCAAAGGCTGATCGGCAGACAGTGATTTAAAAAATCTAAAACTGGAGCCCTGCACTGACTGCACTGCTAACATCACATTGCGCAGCGCCGAGTATTCCATCGCCAGCGAGGAAACCTGAAAGGTACGACCTAGTCCTAAACGCGCTCTGGCGGCAACATCTAAGTCGGTAATTTGTCGACCTAAAAATTCTATACTGCCAGAATCAGGCGCCAGTTCACCGCAAATCTGCTTAATTAAAGTCGACTTACCCGCGCCATTGGGGCCTATCACTGCATGTATTTCACCGACACGCAAATCCAGACTCAGATCATCTGTGGCTTTGAGAGAGCCAAAACGCTTTTGCAAATTACTTATTTTTAAAATGCAATCAGTCATGCTTCACCTCCCCGGCAATCAATCCCACTAGTCCGCCACGGGCAAACAGCACCACAGCCAATAACACTATGCCCAAAAACAGCGCCCAGTGCTCAGTGAGACCACCGAGAAAATATTCAAACAAGATAAATAGCCCCGCTCCCACTACCGGACCGAACAAACGCCCGACACCGCCGAGAATAACAAAGATCATGATTTCCCCTGAGGTGTGCCAGGAGAGCATATCCGGGCTTACAAAACGGTTCAGATCGGCAAACAGTGCCCCGGCTAACGCGGTGATCATCGCCGAAATAACAAAGGCAGTCAGTTTTATGCCAAAGGGAGGTATTCCCACTGCGGCAAGGCGCTGCTCGTTTTGTCGCGCCGCCTGCAACGCCGAGCCAAAATGCGAGTTTTTCAGTCGCCATACCAATAACAGCACCGACATCAACAGCGAAAAACAAATGCCGTAGAAGATGATCGGATCTAAAGTATTGAGCCCCAGAAATTGGTTGCGCACATAAATAGACAAACCGTCTTCACCGCCATAAGCGGGCCAGGCAATGGCAAAATAATAGATCATCTGCGCAAACGCCAGGGTGATCATAATGAAATACACCCCTTTGGTACGCAAACTAAAGTAGCCAATAAATACAGCGACTAGCGCGCTAACCAACAGTGCCAGTGGCCAGATAAGCAACATATTGGTGGTGCCATCAAACTCGACCCCCAGCACAGAGAACATCAGCTCGGCGTTTAGCGAATGGCTAGCTAAAATGCCCGCTATGTAACCGCCTATACCAAAAAATGCGGCGTGACCAAAAGAGCCCAGCCCGCCTAATCCCAATGCTAAATTCAGCCCCACTCCCGCCAGCGCCAAAATAACCACTTTAGTAGCCAGAGTGATATAAAAAGGTTCATCCAATATCAGCGCTATCGCAGGCAGAACCAACAGCAGCAATACTAAAAATATATTGAGCTTGTGCTCTATTGTTAAATTAGCCATTAGCTGCGATTAACCCCTTAGGTTTAACGATAAGGATGACTGCCATTAAGATATAAATAGCGACAGAGGAAAGTGCGCCACCAATACTGGCGGCGGAGTCTGGGGGCAGCACTAATGCAAATAAATAGGGCAGTAAAAAACGCCCCATGGTATCGACCAATCCCACCAGCAGCGCGCCGATGAAAGCCCCTTTGATAGAGCCAATTCCACCGATAACGATCACCACAAACGCCAGAATAAGTACTGAGTCCCCCATGCCCACTTCCACCGACTGCAGAGCCCCCAGTAGTGCCCCCGCCAGGCCAGCCAAAGCTGCGCCTAAGGCGAACACTAAAGTATATAAGGTACGAATATCTACCCCCAGCGCCGCGATCATCTCCCTATCTGATTTACCGGCGCGAATGCGCATGCCCAGACGTGTCCTGGCGATTAAGAAATACAGCCCCAAAGCCACAGCGATGCCGACAGCGATGATAAATAAGCGGTAACTGGAGTAATCTAACAGGCCAAATAGATTCACCGGGGTAGAGAGTATTTGCGGCACATCTAAGTACAGCGGGAAAGCGCCAAACAGCCAGCGGGTACCCCCGGAAAATATTAAGATAAGTGCGTAAGTCGCCAGCACTTGGTCTAAGTGATCGCGCCGATAGAGCTTGCGTATCACCCCGACTTCTACCAGTGCCCCAGCCATCGCTGCAGCGACCAGACTCGCCAGCAACCCCAACCAGAAGGAGCCGGTCAGCCCGGCAATAATGGCACAGGCGAAAGCGCCCACCATGTAGAGGACGCCGTGGGCCAAGTTGATCAGCCCCATCACCCCAAACACTAGCGTCAGACCAGCAGACATCAAAAACAACATCATGGCGAACTGCAATCCGTTTAAAAGCTGCTCTAATAACAAAATAGCGGTCATAGTCATCCCGAAAACATATTATTTTAGTTGCCGTATTAATAATCAGCGGGCGACAAAAATCCAGCCGCACACTGCTGCAAAACATCTAATAAGAAACTTGGGCAGCAACTAGGCCACTCTAGTTGTTAGAGTGTCCTAGCCGTGCTAATGGTAAATAGCTTTAGTGCTAAGACTTATAAGCTACATTCGCTGGCGTAGACGTTGCCGTGATTTTCCAGGGCAGTGGCGACGATTTTGTTGGTTAAGATACCGTTCTCTTCGATAACTTCACGCACGTAGATATTCTGGATAGGATGTTGATTGGCATTAAATTTGAAATCGCCTCGCACAGAGTCAAAGTTGGCGGCAAGCAACGCAGTTCTAAAGGCATCGGCGTCTTTTACATCGGCAGTTTTCATCGCTGACAAAATCAAATTGGCCGTATCAAATCCCTGACTGGCGTACAGTGACGGCAGTCGACCATATTCGCTATTAAAGCTCTTAACAAAGGCCTGGTTGGCAACATTATCAATATCTTTGCTCCACTGCGAAGAATTTTTAACCCCCAGAGCCGCTTTACCTACCGCTTTTAAGATCCCCTGATCGAAGGAGAATGCAGGACCCATCACCGGTAATTTTATCCCCGATTGGGTTAACTGCTTCATAAAGGAGATACCCATGCCACCGGGTAGGAAGAAGTAAATGCTGTCGGCTCCGGAGGCACGAATTTGTGCGATCTCGGCGGCGTAATCCTTCTGCCCCAGCTTAGTGTAAATTTCACCTGAAGCCTCACCTTTGAACATCCGCTTAAAACCTACCAGCGCATCTTTACCGGCCGGGTAATTCGGTGCCAATATATAAGGTTTAGTAAAACCTTCATTGCTGGCGTAACTGCCCATAGCCTCGTGCAAGTTATCATTCTGCCAGGCGACGTTAAAATAGTTTTTATGACAGCGCTTGCCCGCAAGTGCTGATGGGCCGGCGTTGGGAGACAGGTAAAATTTCCCCTGAGCTACGGCACTGGGCACCACAGCCATCGCCAGGTTCGACCAGACAATACCGGTTAAAATATCCACTTTCTCGCGCTGGATCATCTTGTCGGCTATTTGTACTGCCAGTGGTGGCTTGCGTGCATCGTCCTCAACCACTACGCTCAGATCGGCATTGCCGGCTTGTTTTACCGCCAGCATAAAGCCGTCGCGAATATCTATACCTAAGCTGGCACCGCCGCCGGTTAGTGTCGTAATCATGCCGACTTTAACGGGTGACGCCAAGAGCTGGAGACTCACTGCAGACATTGTTAGCCCGAGAGCTACTGCAATCGCTAATTTTTTCATTACCTATTACCTATCAAGTTATTTTTATTTTGTCGACAAGTCTATCCTAGGCGTAACTACTTAGTAGCAACACTGTCTCGAGTTTAATCGCCGGGTGTAAATAGCGCACTTGAGAACAGTAATTGCCAGCAATAGCTATTTAGGCAAGAACTAAAAGTAGCAGCAACTGCCTGCTTGCTGTAATGAGTCACACAGCTTGCCAGAGCGCCGCTACTTTATAACTGTCAACCCTACATTTTGGTACGAACCGTCCACAATTCTGGAAACAGAACTGTGTCTAACATACGTCTTAAATACGAGACCCCACCAGTCCCACCAGTGCCGCGCTTCAAGCCGATAATTCTCTCGACCGTAGTCACATGATTAAAGCGCCAGCGGCGAAAATAATCTTCAAAATCTACTAATTTTTCTGCCAGTTCATACAGCGCCCAATGCTGTTCAGGATCTTTATAAACTTGCTGCCATACCTCTTCCACTTGCACACTGGCGCTGTGTTTTTCACGCCAGTTGCGATTGTCCAATACTTCGGACAAATCAAAGCCGTTGCGCTGCAACAACAATAGCGTTTCATCGTACAAACTGGGCATTGCTAAGATAGATTCCAGCTTTTGCGTGACTTTTGGATCGTGATCATGGGGCTTGAGCATCGCCAGGTTTCTATTACCTACCACAAACTCTATCGCTCGGTACTGGAAGGACTGGAACCCCGATGACTGACCGAGTGAATCGCGAAAAGTGCTGTACTCACTCGGGGTCATTGTGCGCAACACATCCCAGGCACTGTTCAATTGCTCAAAAATTCTCGATACACGACTCAAATGTTTAAAGGCTGGCCGCAAGTTGTCCGTTCTGATCTCATGTAAAGTGGCATGCATCTCATGGATCGCCAATTTTAACCACAACTCAGAAGTTTGATGCTGAATAATGAACAACATCTCATCGTGAGCTTCTGACAAGGGTGTCTGACTATTTAAAATACCGTCTAGTTGCAGGTAGTCTCCATATGACATTTTGTCATTGAAGTCCATTTCTGCACCTTCCGATGCTGGATTATAGGGGCAACTCATTTTACATATCCTTAACATTTCAAATATAAGATTTAACTGTACCTGTTTTCTATTGGACAGCTATTTCCTCAATACTGCCAACAATCAAAAACAATTTCAACCTTAAACTTTCAAGCTTAAAACAAACACCCTTTACAACTGATAACAACTTTAACTAATTTCTTTAATACGATACCAATACTCGTAGCTCTGGCAATAACCCAATTTTTGATACAAGTTGATTGCGGCAGTATTAACGGCGACGACTTGCAGATAGCTGTGCGTCGCACCACGCTTTATCGCCCGATGTGTCATAGCGGTTAACAGCAAGGTGGCATAGCCGCAGTTTCTGGCAGCCGGATCTGTCAGCAAATCGAAAATCCCGAAATAACCGTTACTGATAACGCCTACTGCACAGGCGACCACCCTCCCCTGAACTTGCCACTGGGCCAATAGCAGCGGTTGATCTATCCTCTCTAAGATTGCCAAATGTGCCAGATGTTCTTGATAATCGCTGCCACTTAACTCACAAAAGCTTTGCAACCACTGTTGTGGCTGGACAAGAACTAAACCTGAATGTTGCTGCGACTGCGGCTGCGGCTGCTGACAATTGAGCGCCCTGTCTAATATTAATGACCTGTCCCGATGCTCATAACCGCTATCTCCAAGATGCAGATCCAGCTCCTGAGCTTGTGAGAGGGAGGTGATGCGGATAATACAGGGGAGTTTTTTTTGCTGATAAAACTGCTCACAGCTGCGCCGTAAACTTGCACTGTCAGTGTTTAAAGCATTCAGCACTGTGGCGCTGTTGGCTCTCTTAGTGTATCCGTCTGCAAAGCGCATCACTAGAGTGTCGCCCTCGTGCTGCTCTCTTGCCGGCCAGGCCTTAAAAGCAGCTGTTTCGATATTTTTATAGTGCATTAGTCCCCCTGGACACCTTCATTCATGATCCAGATAGCGCTGCTGGATGTTTTGCAATACAGAAACCTTTTGCAGCTGCGTATACAGACCCCACTCGGCGATTTCGATCCCCGACCTTTTACAAGCTATGCATAAATCCTTGTCATCAAGTGCACAAACTCCAACACATGGGTTTTTAATTGCGCTATCGCTGCTCGAGTGTTCTATCATAACGACCTAATAAGATTAAATTTTCTGTGTCCTGATGGCATCGCCATAACTTTTCACTGACATCTGCGGCGACGAAATCCTCAACTATACTCATTTGCATCAGGCAAACAATACTTTTAGCTAAAGCCATGGCCGTTAATTCTATAATTGAGCGAGTTACGGGTTATTAGCTATCTATAACGTCTTTGTGGGACGCTATCTAACTAATGCACTGTTCTTTCTTAGGCGGCTTCTCGCTCCCCCTTTTCAACTATTTTGCCACTGGATATTTTCAGTAATTCAAGCTGGCGATGAAGACTTTAGCAATACGGCAAAATATCCTATTAGGCTTATGACAGTATTAGTCTTAATGGGCCGCTCAACAGAGATGAAAATTGGCGATGATTCTTGTAGACTTAGCAGTTTTCAGTATCGCTAAAGCGCTACGCCACTCTTGCTATTTAAGGAACATCTATGCCCTGGCTACAAGTTAAAATTGAAATCAAACCCCAACTGGCAGATCAGTTCGAAGATTTGCTACTGGAAGCAGGGGCATTATCTGTGACTTATCAGGATAGCGAGGACCAACCTATTTATGAACCTGAACTGGGCACAACCCCGCTGTGGGCGAACACAGTTATAAGTGGCCTATTCGATGCCCAGCAGAATATGCAGCAGATGCAGCAACAGTTGCGCCAGGCATACCAGCAGTTGGAGACAGCCGAGGCTTTTCCCGAGTTAGATATTGAGATTCTGGAAGATAAGGACTGGGAAAGAGAGTGGATGAAATCTTATAAGCCGATGCAATTTGGCAAAAGACTCTGGGTTTGTCCAAGCTGGTGTGACGCACCTGACCCGCAGGCAGTTAATTTAATGTTAGATCCTGGACTGGCCTTTGGTACAGGTACACACCCGACCACTGAACTCTGCCTGCGCTGGCTGGACAGTATCGAATGCCAGAATCAAACCGTTACCGACTATGGCTGTGGTTCAGGTATTTTAGGGGTCGCCGCGCTGCTTTTAGGCGCCACATCAGTATTGGCGGTAGATATCGATTTACAGGCACTACAGGCCACTAAAACCAATCTGCAGAGAAACGCACTGGCGCAATCACGACTAAGCACTTATCTTCCCGAGCATGCACCGGCACAAGAATCAGATATATTAGTCGCTAACATTCTATCCGGCCCCTTAGTTGAACTGGCCCCAACGCTTGCCAAGAGAGTAAAAAGCAACGGGCTACTCGCGCTATCAGGGCTTTTAGTCAATCAATTGCAAGAGATTATTGATGCCTACTCCGCTTGGTTCACACTGGATCCCGCCGTTGAACTCGATGGCTGGATTAGAGTGACCGGCATTAGAAAATAATCACTATGGCCTCTTCAGCTCAGTACATTACAAAGTGTCCCAGTTGTTTTAAATACTGGCGGGGTAACCCCGGCCAGTTCACTTTGGCTGCAGGTAAAATTCGCTGCAAACAATGTGGCTGTATGTTTGATGCCAAAAGAAATCAGTTGCAAGAGCAAACGCAAGCAAAAGATATCCCCGAGCCCGCTGTTAAGTTGCAGCTGAGCCCCGACCAGCGAATATCTGCCGCCAATCACTACCATGGGACTGAGCCGACCCAAGCTGCGTCTAAAAACAATGCCGGGATGCGCATAATCTGCACTGTGCTGATCTTAGTGGCGGGGTTGCAAATGCTGTATTTTAACAGCCACAGCTGGTCGAAAATCCCCTGGTTGCAACCTGCCTATCTGAAAGTCGCACAACTACTACACCCAGACAAACCTGTCATTGAGTCTTTGGGTCAACTTTCGCTGTCTATCGAACCTGACAGCCAATATAAAAATTTATTGGCAATCAACTTCAGCTTTACCAACAATGCCAGTTTTGAACAACCTTTGCCTGACGTAAAACTGATCTTTAGCGATTTACAGGGACGGCTGGTTGCCCTGCGCGAGTTTAGTGCACAGCATTACCTTAGCCACCAGAGTCCACCGCCGGGAACTATCCAACCCGCACAGATAATCAAAGGCCAGCTCTCAATATTACAGACCGCCAAGCGTGGACTGAATTATAAACTCGAGTTAATTTCCCCTGCAGATAACAGCCATTAGTCAAAGGTGAACGATCAAAAATCAGCCAAAAAAACCATGGTGAATTGCACTGAAAGTGTGTAGAATTCGCCTCCTTCATAATTCAAGTAATCAATCTCTCAAGCTAGAGCTTTCAGCCTGGGTGGAACGAAAATATTTTTAAGGCACACTATGTTTCAAATTGGCTCCTTCCTCATAGATAGCAAGGTCATCCTCGCGCCTATGGCGGGGGTCACAGATCAGCCTTTTAGGCGACTGTGTAAACAATTAGGCGCAGGGCTTGTTGTCTCAGAAATGGTGACTAGCGATACCAAACTTTGGAACTCGCGAAAATCAAGTTTTCGTTTAAACCACGACTCTGAAATTGAACCGAGGTCTGTACAGATTGCCGGTGGCGATCCTCAGATGATGGCTCATGCAGCAAAGATGAATGTGCAGCGCGGCGCTCAGATTATTGATATCAATATGGGCTGTCCGGCTAAAAAGGTATGCAACAAGGCGGCGGGATCGGCACTGTTGAAAGATGAGCCATTAGTGCGCTCAATTTTACAGGCCGTGGTTAGCGCTGTAGATGTTCCAGTTACCCTGAAAATTCGCACGGGTTGGGACAAATACAGCATTAATGCGCCGAGCATTGCCAGAATGGCTGAGGATATTGGCATTGCTGCGTTGGCAGTACATGGGCGCACTAAGGCCTGTGCATTTAAAGGCGAGGTGGAATACCAAACCATCGCCGATGTAGCGAGTGTCATTGATATCCCGGTGTTCGCCAACGGCGATATCGACAGCCCGGAAAAAGCGCAACAAGTGTTAGCTTTTACCAACGCTGATGCTGTGATGCTAGGGAGAGGAGCGCAGGGACGCCCTTGGATTTTTAGAGAAATTGATCATTACTTAGTCTCTGGTAAGCACTTACCCGCCATCCAGATACAAGAGATCAAGCAAGTTTTAATTACTCACTTACATGCCCTGCACCAATTTTATGGTGACTACTTAGGGGTGCGAATTGCTCGTAAACATGTAGCTTGGTATTTACAATCTTTGCAAGACAGTAAAATATTTCGCTCCAGCTTTAATAAATTGGATACTAGAGATACACAATTGGCAGCAATAGAGCACTACTTTATAAACGCTCAGTTAACCACAACTGCCGCTTAACAATTAATTTCGGATACAATGAAACGTGAACACAATAGAAAATCAGCAAACTAACTTCGTCCCTGCATCCAACCCGGTCATTACTCAAGGGCAGACTTTAAGGGATAGTGTTGAAACGTCCATGAACAATTACTTCAGACAGCTAGACGGTCAACCTGTGACTGACGTCTACAAAATGGTACTCGCTGAAATCGAGGCACCTCTGTTAGAGACAGTAATGGCTTACACTAAAGACAACCAAACAAAAGCCTCAGAACTATTGGGCCTTAACCGCGGTACACTGCGTAAAAAGTTAAAAGAATACGGTTTACTGTAAAACGCTAATTAGCAAAAACACAGCCTGCTACTAAACTATTGTTTAACGACAGGCTGGTTATCCGTGATTTGGCCAGGAAGCTAAGAGAATTAACCGAGTATTGACTATGGATAATCTAGCTTTACCCCTTACAAGCTATATATTTACCAGCAGTGTAAATATTATCCCCTGCAATACCCCCTCTAGTTCCCGCGCAAAAACACCTCACCGACAGACTTCCCAGTTCCCTTTTACTCAGAGATAATGGCATTAAAATGGCAGAGCAGAAATATACCTCTATTCGCAGAGCACTGATCAGTGTTTCAGATAAAACCGGCATCGTAGAATTCGCGGCGGCTCTACAGAGCAGTGGCGTTGAAATTCTATCCACAGGCGGTACTTTCAAACTGCTGAGGGATAACAACATCCCCGCTACTGAAGTCTCTGACTACACCGGATTTCCTGAGATGATGGATGGCAGGGTTAAAACCTTACACCCTAAGATCCACGGTGGTATTTTAGCTCGCAGAGGTATTGACGATGCGGTGATGGCTGAACACGCTATCGATCCAATCGATATGGTGGTCGTTAATTTGTATCCTTTCAAGCAAACTATCGAACGCCCCGATTGCAACTTACCCCTGGCGATTGAGAACATCGACATTGGTGGTCCGACTATGGTTCGCTCCGCTGCTAAAAACCATAAAGATGTGGCAATCGTTGTTAATGCCGACAGCTACACACATATATTAGAGCAGCTAAAGCAGCACAATGGTCTGAGCATTGTCGATAGGTTTGACTTAGCTGTACAAGCTTTTGAACACACCGCTGCTTACGATGGCATGATTGCTAACTATCTAGGCTCTGTAGTAGAGGGATCTACTGCCGCCGATGAGACTCAGGCACCAGTGGATAGCTCAGCGTTCCCGCGCACTTTTAACAGCCAGTTTATCAAGTCACAAGATATGCGCTATGGTGAAAACAGCCACCAGCGCTCGGCTTTTTACATCCAGAGCAACCCTGGTGAAGCTTCTATCAGTACCGCCGTGCAGCTGCAAGGTAAAGCACTTTCATACAACAACGTGGCCGATACTGATGCGGCTCTTGAATGTGTCAAGTCATTCAGCGAAGCCGCCTGCGTCATTGTTAAACATGCCAACCCTTGCGGCGTTGCTATTGGTGCCGATTTGTTAACGGCCTATAACTTAGCCTATGCCACTGATCCAACCTCCGCGTTTGGCGGTATTATCGCTTTTAACCGCCCTTTAGATGCAGCAACAGCCAGTGCAATTATCGAACGTCAATTTGTTGAAGTGATTATTGCCCCCAGTATTGAGGATGCCGCAAAGGCTGTATTAGCCGCTAAAGTAAACGTCAGAGTATTAATCTGTGGGGAGTTCGCAGATACTCGCCAGGCCGGTCTTGATTATAAACGCGTCAATGGCGGCCTGTTAGTGCAAGATCGTGACATGGGCATTATTACTGAGCAAGATCTTAAAGTAGTCACTAAAGTCAGCCCGAGTGCCGAGCAGATCCAGGATTTACTGTTTTGCTGGAAAATAGCCAAATACGTTAAATCAAATGCGATTATCTACGCTAAAAACGGCCAGAGTATCGGCATAGGCGCCGGCCAGATGAGCCGCGTATACAGCGCCAAAATTGCCAACATTAAAGCGGCCGATGAAGGCTTGCAAGTCGTGGGATCAGTAATGGCTTCCGATGCATTCTTCCCGTTTAGCGACGGTATTGAAGCGGCAGCAGCAGCGGGTATTAGCGCCGTTATTCAACCTGGTGGCTCTATGCGTGACGATGAAGTAATAGCTGCCGCCGATGCCGCTGGTATGGCGATGGTATTCACTGGCATGCGCCACTTCAGACATTAACATTTTCTCTATCGGGTCCGCGCTCAATCGGACCCAGTAATTTTTTGGAGCTCCAACAATGAATGTACTTATTATAGGTTCCGGTGGTAGAGAGCACGCCCTGGCTTGGTCTGCGGCTAAAGATAAAAATGTTGAATGCGTTTTTGTCGCCCCCGGCAACGGTGGCACTGCCACTGAACCGAAAATGCAAAACGTGCCATTAGATATTGCCGATTCTGCTGCGCTGATCAAATTTGCCAAAGAAAACCAGGTCAGCTTAACGATTGTCGGCCCTGAGGCCCCATTAGTCGCTGGCGTAGTCGATGACTTTAGAGCGGCCGACCTGGCTATTTTTGGTCCCACTGCAGCAGCAGCCCAGCTGGAGGGCTCGAAGGCTTTTAGTAAAGATTTTTTACAGCGCCAGAACATTCCCACCGGTGCCTATCAAAACTTTACTGAAATCGACAAAGCGATCAGTTACTTGCAAAAAGTTGGCGCGCCTATTGTGGTCAAGGCCGATGGCCTGGCTGCCGGTAAAGGCGTGATTGTCGCTATGACACTGGAAGAAGCAGAAGCCGCGGTGCGCGATATGCTCGCTGGCAACAAATTCGGAGATGCTGGCAGCACAGTAGTGATCGAAGAGTTTTTACAAGGCGAAGAAGCTTCATTTATTGTTATGGTGGACGGTGACAATGTATTAGCTATGGCTACCAGCCAGGACCATAAGCGTGTCGGCAACGGCGACACGGGGCCCAATACTGGAGGAATGGGCGCATATTCACCGGCACCTGTGGTCAACAGTGAAATTCACCAGCGAATTATGGACCAGGTAATTATGCCTACCGTATTGGGCATGAAAGCGGAAGGTAATGAATACACAGGTTTCCTCTATGCAGGCTTGATGATCGACGCTAGCGGACAGCCAAAAGTTATCGAGTTTAACTGCCGCTTCGGCGATCCGGAAACCCAACCAATCATGCTGCGCTTAAAAACCAGCATTGTCGATATGTGTAACGCCGCGCTGGATCGTGATTTTTCACGTTTAGATGTGCAGTGGGACCCACGTCCCGCAGTGGGAGTAGTGATGGCCTCAGGTGGATACCCGCAAAGCTACGCGAAAGGTAATCCCATTTCCATAAACTGTACCCAGTCCAGTGATACTAAAGTATTCCATGCAGGCACTGCCATTGTAGAAGATCAACTAGTGACCACAGGTGGTCGGGTATTATGTATTGCCTCACTGGGCGACACTGTCACTAGCGCCCAAAGTGCAGCTTACGCAGCCGTGAAAAAAATCGACTGGCAGCAAGCCTTTTATCGCACTGACATAGCCTATCGCGCGATTGATAGAGAAAGTCAAGACTAAGCTGTCAACAGACGACGTCACTGTACTTAGTGGCTGTCGTTTGTTTATTAACACAAGCTTAATCTAGCAAGTGCTTTACAGGTTGTTTCTACACAGATACTATTACTTGGCTTTAATAAAATAATACAATCAGTTACTGTTGCTTATAAGCGTTTTTCAGCCGCTTGATCAGGGACTGATTAAAAACACTGGGCCCCTGCTGCATTCTCTTTGGTATAGCACTTGCAGACCGATGTTGCAGCTTGCAAAACTTTTTCCTTATTTACTGGATACAATGTGCTTTTCATGGATTTTAAACGAACTAAATTGGCTGTACTTATTACCGCATTAATTGCCTCCGGCTGTAGCGCCAGCAAACTAGATGCAAATAAAAATACTTCGGCTACTACTAACGGCACTCAGGAATACTGTCGAAATGGTGGCACCTCCAATGACTATAGCTGTAGTGAACAAGCACAAACAAAAGCGGCAGACAGCACTGGCACCGTCAATAATCCGAATACCGAAGCCTGGATGAACTCCAAGCTTTCGGATATTAAGTCCTGGTTAAAAACCATTAAAGAAAACCCGGATTCGGCCATTGGTAAATCTACGCCTTCGACTAAGGCGCTGCAAGTTCGCAACCCAGCTGCCACTCATCCAGAATTAGTGCGCATCGAGCTGATGACTCAAAGGGGAGAGCATCGCAATGCGATGGCGGCGATTAATACTTTCCTCGCAGAAAACCCAAATAATCTTGAAGCTGACCTGACCAAAGGTCTGGTTTTGAATAACATGGGTGAAGTTAAGGAGGCAGAATCGCTGTTGAGAAATGCCATAGCTCGCCATCCGACTTCTCCTGAATTGTATAATAACCTTGCGGTTATTTACTCAGATCAAGGTGATTATGGCAAGGCCATTGAGACTTTACTACTGGCCTTTTCAACGCACCCTAGCTACGCGCAAGTGAATGAAAATCTTCGCGAAGTATATTCATCTGTGGCTTCGCTGGCCTACAACCGCGCCCTGGATTTGAACTCCGATACTAAACAGACGCCAAATTTAATAGTGTTGAGAAGAATATCCAGCCCAAGTTTGCCTGCCGTCGCGCACGCCAGTTTGAGCTCCAGCATAGTCTCCAATAGCCCCGACAAAAAAGAGCTTAGTTCAGTCACACCTATCAGCGCAGCTAAACAACCAGCCGTCAGTGTTACTGAGTCCACTAAACCTATAGTGGTCGCGGCCAGAAAACAAGTAGCACTGCCTATTCCCAAGCTCAGCGATCCTGAGCCTGAAGTAGAAATTGCCAAACTGGTGATCAAACCGGCTAAAAAAGCCCCAGCGGTTAAGCAAAGTATCGTAAGGGTCGATACAAACAATACAACTAAAACAGCCAAAGCCCAAGGCAGCAGCACTGTGGCTGCTATCAAGGCCGTTAACCGTTGGAGCTGGACATGGTCGACGCAAAACGTCAATGCCTACCTAGGTAGCTATGTGGAAGGTTACAAGCCAAAGAGCAGTGTCAGCCATACTCAGTGGAGAAAGATACGTACTTCCAGGTTAACTAAGCCCGCTTTCATTAAAGTAAAACTCTCCAACATTAAGAGTACTCGAGTCAGCAGCGGCGTAGTTCAAGTTACTTTCTTACAAAAATATCAAGCCAATACTTACAAAGATCAAACTAAAAAAATGCTAACGCTGAAAAGAGTCGGTGCTAAATGGCTGATCAGCAAAGAGCAAAATATTTAACTGACAGCTTAAATAAGCCCTCAAAAAAAGCGTATTTACCCCGCTAAATACGCTTTTTTTATCCTCAGCTTATTCCGCCACCAACACCCGGCTTTAACATCGCTAGTGAATCAACTCCCTTTGCAGAACAATATTGCAACCCGTTCTCACGACCTTACCCCAGCCTGCGGCTTAAGACTTAAGACTTAAGACTTATGACTTATGACTTATGACTTATGACTTACGACTAAAACCCAGCCATAAAAAAAGAGAGCCGATGCTCTCCTTTTTTAGCAGTGATAGACGCTGCTAGCGAATTCTGCTCACTTGCATATTCTCTTCGAGAATGATCTGATAACTCTCCCCAACAGGCTTCAAGGTTAGCCTTTTCAAAGTCTCATCCTGGTAGTTAGGTGACTCGTAATTTAAGGTAAAAGTCATACTTAACTGTTCATCGCCTTCAGCTATGATAAAACTGATTTCTGAGCGAGACAATTTAATCCATTTAGGCTTTTCAATGCGTTGTTTACGCCACTTAAGCCAGCCTTTGTGACTGAGTTTTTTACTAACGGTGAATTTAGGGCCATAGAATGTACTGTATTTTTCAAAATTCTGCTGCTGCCAGGCTGCAATCCAGGCATCAATTAATAACTGCAATTGTTTTTGAGCATCTAGTTGCTGATCTTTTTCTGCTACAGGCGCAACGGATTGGGCTATAGGAGCATTGCTATCTTCAGTTTTTGAAGTAATTTGCACTTCTTCGTCTGACACTTTTTTTGCTGCCAGCACTGGCTCTGTAGTAACAAGGTCCGCACCAGCCATGGTTGAGTTTATCTGTTGCAATGCCTGACTTTGGATGTCGGTTGATGCGATAACTTGCTTAACCTTTATTGGCGCATCCTGAACGGATTGCACTGCAGAAACTTCGTTATCACTAACATCGTTGGACGTCACGATGCTTGAAACGGCGGGCTTTGCAATAGCATTACCGAGTTTGCCCTCTTGGCTCAACAGTTGGGTCGAGGTCTCTTCTAGCCCTGCAATTTTCTCTGTGTCGAGTTCTGGCGCCAACGCTTTCTTTGCGGGGCTCACTGTTTCGACACTTTGTGCTGCAACATTTAGTGTTGCAATACTAATACCTTCTGTAGTGACTGTTGCTTCAATATTTTTAATCGACGCCACTGGTTCCGTGCTGGTGCCAGCTGAGGCTAAGTCACTACTGGCTAATTGCTTAGTACTTTCTGATCCGCTTAGAGCAGCAGAGCCGGAACGATTGTCATGGGTGGCAATCCCTGCATTACCTGGCTTTGCTGTATCGCGATCCAGCTGCCAGCCAGTGGCACTTGCTATCCACAATGAAAAGTCACTGTTGCTATTTTTCAGTATTTGCCAATAACTAACACCACTTATGATAAAGGCCAGCAGCAAAGTGCTCAGTAGCACAGTTGCAAAGCTTGTTTTCCTGGCTGTGGCGGCTGGGTTAACAGCGCCTATATGCAGAGATTGGCTAAAAGAGCTACTCAGCACTTTTTGATAACTGGCCATTTCTTCTAGGTTGAAATACAACACCAATTTAGCGTGATAATCAGTATCGCTGTCAGCTTTACTCGGCGCATCACTATTGCGTAAGGTTTGTAATAGTAGAGATAGTTGTGCACTTGCAACCTTTTGGGCATCGACTGCAAATATTACTTTTCGCTTCGCCCCTTGCTCTGCCAATAGCGCTAGTAATTTCTCAGTACTGACAACATCGCTTTGGAACCTATCGCCGATAGTTTTCACAAGGGCAGCAAAATCACCCTCTGACCAATGGATGATGCAGTTTCCATCGGCCTGTGCATATTCCAACCAACTGCGCATGAACAGCTTAGTATCTGGTCCCTGAACTTTTAATAACGGGTCGCTGCTTAACTTTTCGTCCAGAGTGTAATATTTTAAGGTGAAATCAGTTCGCACTATACTCTGCTGACTTGATAGGTTTTGCACTTCGTTCATCCCCGTTGAAAAATTATAGTGTTACTATTTTTTTTACTAGTAATGATCGGTAACACTGAGTGTCAGACTACAGCAGTCTAATTTATGGTCTACCTCGAGATGGCGCACCTTCGTAGGCAATTTTCCAGCCATCGGATTCTTTTTGCCAATACTGTCTCTTCAGACCTGAGCCTTTGTAGTTGCTTGATTTATACTGCTGGTTAAAAGAAACTACCATTAAATCTGAATCCGGGTAGGTAAATATATTTAAATCATTTAAGCCAATTTCAATGAATGCCTTAGTACTGTTGACACGTTTCTTATGGGCGGCAAACTTCTGAAATTTAATTTTTCCATCACTGAAACTGCGCGAGTAATTTTCTATATAACGGCTGTAGTCCAAACTCTCCCAATCGGCTTCCCAATCTTTAACTACAGCAATCATTTCATTTTTCTGCTTCTTCCAGGCATCTCTGGAAATCCAGGTCAAGTTTTCCCCTAAGATCATCGGCGTGCCATTTTTAATCAGCTGATCAACCTCTTGAAAATCTGGATTGGTCAGTGACAAACAGCCTAAGCTGGCCAGTGGCGGTCGGCTATAAGTATCTACCGGAGAGCCGTGTAACCAAATACCATTGCCTGTGCGATTATTCCTGTAGTCCCAGGCATTTGGGTAGTTCAGCGGCAGTGCCCCGGCACCATAGCGGGCGGGCAGGTTTTCATCTAACAGTCTACCGGTGGTAAAATACACACCCACCGGTGATTTTCGATCACCCTGCTTTCTCTTACCGGTACCTCCAGTGCCGTGGGAGGCATAGTAGTCTTTAATTAAAAACGGTACCCCATTTCTATTTTCAAAAACAAACAATCGAGACAAACTCATATCTTGCACTATCACGTACTTCTGTTTATCACTGAGCAGCACGATGTCTTGAGGAATTAAATCCGGGCCCGGCTTTGCCTTGCGCAGATTAATCCTGGCTTTAGCCTCTGCAATCAGTCCTTTGAGCTTGCTCTGCTGGTCACCGGTAAAGCTGCTGCCCACTTGCGACAGAGGGTTTACCTGGGCGATCAATAGATCGGCGTAGACTAACTGTGCCAGTCGAAAATCGGGTCTGATACTGACCAATTCTTGCATTTGCTCTAGCGCCACATCAAATCTTTGCTCTGCTATAGATTCAAACCCCTTCAACAGCAGTTCTTCCGCCCCCTTAGAAACACCATAATCCTGTATGGCATGGGTGATCGGCGAATGAGCCAGAATTAGCGAGATAAATGTCAATGTTAGAATTCGCATATGAGCCTATGGTTAGTATTTGTATTGGGACAATCCCAGATTATACTGGTAATGAACTAAAAGCAGAATCCCTAAACACTGCTATTTCACCAGCAGGGCAACCTTTATTAACCGCCCTTACTATGTAACCTTAAAAACCCCGATAAGTTCAGTTTTGCATGGATTTTTTATCCTCCATCAACAACAATTACTCCTGTAATTAAAGGAACTTATAGCTAATGATTAAGTCTTATTTGATAAGGTCTAAAGAACAAACCATTAAGTCCACATGCCTCTGGCCTACAGAGTATTTCCATAACCTGGTTAACCTGCCAAGGGTTATCCTGCATAGACGGACTGTTCTATCTCAGTAAAACCCAACATTCTTTGTGTGTTCTAAAAGACAAATTTTATCCACTGCCATTTAATACAGCTAAATGAACTTCTGCTTACACACAATTAAATTAACTTTAAAAGTGCCAATATCAAAGGAGCGTCTATAATTCAACTAGAGGTTGATTTAGATGAGAAAAATATCATCTGAGTCAAACAATCAATTAACTATGAATAGTGGAGCACCGATGGTAAGCGACCCTCTATGCTAATCGGTGACTTCCTTAACATAGAAGGTGATCATCATGAGTATCTTCGAGCGCTATCAAGCACGTTTTCTATCTACCACTCAAGAAGAATTATCCCTTCAAGAATACCTGCAGCTGTGCAGAGATAAACCTGAAACTTATGCCAGCGCCGCCGAACGTTTGCTCAAGGCAATCGGTGAGCCACAGATGATTGACACCGCGCAAGATCCGGTGTTGAGTCGGATTTTTTCCAACAAAGTCATAAAGCGCTACCCCACTTTTGATCAATTCTACGGCGCGGAAGATGCCATAGAAAATATCGTTGCCTATTTCCGTCACGCCGCACAGGGACTGGAGGAGCGCAAACAGATTCTCTATTTGCTGGGACCGGTAGGTGGTGGTAAATCTTCTATCGCTGAGAAGGTAAAAGAACTGATGGAAGCCATACCTTTTTATGCGATTAAAGGCTCTCCTGTATTCGAGTCGCCACTGGGATTATTCAGTCCGCGCGAAGACGGTGAAATACTGGAGAGCGAATACGGTATTCCAAGTCGTTATCTAAAAGGCGTTATCTCACCTTGGGCTGTTAAACGTCTAAATGAATACGGTGGCGATATTGAAAAATTTACGGTGATTAAGCTCTATCCCTCAATACTTAATCAAGTAGCCATCGCTAAAACCGAGCCCGGTGATGATAACAACCAGGACATTTCCAGCCTGGTAGGCAAGGTAGACATCCGCAAGCTGGAAGAATTTCCGCAGCAAGATCCCGATGCTTACAGCTTTTCTGGTGCTCTGTGTCGCGCCAATCAGGGGTTGATGGAATTTGTCGAAATGTTCAAGGCGCCGATTAAAGTTCTTCACCCGCTGCTCACAGCGACACAGGAGGGCAACTACAACAGCACCGAGGGCATGGGCTCTATTCCATTTTCCGGCATCATTCTAGCGCACTCGAACGAGTCTGAGTGGCAGTCGTTTAAAAACAATAAAACCAATGAAGCCTTTATTGACCGGGTAAACATTGTCAAAATCCCCTACTGTATCAGGGTCTCTGAAGAAATTAAGATTTATGAAAAGCTGCTGCGGGAGAGCTCTCTGTCAGAAGCTCCCTGCGCTCCGGACACCCTTAATATGCTGGCCCAGTTTTCGGTACTGTCACGCTTAAAAGAGCCAGAAAATTCCAATATATATTCCAAGATGCGTATCTACAATGGAGATAATTTAAAAGACACTGATCCCAAAGCAAAACCCATTCAAGAATACAAGGATTATGCGGGAGTCGATGAGGGAATGAACGGACTGTCCACTCGCTTTGCCTTTAAAATCCTATCAAAAGTTTTTAATTTTGATCCCACTGAAATTGCCGCCAACCCCGTGCACTTAATGTATGTACTGGAGAGGGAGATAGAGCAGCAACAATTTGCCAAAGAAGTGCAAGACAAATACATCGGCTTTATTAAAGAGTATATAGCTCCCAAATACATCGAACTGTTAGGAAAAGAAATTCAAACTGCCTATTTGGAATCCTATTCGGAATACGGGCAAAATGTCTTTGACCGTTATGTAACTTATGCCGATTTCTGGATCCAGGATCAGGAATACCGTGATCCTGAGACGGGCGACATGCTCAACCGACAGAATATCAACGAAGAACTGGAAAAAATTGAAAAGCCTGCTGGCATCAGTAACCCGAAAGACTTTCGACATGAAATTGTCAACTTTGTTCTGCGGGCCAGGGCCAGTAACGAAGGTGAAAATCCATCTTGGATGAGCTTTGAGAAAATGCGTTCGGTGATCGAGAAGAAAATGTTTTCCAACACTGAAGATTTGCTACCGGTAATTTCTTTTAATACCAAAGCCTCTAGCGATGAAAACGACAAACACTTTGAATTTGTAAAACGTATGACCAAACGTGGCTATACCGAGAAACAGGTCAGGTTATTGTCTGAGTGGTATATAAGAGTTAGAAAGTCCCAGTAGCTGTTAGCCGCCAAGATTTAGCTTAGATCAGGCGGTTATTGTGTTGCTAACATTGTCCACAAGCGTAGTGTTGTATGTAGGACTTCTACACATATAGAGCTGCAGCAGATATATCGCTGCCCTCTCCTGACATAGGAATACGGCATATGAGTTATATCATCGACCGTCGCCTAAATAGTAAAAAGAAGAGCACTGTCAATAGGCAACGTTTTCTTAAGCGCTATCGCAAGCAGATTAAGCGCGCTGTTGAAGAGTCACTTAAAAAACGCTCAATTGAAGACGTTGACAGAGGCAGCGATATTACTATTGATCGCGATGCAACCACTGAGCCGTTCTTTCAACACGGTAGAGGTGGCAGCCAGACGCGAGTGTTTCCCGGTAACAAAGAGTTCATAACCGGGGATGAGTTCCAGCGCCCTGAACAAGGTGGCGGTAGTGGCTCTGGGGAAGGCAGTGCCAGTAATACCGGGGTGGGAGAAGATGAGTTCACTTTCCATATCAGTCAGGATGAATTTTTAGACTTCATGTTTGAGGGCCTTGAACTGCCTTATCTGGTGAAAAAACAGCTAAAAAGTACTACCAATTTTGAGACCCACCACGCTGGATTTACCAGCCATAGCTCTCCTGAAAAACTGCATTTAATTCGCTCGCTGCGCGCTGCTTACGCGCGCAGAATTGCACTGTCTGGCCCTGGTAAGAAAGAGCTTAGCGAACTAAAAAAGAGCCTCTGGGCTCTGGAAGAGCAGCCTGTTAACCAGAGCAATAGCCAAAAAATTGCCGATTTGAAATTAAAAATCAATGCGCTGAAAAAAACAGACAATAAACGTATCCCGTTTCTGGATACTTTTGATCTACGCTATCGCAATTATGTACGAGTGCCTATGCCCTCTTCCAAAGCAGTGATTGTCTGCGTGATGGATGTATCTGGATCTATGACCCAAACCATTAAAGAGCTGGCGAAACGTTTTTTCATCTTGCTGTATCTGTTTATTCAACGTAATTATCAAAAAACCGAAGTTGTGTTTATTCGCCACCATACCCGCGCCACTGAAGTAGATGAACAAGAGTTTTTCTACTCAAGAGAAACAGGCGGAACTATTGTATCAAGTGCCCTGGAACTAGCAGCGGATATCATCGAGCAACGCTACCCACAAGATCAATACAATGTCTATGTAGCTCAAGCTTCGGATGGAGATAACTGGGATAACGACTCTGAAATATGCTGCAAAATATTGCAGCAGCGGATTCTACCGATCATTCAATATTTTGCTTACGTCGAAATCACCTCCGGCATGCATCAAAACTTATGGAACGAATATAAAAACATCCAGGAACAGTTTGCCAATGAGTTTGCCATGCAAAATGTACGTAGCAGTGCAGATATCTATCCGGTATTTCGAGAGCTGTTCGCCTCCAAAACTGAGTTAAAGTCTTGATGTTTCACCGTGATAAATCAGCTTCAGCGATGCAGTTATCTGCTCTAGAGCTGCAAACTAAAGGTGATTTTCCAGCAGTACTTATGACTCAATGTCAGTGTTGTTAAATGGAAAGTAAACCAGTTATTTCGCTAGATGAGCCAAGCACCTTTGAGCTGATTAAATTAAAAGTTATGAAACAAAAATTGGCAGAATTAACGCCAGATTTAATTTGAGGCTGACCTCAATCACATTGATATTATCAATTCTGAACCAGTGAGTGCTGCTGTATGAATACAAAGTAAGCTATTTCGACAGATGCCC
>ASZI01000099.1 GCA_000416315.1 Osedax symbiont Rs2 | reverse complement strand
AAATTTTTCTAGTTAATTTGGCGGCACAATAACACAATTTTCGCACAGTTTCCCGCCTAATTTTTACACCTTTATAGGTCAAAAATAATTTAATATATTTACCCGTTACTTAGCTGTGATCAGTTATTATGGCCTAAGTTAATTGCTCATTATTCCCTGAACATTTCGGAGTTAAATTTTGCAAAGTATCTCTATCGAATCTAAAAAAGTTAGCCCCAATAAAATTCTATGTGTGGGGCGCAATTACTTAGCGCATATCAACGAACTCAACAATGAAATTCCAGAAGATATGGTGTTGTTCTTTAAGCCAAACTCCTCTATAGCCAGTGAACTTAAATCAGAGCACAAGACTGGAAATCGAACAGCTGCAGACCCTGAAGATGCGATTCACTACGAAACAGAAATCTGTTTTATCTATGCACAAAACAGCTTAAGTGCGGTGGGCATTGGCCTGGATCTAACCAAGAGGGCTCTCCAGTCGAAACTCAAAGCTAAAGGACTGCCCTGGGAGCGGGCCAAAGCCTTTGACGGCGCCGCTGTGTTTAGTGATTTTGTCACTATCGACGAGGTCAGTGAGCAGTTGAGCATCTCGTTGCTGATTGATGGGCAATTGACTCAGAGCGCCCATATTAGTCAAATGATCTACTCTCCAGAGCAAATACTCGAAGAGATTAAAAAATTTGTCACTTTAGAGGACGGCGATATCATCATGACAGGCACTCCCGCGGGTGTTGGTCAGGTACAGCGCGACAGTGTCTTTAAGGCTGAACTACATTGCGCCGATCGGCTGCTAGTGCGCGCCCAGTGGCAGGCTAAATAATGGCACTAGTCCATTTTTGCACAGGGCAGCAATCAAGTCGATTGCCCTCCCCCTGTATGCTACATCAATCAGAGCTCGGCGATAGCAAAGCTTTGACTCTCTAGTCTATTGATGTACGGATAATCGACCACTGGCGCTGTTTTCAAAATCGCACGTCGCAGCATATCCAGAGCCACGGCCACTGACAAATCGCGCACATAATCACGCCCCCTGCTCCCGGCGATTAATAGCTTTTGGCAGTGCACGGTATCGGCAACTTTCACCCCTATGACGACTGTACCTACAGGATTATCGCTGCTGCCACCGCCGGGGCCAGCTATGCCGCTAGTGGCCAGTGCATAGCTTGTCGTTGCAGTGCTACCAAGGGCACTGCTGGTGCCAGCAACCATCTGTGCGACGCACTGCATCGACACTTCAGTGTAATCGCTGATGGTTTTCTCAGGTACTTGTAACAGTTCAGTTTTCGCCAAGTTACAATAGCTGACCACAGCGTGACGAAGATAGCTGGAACTGCCTGGAAAAGCCACCAGCTGGCTGCTGATTTCACCGCCAGTGAGTGATTCTGCCAGCGCCAAACTCTCCCCTGAATCAGCTAACAGGCGGTGCACTTCAGCGGCCAGATTAGGCTGGTTACACGCCACTACAGTATCATTTAACAACTGCTGAGCTTGTCGCAGTGCCAGCTGTCGCTGGTCATCACTGACATCGCGGGCGATTAGTTTTAACTCCAAATAGGGGCTGAAAGAGCGGTATCCTAAAGTGATCCCGTCGGGCCAATCCATGCTTTCCAACAACTGCGCCATACTAGACTCGCCCATTCCTAAAGTCAGTAACTTGGTCACATCAACTCGCTGTTGCTGCACTGACTGTTGCTCAACAAAAGGAATAAACTGTTGCTGGACCATGTGTTTAAACTCACTCGGCACTCCCGGGGTAAAAAATAGCCAGGCACGATTGAGTTTGACCCTGAAGCCACAGGCAGTGCCCACCGGGTTATCTACCATGATGGCGCCTTCTGGTAATAAGGTCTGCTTTAAGTTGCTCTTAGATAACTCAATTGAGCGAGCGTTAAACCACTGCTGCAAAACACTCAACCAGTGTTTATTTTGGCGCAGCGATACCCCCATGGCATCAGCCATTGCCTGTGCCGACAAATCATCTGCTGTCGGCCCCAATCCACCGTTGACTAAGATAATATCCGCGTGCTGACTGCGCTCTTGAAACACTTCAACCAGATCTGCCAGTCGATCACCCACTGTAGTGCGACGCTGCATTTCAAAGCCCTGCTCCATTAACAGGTTGCCGAGCCAGGCAGCATTAGTATCGACTATTTGCCCTGCCAGAATTTCTTCGCCGGTACATATCATCTCTAATCTCATACAAGTTCTCTGTTCACTGGATTGGTTAAATATCAGCTTCTATTGCCGCTCAATTGGAGCAAAAAAGGCCGCGATAAAATAGTGTAATAGATCAATCTATTCGACGATAGCTAGCGGTGTAAAGTTTTGTAAATTAATTTGCCAACTAACCATATTACTCTAAGATTAAGTGTATATTAAATAACAAAAACATTTGTATCAGGATCTTCAATGACGACCTTATTTGCATGCTAAAATCTCCAGTAATGTCCACTGCTCTATGCACAATCGTTATCTCAGCTTCACTGGCACTTTCCGGCTGCTCTAATCTTTTGTCTGGATTAGAGCCTGTGATAGTGTCATCGATCGATCCTGCGACTGAGCAACCTAACACTGCAGCGCAATACCAGGCAGCTGTTCCCCAGGAGCAGCCCCAGCCGGATAGCAGCCCCCTCGAGCTGCCTCTTGACGGGTTGGGACAAATGTACAACAGCGCTTTAAATCAGGCAATTGCGCAGGCGCTGCAGAAAAACCACACTATTAAACAGCAGCGAGCCCTTCACCAGCAAGCATTGCAGCAGTACATCATCAATAATTCTGAACTGCGTTTCAACCTCAGCTTAGAGGCCGCAAGTTCATATGGCAGCAGTTTGCAGAGCGCCAGAGCCAGTAGTGATTTTGACCTAAAACTCAAGGCAAATTTACCGGTTTCACTTTGGGGAGAGCTAGATCAACTGGCTAAGGCCAGCAGCTATCAATTGGCCATCAGTACGGCGATTCTCAAACGCAGCCAGCAACAGTTAGTCGCAGACATCACCAGCGCCTGGTATCAATTAATGTTTGCCGAAAAGGTATTTGAACTGACCGAACAGCAACAGCACAACACCCAACTGCAACTGGATGCTATCGAGTCCTCGTATCGACAGGGGCTGAGCCAGTCACTGGACGTATATTTAGCCCGGGGCAACATTGACCTAGCCAGAACCCGCACCTTAGAAAAGCAACAGAGCTTATCTCAGGCATCGCGAAAGCTTGAATTACTGCTGGCAAAATACCCCAGTGGTAAAATGTTAGTCACTCAGCAGCTGCCAAATTTAGTTGAGAATTATCGATTGGGGGTGCCAGCGGATTTACTGCGCCGTCGAGCAGACCTGAATAGCCGCTGGCTGGGAGTATTGGTCGAAGATGCCAAAGTGGCTGCCAATTACGCACAGCAGTTTCCGCAATTTAATTTAACCGGTAACTTATCTTTGAGCTCAGCGCGACTGTCCGATCTGTTCACCCAAAACATTGCCTGGTCACTACTGGGTAGTTTGTCGCAGTCTCTGTTCGATAATGGCAAACAACAGGCGTTGTACCAGCAATCCAAAGCTAAATTAATCGAAAAAGAACAGCAGTATCTGGGCGTTTTGCAAGCGGCGTTTAGTGAGGTTGAAACACTGTTACAAAGCCAAAATTCTCTGCAGCGACAATGGCAGCTAAACCAACAATTGCTCAGCAATGCACAGCTCTCCTATGAACGGGTGAAGATCCAATATCAAAACGGCATCGCTAACTACCAGCAAGTACTGAGTTTGCAGCAGAGAATCTTTGACAGTGAACTTGCCAGCTGGCAATTAAAGCAGCAGAGAATTGATAATCAAATTGAATTAATCCTGGCCATCGGCGGCACTGAACAAACAGTGACAGTAGATTCCAGTGACACTGATGCAGAACCAACAAATCAACAATAAGTGAATTTTATGCGCAGATTTATATTACCTATCATTATTATCGCAATCGCCGGGGTTGGAGTCTGGTATATCGTTAAAAATGCTCCCACCAGCGAGTACCGTGAAGCCCCTAAAGCGCGCAAATTATCCGTGCAAGTCAGCCCTATCAAAGCGACTGATCTGCAATTAACGTTGAGCAGTTACGGTCAGATAAGCGCAAAAAACCTCAGTTGGATCACCAGTCAGGTCAGTGGCCGGGTCACAATGATCAGCCCCGCATTAGAAAATGCGACATTTTTTGCCAAAGGTGACTTACTGCTCAGTATAGATAGTCGTGATTATCAAACGGCGATTAACAGCGCCAAAGCCAATTTAACCCAGGCTCAGCAAGCCTTGTCATTAGAGCGGGCGCAAGTCGCTCAGGCCAAAGCGGACTGGAAACGTTTACATGGCAGCAGCAAAATACCCAATCTGGTCTCACGCAGGCCGCAGGAGCTCAGCGCTAAAGCAAGTGTATCTGCCGCCCACGCCCAGTACAATCAAGCTGTCCTGAATTTTCAGCGCACTAAAATAGTAGCTCCCTTTGCCGGCAGAGTACTGTCAAAACAAATCAGCCTCGGCGAGTTCGTCAATGCCAATACGCAATTGGCACAAATATTCTCCAGCGACACTTTGCAAGTGCGTTTAGGGCTGCAAAACAGTGATTTGGCCTTCATCGACCTGCCTGAGGTCAGCCCACAGCCAAGCAGCCTCTCTTTAGTGCAACCGGCGGTCAATTTTGAAACTCAATTAATAGAGCGCCAACTATGGCAGGGGTCAATCGTCAGAACTGAAGCTGCCATTGACAGCAGCTCTCAGCAGCTGTTTGTGATCGCCGAAATCACCGCCCCCTATGGGACAGATAACGCCGACAAACACCCTTTGAAAATCGGCCAGTATCTGACCGCCAACATTGTCGGAAAGAAACTGCAAAATGTTATCAGCATTGAGGTCAGGCACATCTATCAGGGAGAGTTTGTGTATTTAGTCCGAGATGGCCTGTTGCACAGACAAGACATCACAATTCGCTGGCAGGATGACCAAATAGCCCTGATCGACAGCGGTTTAAAAGAGGCTGATCAACTGGTCACAACTATCCTGGCACAGGCGGCATCCGGCACCCCCGTCAATGTTGAAAACAACCAAAGCGCTGGCGCAACTTCAGCCAAAAATGCAAAGCCTGGCCGCAGGGGCAAAAAATCTGCCGACAAAAAACAGCAACACACTGATAACTGATACTTTACCGACTCACAGATACTGGAAACACAATGATCTCTTGGTTTGCCAACAATCACGTCGCCGCCAACTTAATGATGCTATTGATCATTTTACTGGGACTATTCAGCCTAAAAACCAGGATTCCGCTGGAAGTCTTCCCCAGCTTTGAAGCCAATACTATCACCACCAGTGTCTCCCTGGAGGGCGCTACCGCCCAGGACATTGAACAGAGTGTCGCTGTATTGATTGAAGAGGCTGTCGCCGATTTAGAAGGTATAAACAGCATCACTAGTCGCTCACTGGAGGGTAATACTAGTGTCAGCATGCAAATCGATAAGAACTACGACAAGCGAGATTTACTCGCCGATATTAAAAGTCGTGTCGATGCCATCAGTGAATTTCCGGTCAATGCTAAAGAGCCGAAAAGCCAGTTGCGGCAGTTTAAACGCGAAGTGATCAGTGTCAGTGTCGCCGGAGATTTTAGTGAGCGGCAGATTCGTCAGTTCGGTGAACAGATACGCGATGACTTATTAAAAATTGAAGGCATTACCCAAGTCGAATTAGACCGGGTGCGCGACTACCAGCTCAGTATAGATATCCAGCAACACAAGTTGCGCCAATACCAACTGAGTTTATCTGCTGTTGCCGATGCTATCGATGCCAGCTCACTAGATACTTCAGCGGGAAACTTGCGCACTGTTGGCGGTGATTTATTGATTAGTACTAAAGGCCAGGCATTCAGCGCGCAACAGTTTGCCGACCTAATCATCAAAACGACTGCCAATGGTTCAGTGATACGTCTTTCGGATATCGCTAAAATCAGCAATGCATTTGAGGAGCCCCCGATGCGTCCCCTTTTTAACGGTCTTCCCGCCGCTATGATTGAGGTATACAGAGTGGGCGATCAAAACGCCATTAGCTTAGCAAAGAGCGTCAGGGATTACATAGATCAGCAGCAGGCATTACTGCCCAAAGGGATGCATTTAGATTATTGGAATGACCGCTCGGAAATATTAAAAAGTCGTTTGCAGACCTTAACCGACAATGCCATTCAAGGGGGCATCTTAGTGATCATCTTGCTGTCACTGTTCCTGCGCCCCTCCATCGCCTTTTTTGTCTTCTTAGGTATCCCTATTAGTTTTATGGGCGCCTTTATCGTCATGCCCTTTTTTGGCATGTCACTGAACATCATCAGCCTGTTTGGTTTTATCTTAGTGCTGGGCATAGTGGTCGACGATGCCATAGTCACAGGTGAAAATATCTATCGTCATATGCAAGGTGCCGAATCGGGTATTCAGGCAGCCATTTTCGGCACTAAAGAAGTCGCTGTCGCTGTTACTTTCGGGGTCTTAACGACTGTGGCGGCGTTTTTACCTTTCGCCTTTATTGAGGGGCATCGCGGCCAATTGTTTGCGCAGATTCCCGCTGTGGTTGTCCCAGTGCTGTTGTTCTCACTGATTGAGTCAAAATTTATTTTGCCAGCACACCTTAAAATGTTGAGGCTGCGCCAGCACGACACTAAAGTCAATCCTTTCAGTCGCTGGCAGCAGGCGTTCGCCGATGGCTTTGAGCAAATGGTGTTCCGTTTTTATCGGCCGCTGCTAATCAAATGCCTGCACTATCGCTACTCAGTGCTGGCCACTTTTATCACCTTGCTGATCTTAATTGTTTTCTATGTGTCCAGCGGTTGGATGCGTTACACCTTCTTTCCCAGAGTCCCGAGTGAGACCGCCAGAGTCACTCTGACGATGCCCACCGGCACCAGTTTTTCGGTCACTGATAAACAAGTAAAACGTATGGTGGATGCGGCGCTGCAGTTACAGCAGAAATACACCGACCCGCAAACTGGCCTCAGTATCATCTTAAACATCCTCTCCTCCACCGGATCAGCTGGGGGTGCCAGCCACATAGGGCGAGTAAGATTTGAAACTCTGGCACCAGAAGATCGCAGTGCCAAGCTGCACGCCAATGTTGATATGCGCCGATTAGTTCAGGAGTGGCGACAGATGATAGGCACTATCAGCGGTGCCCAGTCCCTAAACTATCGCGCCGAAATTGGCCGCGGCGGCGACCCTATTGATGTGCAAATCAATGGCCAGTCCTATAGCCAACTGCGACTGGCCGCCGCAGAAATTCGGTTGCAGTTAAACCAATACCCGGGAGTTTTTGCGATCAGCGATAACTTATCGGATGGCAAGGACGAGCTGCAAATAGAATTGAAACCTTTAGGCCAAGTTTTAGGGGTTAGCCGTGCCAGTATTATAAGCCAAATCCGCCAGACAATGATGGGCGTTGAAGTACAGCGCTTCCAGCGCGGTCGCGAAGAAGTCCCTGTTACTGTGCCCCTGCCACAAGCGGAGCGAGACTCTATTGCCGATCTGCAGAGACTTGAAATACGAGCACCGGATAACCGGCTTATACCACTGGAGCATATTGCCCATATCAGTATTATTGCCGGCCCATCTGCGGTCTATCGCACTGATCACGAACGCACTGCCAATGTGGTGGCCGACATCAATAAAGAGACGGTCAATATCACGGTAATGAACTCAGATATACTCAATTATCTGGCACAGTTACAAAGCCGCTACCCGCAATTAAGTTTTAGTTTAGAGGGAGAGGCTAAGGAGCAGCGCGAATCATTTGGCTCGCTGCAGTGGGGGCTAGTGTTTGTCTTCTTTGCCATTTATGCACTGCTGGCGATCCCCTTCGGCTCTTTTTTCCAACCACTGATTGTGATGTCAGTGATTCCCTTTGGTGTCATTGGTGCAATATTCGGCCACTGGTTACTGGGCATGACTCTGACCATCATGAGCTTGCTGGGTCTACTTGCGCTGATCGGTGTCGTGGTCAATGATTCTCTGGTATTGGTGAGTTTTATTAATCAGCAAGTGCAGCGGGGGGAGCAAGTACGAGAGGCGGTATTGAAGGCCGGTATCGCCAGGTTCAGGCCGGTATTACTGACCTCTATAACCACTTTTGCCGGCTTGTTACCGCTGTTATTTGAACAGGCAACTCAGGCGCAGTTTTTGATTCCGATGGCGGTTTCTCTAAGTTTTGGCATTGTTTTCGCAACGGTAATTACCTTATTATTAATTCCGGTCAATTATATGATCATCGAAGATATTAAGTGGTTGGGTAGGAAATATGTCCGCTGGCAGGCGAAACAGACGACGCAATAACAAAACTGTGTCGCTTTGCGTCGTTTTTCACTGCTAATACTCGCCAATTTTCACTATCATGAGTAAAATGCGCTAATTTACCGACTAGAGAAATAGCTTTGTTAAAGCGATCTGAACTCAACTATTCAATATCTTGCACTCAATATCTACAGCGGGTGCGCCACTTAGGATCTGCTGTACTACTGGACAGCGGCTATCCCAATTGCCAGCGCGGTCGTTTTGATATTATCAGTGCCGCACCTATCGCCAGCTTAAGTTGCACCAAAGGCAGCTTAAGCGGCAACAATTTACCTTTTGAGTTAAACCAGATCAGCGACCCTTTTGTCGCGCTGCAACAGTTGCAACAGTATGCTGTTGAAAAAGGCTTGAGCGCTGGCAGCGAGCAAACTAGCAGCGCTAGTGATGCCCCCCCTTTTTGCGGTGGCTTGCTGGGCTATTTTGGCTACGATTTAGGTCGCGCCATTGAAGTGATGCCACAAATAGCCTGCGATGATATAGCACTGCCGGAAATGCATCTGGGTTTGTACCCTTGGGCTATTATCATCGATCACCAACACCAGCAGGTGCAGCTAATAGGCTGTGATTTAATCAGCGCAGCAGAGTTTGCACAATTGCAAACTCTGCTGCAAGAGCAAGAGCCCGCCACAACTGCTGAGATTGGCAGCGACAGTTTTAGCTTAATAGATCAGTTTCACTCTAATGTCAGTGCTTCAGATTACACGCAGGCACTGCAGAAAATTGATGAATACATATTGAGCGGTGATTGTTATCAGGTGAATTTCGCACAGCGCTTTAAAGCCACCTGCCAGGGTGACCCGCTGGACGCTTACCTTAAATTGCGCAGCGCCGCCCCGACCCATTTTTCGGCCTATATTGAGACAGAGCACGGGGCGATATTATCGCTGTCTCCGGAGCGCTTTCTCAGCGTCGATCACAGCGGTGCGGTAATGACCCAACCGATTAAGGGCACTGCCCCTAGAAACAGTGACCCCAGTATTGATAAGGCGAACAAACACTCGCTGGAAAGCTCTGAAAAAGATCGCTCAGAAAACCTGATGATTGTCGATTTGATGCGCAACGATATTTCTAAAAGCTGTGCGCTGCACAGTGTCAAAGTACCGGCGCTGTTTGCTGTTGAAAGCTACCAGAATGTACATCACTTAGTCAGTACCGTCAGCGGCCAGCTGGATCAGCAGCATGACGCCATCAGTCTATTGCGAAACTGCTTTCCCGGCGGCTCAATCACCGGTGCGCCGAAAATTCGGGCGATGCAAATTATCGATGAACTGGAGCCGCACAGAAGAAGTATTTACTGCGGTAGCATCGGCTATTTAAGCCTTTGCGGTCGTATGGATACCAGCATTACCATTCGCACTTTATTGATTGAACACAATAATATTTATTGCTGGGCCGGCGGTGGTATAGTCGCTGACTCACAGATAGAGGCAGAATATCAAGAGACATTCGACAAAGTAAACAACTTGCTGGATGCCCTGCAACATTAATTATTGATCAGCGCTCAATGTTCAGCCAATGACTATTGAGCAGCATTTTCCCTAGCTCTCTCGGTACTTGCAGGAAACCCCCTGCTGATTAAAGAGTTGCAATTTATCTGGCGCAACCGTAAATTTCAGAATTTGACCGCGCACAAAGGACGCAATCCCCGCGACTTTGGCGATAATAGGCACGCTGTCATTGGGGTTGTTGAAATATACCAAGGTCACTTCACCCAATGCCTCTATATAATTGATTTTCCCTTTAAATATATAGTCATCGGTTTCAGTAATCTGCATGTCTTCAGGCCTGGCTCCCAAGCTAAAGATCAAATTCTGCTCCGCCTTAGTGGTGGCGATTGGCACAGTTGCCAAGGCCCCTTCTGCTAAGCTTAAACGGGTTTGCTGCCCCGTCTCAGTCACTGTTGCCGGTAACAGATTCATGGCGGGAGAGCCTATAAAAGTCGCGACAAACTTATTCGCAGGCTTTTGGTATAACTCAAGTGGCGTACCGACTTGTTCTATGCCTCGATTATTTAACACCACTATTCTAGTGGCTAAGGTCATCGCCTCGACTTGATCGTGGGTTACATAAATCATGGTGCTTTGCGGCATTTTTTCTTTAAGCTGGGCAATTTCTATGCGAGTAGCAACCCGCAGTGCGGCATCTAGATTTGATAGTGGCTCATCAAACAAAAATATCTTTGGATCGCGGACAATCGCCCGACCAATCGCCACTCGCTGTCGCTGTCCACCGGAAAGCGCTTTCGGCAGTCGGTCTAAATACTCAGTCAGTTGCAGCGATGCAGCAGCCTCCTCTACTACTCGATTAATCTCTGCAGCGGGCACTTTAGCTATTTTCAGCGCAAAACTCATATTGTCACGCACGCTTAAGTGCGGATACAGTGCATAAGATTGAAACACCATGGCAATCCCCCGCTTGGCCGGGGGAACTTGGTTCATCAACTTACCGTCTATTTCCAATTGGCCGCTATTGATACTCTCCAAACCTGCAATCATTCGCAGCAATGTCGACTTACCACAGCCCGAGGGGCCGACAAAGACAATTAATTCGCCCTGTTCGATCTCTAAGTTAATATCGGTGAGTACCGGAACATTACCATAGACTTTGCTGACATCGGTCAGTTTCAAATTTGCCATATTACACTCTTGTTATTTTTCAGTATTTGCCTGCCAATTCAGAGTGTTTTACTAAATACGCTCTGACTATTACGCTATCAATCGTCTACATTGCCATTTTTTATTGCATAAAAAGCTTGCCATGCGGGTAGTAGCAGTTGAGTCGCTGAGCATGAATACTGGTAACTTAACCCTTGCAGTGGCAGCCATCCCTGTGCCCAAGGTATATTGGATTCGAAACTATCCACTGTAAGTGCCTGCTCTTGATCACTCAAATTAAACGCGCAAAAAATTCTCTGCTGCTCAAATACCCGCTCAAAGCTCAGTATCGCTGCTGATACTTTAAGGTTCACTAACTGCCCTTTGATCAGCGCGGAAAATGATTTACGAAACCCCAACATTTCTCGGTAAAAAGCCAGGCTAGAAGTACTGTCAGAATCTTGTACGCAAACAGCCTTTAGCTGCTGCTGTGCATCGACAGGTAGCCAAGGTTGAACTTTACTAAAACCGGCATTCACGGCAGTATCAGACCAGACCATCGGTGTCCTGCATCCGTCACGACCTTTAAATTTTGGCCAAAACTCCTTGCCGTAGGGGTCTTGCAGCTGATCAAAATCTACTCTGCCCTCATTCAACCCCAGCTCTTCCCCCTGATAAAGACACACAGATCCCTGCAGAGACAACAGTAGCGAATTCATCAACTTTTGCCCGCTGCTATCAAGCTGCCAGCGACTGGGATGGCGTATAACATCGTGGTTTGAATAGGCCCAGCACGACCAGCTGTCGCTGGAGTGCTGTTGAAATAGATTGATTACTGCAGCGATACGCTGAGCGTCTAAAACTTCTGGCGATAGAAAATCAAAGGCATAACACATCTGTATCAAATCATCACCGGCAGTGTATTGGGTCATGATTTGCATACCTCTTTGCGCATCACCCACTTCGCCCACTGCCGCTACATTCTCAAATTCGTCCATAGTGGCACGAAACCTGCGCAAAAACGCAATATTCTCCGGCCGGTTTTTATCGTACAGATGCTCTTGATGATTGTAGGGATTGACCTGCGGAGCTATGGTTGAATTGCGTTGCTCACTGGGCAGTATTGGGTTGTCGCGCAACTGTTTATCGTGGAAATAAAAGTTAATGGTATCTAATCTGAAGCCATCAACTTTGCGGCGCATCCAAAATCGAGCCACCTGCAGCAGCGCATCTTGCACTGCCGTGTTATGAAAATTCAGGTCTGGTTGTGAGCTTAAGAAATTATGCAGGTAGTACTGCTGGCGATTCGCATCCCACTGCCAGGCACTGCCACCAAAGATTGACAACCAGTTGTTGGGGGCTTGTCTCGGCTCATTAGGGCCTGTGCCATCTGCACAGCCTTTAGCATCAGCCCAGACAAACCAATCATGTTTGTCATTATTACGACTTTGACGGGATTGCTCAAACCAAGGGTGTTGATCAGAGGTATGCGATAGCACTAGGTCTATCATCACTTTTAGCCCCAGGCGATGCGCTTCCAGCAGCAACAGGTCAAAATCTGCCAATGTGCCAAACATCGGATCTACATCACAGTAATCAGACACATCGTAGCCAAAATCGAGCATCGGCGAGGTAAAAAAAGGTGATAGCCAGATGGCATCCACACCCAGAGAAGCGACATAGGGCAAGCGGCGGATAATTCCCAACAAATCTCCGATACCGTCGCCATTGCTGTCCTGAAATGATCGAGGATAAATTTGGTAGATAACCGCTCCGCGCCACCAGTCTCTTTCATCATTAACTTTGCTGCTGCCCTTTTGAGCGTGGTTTTCTTGATTAAAACTCATGTACATCAGCCCCCTTTGACTGAACCAGATAACAAACCGCGTACAAGATATTTTTGCAGCGAGAAAAACACTATTAATGGCACTAAGATTGAAACGAACGCGGAAGCCGTGAGAATTTCCCAATTACCGCCACGAGATCCGAGCATCTCTCGCAGCCTTCCGGTCATCACTAATTGCTCTTCGTTGTTTCCTAAAAATACAGTGGCGATTAACAAATCGTTCCAAACCCAGAGGAACTGAAAGATAGCGAAACTGGCCAGGGCCGGAAACGAAAGCGGTAATATTATTCTGACAAAAATCTGAAAATCATTGGCACCGTCCACCCGGGCACTCTCGATGATTTCACGGGGTAGCCCGGCAATATAATTGCGCAGCAAATAGATCGCCAGCGGTAAGCCAAAACCGGTATGGGCGAGCCAAATACCCAGGTAGCTCTTACCGATGCCGATGTTTGTATAGAGCTTTAATAGCGGAATCAAGGACATTTGCAGCGGTACAACTAACAGACCTACGACTATTGCCAAAAAGATAGCTCTGCCGGGGAATTCCATCCATGCCAGCGCGTAGGCGGCAAACGCCGCTATTAAAATGGGAATCACGGTCGCCGGGATAGTCACTGTCATAGTATTTAGAAACGACTTACCCAAACCTTCGGCAAACAGCACTTCAGAGTAGTTATCTAAGGTGAAAATCGGCTTTTCAAGTACAGTCACAAATAAGCGCGCACCTCTTTTAGAGGTAAATGCAGTCGGGGAGGTAAGCAGATACCTGCCATCAGCCTCTATCTTTAAAGTTTTCCCCTTGCGCATTTGCACCGTATCACCTGGCACATAGGCACCAGGTTTCTGTGAACGCCAGCCAAAGGCTGTCACAGTGCCTGCCTGATCGGCGAATACATTACCTTTTAATAGATACTTTCCCGTCTCTTTGAGCTGCTCACTGGCGGGGGCTGAACGTTTAATTAAGTTGCGTTCAACAGTAGAAAAAGAGGGCCACCAGCCTGTTGCCACTAATTGATCTTTGTCCCGTAGCGATGAGATCAGTAACCCCACTGTGGGAATAGTCCAAAGTAAAACCAGCAACAATACTGATATATGTACAACCCAGGTAAGGGCTGAATTTTTGCCTAAAATTGCACCCATGTTAATTCTCTTTTCTTAAGTTGCGCACATTCCAGATCATCACCGGCAATACCAACAGCATAATCACTAATGCGATGGTCGCAGAACGGCCAAAATCATGACCGCGAAACATCCAGTCAAACATATAGTTTGCCAACACTTGCGAGCCCCATTGACCGTTGGTCATGGCCATCACTATATCGAAAACCTTGAGCACTAGGATAGTAATAGTGGTCCAGACCACGGCGACACTGCCCCAGATTTGCGGCACTTTAATCTGTAAAAATATCTGCAATGGGTTGGCACCATCTAAGGTCGCCGCCTCCAAGGTTTCCTCGGGGATACCGCGCAGTGCCGCCGACAAAATGACCATGGCGAAACCGGTTTGTATCCAAATTAGAATAATCATTAAAAAAACCGAATTCCATACCGGCATGACAATCCAGGCCTGAGGCTCTGCACCAAAGTGCACCAATATGGCATTCAAAATACCGATTTGCTCAACTTCCTCACCGCGAAAATCATAGACAAATTTCCAGATAATACTGGCACCGATAAATGAGATAGCCATCGGCATAAAAATCAGGCTTTTAGCAATGTTTCCCCAGCTAATACGGTCGGTTAAAGCGGCAGCTAACAAACCAAAAAAGGTCGATGCTGCAGGCACTATCCCCAGCCATAACATATTGTTGATAAAAGACTCGGCAAATTTTTCATCATTGATCAACCAAGTATAATTGGCAAAGCCAACGAACTCCTGACCTGATGATCCGTGCAATGACAGATAGAGGCTGTTGAAAACCGGATAGATCAAATAGACACTCAACAGTAAAATAGCCGGCCCCATAAACAACCAGGGGCGAAGTGCCGCGGATTTCTGGATATTAGCGGCGCCATTTTTACCCTTGTCGGGATAGATTAAGCCCAGTAACCAATTGCTGCCCCAGAAATAGCCAATGCAGCCAAGTACAGCGACAACCATGGTAAACAGCGCCAGTAGCACTTGCTCCATCACAATTCCTTATAGTTATTATTTTTAAATCGATTTAGCCAGCAATTACACTCTCACATGAGAGTCAAATTAACTGCCCTCTGCAGAGTTGTTAAGAGTATCTGAGAATAAGCGCCCAGTGCACATCACTGAGCGCTATTACGCATGGGGAATTATTTGATACTGTTCCAGGTTTTTTGAATCTGCGCTCCCACCTCCTCGGCGCTCTTTCCTCCTGTGTAATCAACCATGCCAGTCCAGAATGCACCGGCACCTATAGCACCTGGCATCAGATCGGAAGCATCGAAGCGGAAGGTGGTGGCGTTTAATAAGATCTCACCCATTCCCTTCAAGCTGTCATTGGCATAGGCATCAATATTTACACCTTTGTGTGGTGTCAGGACCCCCTCCTGCGCCATCCACAACTCATGAGCGATCGGTGTTTTGAGGAACTCGACAAAAGCTTGCGCTCCTTTTGAGTCTTTAGTAATGGCAAACAATGTTCCGCCACCTAACACCGGCTTACCTAAATCTTTAGCGGCATAAGAGGGAAAATAGAAGAAATTAGCATCTTCACCCACTGCTGTTCCCTCTGGGAAAAAAGCCGGGATAAAAGATGCCTGGCGATGCATGTAACACTTAGGTGGGGAGCTGAACAGACCTTTGGGGCTATCGCGAAAATCAGTAGTAGCGACCGTTGCTGAACCACCGGCTACATACTTGTCATTGCGAGCAAAAGAACCGTAAGCTTCAATCGCTGCTAGTACCTTGGGATCATCAAACTTCATCTGGTTGCTGACCCATTGATCATAGACAGCGGGCGCTTGAGTACGCAACATCATATCTTCTACCCAGTCGGTGGCAACCCAACCTGTAGCACCACCTGAGCCCAGACCAATACACCAGGGCGTTCCACCATCGGCGACGATTTGATCACTGAGCTTTACAAGCTCTTCCATGCTTTGCGGTATTTCATATCCTGCGTCTTCGAAGTTTTCCGGTGAGTACCAAACCAGTGATTTAACATCGGCTTTATAGAAGAAACCGAACAACTCTTGATTGCCCTGAGGGTCTTTATAAGTGCCTAAGTCCACCCAAGATTGACCTGCAGCGTAGTTTTCCCTAACCCAGTCAGCAGTGCCTGCGCTCAGCGGAGTTAACTTTCCTTTGGCCGCTAAATCTGCCGCCAATCCTGGTTGAGGAAATATCGCTATATTAGGTGGAGCCCCAGCTTCAGTGTCTATCACTATCTGGGCCTCGAAACTGTCAGAGCCAGAATATTCGACATTGGCCCCGGTGGCCTGTTCGAAATAGGCAATAACGTTTTCAACCAATTTTTTATCGGCACCTAACCAGGGCCCAAAAACGCTAATAGTCTCACCTTTAAGATCAACACTCTTTAAGGCTTCATAGCTGGCCCAATTGAAGCGGGCGTCTTCCCCCGGGGTGAATTTAAGTTCTGAACCTGCAAAGGTCATATTTGCGGACAGTGCGATGGCAGCAACACCGAGATAAGCTAGTAGCTTCATAGAATCTCCCTGTTTGATTTTGAACTGTTCAGCCTCTGTAGGCAAAAACGCGCTCAAATGATCATTATATTTTATTATTTTTAATTTATCCAAAGCGCTTTGAATAATTGGACTATGGAGTGTTTTTGTTTTACTGTCAATAAAATTGATTATCTCTTTGCTTATTTTCATTTGGCTTTATAATCAATTTCTAACAAAAATTGAAAGCGCTTTGGATTTTTCAACTCGATACTTCTTACTCCGCGCTGGGAAATAATGACATTGATTAAGGTACCAAGATGAATCTCAAACAGTTTGCAGAGATTTTAAAGCTATCCCCGACTACCGTTTCAAGAGCCCTTAATGGCTTTCCAGAAGTCAGTGAAAAAACCCGTAGCCGCGTTCTTAATGCGGCCAAAGAGCACAATTACCGGCCCAACACTCAAGCTAAAAGCTTAGCGACCGGACGATCTATGGCCATTGGTCATGTGTTGCCAACCTTTAAAAAAGAGATCATCAATCCGATCTTTTCAGACTTTATCGCCGGTACTGGTGAAGTATTGTCAAAATCAGGTTACCACATGGCATTAACGGTCGTTGAAGATCAAGGAGAAGAAGCCGCCTACCGAGATATGGCCTCTAAGAAGTCCGTCGATGGAGTAATCATTCATGGCCCCAGGGAAAATGATAGTCGAATTGCGTTATTGCAAGAACTGGGCATGCCCTTTTTAGTACACGGGCGCGCCCAGCAGATGGAAACTTCTTACTCTTGGTTTGACGTCAATAACCGTCGCGCTTTTATGCGTGCCACCGAACTGCTGATAAGTTTAGGCCATCGGCGAATAGCTCTACTAAACGGCTTGGAGTACATGGATTTCGCCGCCAGACGCAGACGCGGCTACGAACAGGCTCTGACTGAAGCGGGCATAGCCATAGACAGTCAAATAATGCGCAGCGAAGAGATGATGGAGCCCTACGGCTTTGCAGCCACTATGCAGATTATGCAGCAGCCCAATCCACCAACGGCGATCCTGGTCTCTTCAGTGATACCTGCACTGGGCGTGCAAAGAGCCCTGCAAAAGCTCGGTTTACAGCCAGCGACAGATGTGTCCATTGTTATTCATGATGATCAGTTGTCATTTTTACCCATAGATGCAGACCGACCTATGTTCACCTCTACCCGCTCATCGATAAAAGCTGCCGGAAAACGCTGCGCGGCGATGTTACTGGAACAAATCAATAACCCGGGACAAGCACCATTAACCGAACTTTGGGAAGCAGAATTAGTAATTGGCGAATCGACCGGGCCAGTTAGGAGCCCCCTCTAACATCTTTTAATCATAGAGGGGTGACATGACTTTAAAGCTAAATACAAACTCGTCACTGATGCTGGTAGGTTTTGCTTATAACGAAGCCACTGCGCCTTCTCAGTTGCTGGAACAAATCAATAACCCGGGAGAGCACCATTTTCCGAACTTTGGGAAGCGCAGTTGGTAACTGGCGAATCGACCGGGCCGATTAAAACCAGCCTCTAATATTTTTCACCCTGAGGGATAACATGACTTTAAAGCTAGATATAGACTCGCCACTGATGCAGGCAGATTTCACCTTCGGCGTGGCCACTGCGGCTTTTCAAATTGAAGGGGCCAACACCGCTGAGGGTCGATGCGAATCTATCTGGGATAAATTTTGCCAGCAACCTGGCAAAGTGGTAAACGCCGATGATGGGGCTGTAGCCTGCGATCACTTTCACTTGTGGCGAGAAGATATCGACTTGATCGAATCTTTGGGGGTTGACGCATACCGCTTATCTATTGCCTGGCCACGGATCATTAACCCAATCGATGGCAGTATCAATGCCAAAGGGCTAGCTTTTTACGACAACATCATCAATGAGCTGAATGCTCGCAACATCAAAGTCTTTGTCACTTTGTATCATTGGGATCTGCCACAGTATCTGGAGGACAATGGCGGATGGCTGAACCGTGATACCGTGCAGGCCTTTGTTGATTACGCCGAGGTTATTAGCGCGCACTTTAAAGAGCGCATTTATAGCTACTGTACTTTTAACGAACCTTGGTGCAGCGCGTATTTAGGCTATCAGTATGCAGTGCATGCTCCCGGTAAAAAAAGCCGTAAAATGGGTCTGCAAGCGGCACATCATCTGCTGTTGGCGCACGGTTTGGCAGTGCCAGTGATCCGTCGCCACTGCGCTGAAGCACAAGTGGGAATTGTGTTAAATTTCACCCCAGGCGACAGCGCCAGCAACAGCCCGGCTGACCTACAGGCGACACAGATCTACAACGATTATAATAGTCACTGGTTTATTCAACCGTTAATGCAAGGCAGTTACCCCAGCTCCATCGAACAGCTCTATGCAGAGGATCTACCGGTAATAGAAGCCGGCGATTTGGACCAGATCAATGTCGACATCGACTATTTAGGCATCAATTTTTACACCAGAGCCGTAGTTGCGGCGCCGGACAGCAACGCTGACGAGCTTTTCCAATTAGTGCCTCAAACTGATGTTGAGCACACTGATATTGGCTGGGAAGTTCGCCCCACTGCTCTGTATACACTGCTGACAGAGCTGAACCGCATATATTCGCTGCCGCCAATTTATATCACCGAAAACGGCGCCGCCTGCGACGACCATCTCCTGGATGGGCAAGTTGATGATCAACAGCGCTGCGATTATTTACAGCAACATCTACTGGCAGTAGAGCGTGCGGTACGCGAGGGAGTGACTATAAAAGGCTATTTTGCCTGGAGTTTAATGGATAACTTTGAATGGGCAGAAGGTTATTCGAAACGTTTTGGGATCGTCTATGTCGACTACCAAAGTCAGCAGCGCACTTTAAAGAAAAGTGCGCATAACTATAGGAAATTACTCAATTCGCGATCTTTTATTAATCGCTAGCGAGCATCTAGTTGCGGGCACTTGCTAATTTTACAGCTGCCCGCTAGTTGCATTATTCACTACTTTTACTTTTTCCCATCCGCAAAATGGCGTAACCGAGCACTCCACTCAATAGAGAGCCAATTAATATTGCCAGTTTATCGGTGTACTGGAACAAGCTATCGTCTTCAAACGCCAGTGAGACGATAAACAAACTCATGGTAAAGCCAATGCCTGTCAGTAGCGAAACCCCGTAAAGTTGCAGCCAGCTACTGTCTTTAGGCAAATTGGCTATATTCAATTTTATGGCGATCCAACTAAAACCAAACACTCCCACTTGCTTGCCGACAAAGAGTCCCATGATAATACCCATAGGCACTGCACCGCTCATTTGACTGATGGATATTTGCTGGAAATTGACCCCGGCATTGACAAAGGCAAACAGCGGCAAGATAAAAAACGCCACCCAAAAATGCAAGCTGTGCTCTATTTCTTTTAGCGGTGAAACTTGTCGGTTGTCTTCATCAATGGCAGATAGCGGGATAGTGAAAGCCAGTGCCACCCCGGCCAGAGTAGCGTGTACACCCGATTTAAGGACACTGACCCAAAGCACTGCCCCCACTACAAAAAATGCCGCTTTTTTACTCACTCCTAATAAATTCAAAACAACTAAAACAGACAACGCAGCAGCCGCTACAGTGATAGACAACGTGGATAACTCTGAAGTATAAAAGATGGCGATGATCACTATCGCCCCCAAGTCATCGATAATCGCCAGCGCCATCAAAAAGATCTTTAACGAAACCGGCACTCGCTTGCCCAACATAGAGAGTATGCCTAAGGCAAAGGCAATATCGGTAGCAGTGGGAATGGCCCAGCCATTGACCGCTACTTCACTGTCGGCATTGAAATATAGGTACACTGCTGCAGGTACCACCATACCTCCGATAGCAGCAATGCCCGGCAGTGCAATTTGACTGACGCTAGACAGATGTCCCTGTAAAATTTCCCGCTTTACCTCTAAGCCAATCAATAGAAAGAATATCGCCATCAAGCCATCATTGACCCAATGGTACAAAGATTTATCAATAGAGAGTGAGCCAAAGCGAATTTCTACGGGTATATGCAGAAAGCTCTCATACAGCCCGGACAGAGCCGAGTTACTCAATATTAGGGCCAGGATGGTCACGGCTATCAGAATTATGCCGCTGGAGGATTCATTATCTATAAAATCTTTAATAATCTTCATCGATGCTCACTGTGTTAGGAAAACTCTGTTTATGACAGCATTCATTAAGGAAAAGTTGCATCCTTTGGAAACATATTAGCTACTGACAAGCGCCAAAGTTTAGCAGTAATAGAGCATATTCGAACACAAGAGTTGGTAGTAATTACCCGATAATTGCCCAAATAAGACAAAGATTTAGGTAAAAAACTGAGGCTGGGTCTTTAACAGGCAATATCGGTATTAACAAACTGCCGGTTAAAGAGTGTTTCAGTCAGCACTGCAAAAATATATTGGATATGCAGTCAATAGTCTTAACTACAGCGACAGCCGCAACCACTTTTTCCCTGAGCTTTTGCCTGCTCATCTTTAACACAGCAGGCGTCGGAATTATCAATCGCCGCTCCACCACAGCAGCCAGCACTAGTCTTTTTCTCTGTTGGTAGCGCCTTAGCTACACTCTTTTTAGTTTTACTCATAATATCTCCGGGGAATAATTTGCAACTTTAGCCCGATAAAATTATCCGACTTTCACTATTGATGACGAGAGAAAAGCAAAAAGGATGCAAGGTAAAAAGCTGCGCAATAACTGACCAAAAACGACACTACTTACCCCTTTAACAACCACAAAAACCCCCGGCACTGTTAGCTGTTTCTTTTGGTTGCTTCGACTCGGATTATAAGGCATAACAAGCTTTTATCCTTCTTCTTAACAGCCAACTCTACGGCAGGTGATCTGTTGAAAAATCAAGCGAATGTACTGTTTATTGTCATTGATCAATTGCGCGCTGATTGTATCTTTGGTGCTCTTGCGCAGCAGATAAAAATACCCAATTTAACCGCTCTGATGGAGGATGCGGTCACTTTCAAGTCCCATTACAGCGTCGCTAATCCCTGCGGCCCATCCAGAGCGAGCTTGCTGACCGGACAGTACGCGATGAATCACAGATCTGTTCGCAATGGCACTCCCCTGGCAGCAGGCACTGATAATATTGCCACGCAAATGCGCCAACTCAGTTATGAACCTATGCTGTTTGGCTATACCGATACTAGCCTTGACCCCAGAGCCCTGCATGCAAATGATCCGGCAATCAGAACTTACGAGCAAGTACTGCCAGGTTTTGTCGAAAAACTGGAGATGCGTCAGGAGGAAAGCTATCCCTGGCGTAGTCATATAGCCAGACAAGGTTATCCAACGCGAGACTATGCTACTTTCTATCACCCACAGACCCCCTCTGGTGCCAGTCCCAGAATAGACGATCCCGCTTTTTATAAAGCGCAAGACAGTGACAGTGCATTTCTTACTCAGCAAACATTAAATGAGCTCAGTGTACGCCAGCAACAGAATTGGTTTGCCCATGTCACTTACATTCGCCCGCCCCCGCCACTGGTGGCCCCTGCGCCTTACAACAGCATGTATCGAAATTCTGATCTGCCCGACCCGCTCAGGCGAGCCAATCGATCAGATGAAGCCCAATGCCACCCTTTTTTAGCCACTCACTTAGAGGTTATCAAAGACAAATCTGTCGTCGACGGCCCTTTTGCCAACTGCGACAAAGACGATTTAGAGACAGCGCGCAGTTTGCGCTCTGTCTATTTAGGGCTGGTCAGCGAAGTTGACCAACAGGTGGGCCGTTTAGTCGATTTTTTAAAAAGCACTGGCCAATACGACTCTACCTTGATTGTGCTGACCGCCGATCACGCAGAGATGCTCGGTGATCACCATATGTGGGGCAAACAGACTATCTATGACTCTGCGGTGCATGTACCACTTATTATCCGCGACCCCAGACAGCAACAAACACACGGCAGTACTGTAAATGCCTTCACTGAATCCGTGGATATTATGCCCACTATTTTACAGTGGGCCGATAGCTCTTTCGCTATTCCAAGCTCAGTTGACGGCCATTCACTGGCGGCTTTTTTACAGGGGCATACCCCAGAGAATTGGCGAGAGCATATCTTTTATGAATTAGATTTTGCCGAACCTGGTGCCCCGACTCTATGGCAACAGCAATTGGATTTATCGCTGGAGCAGGCGAACGTCGCTGTGTTGCGCGACAGGCAATACAAACTGGTGCACTTTAACGGCAACCTTCCAGCACTGCTGTTCGACATCCAGGCGGACCCAGCTGAAATGTGCAATTTAGCAACGGATCCAAGTTATCAAACAGTGCTGTTGCAGATGAGCCAAAAAATGCTTAATCATCGCATGAGTAATGCTAACAGCAGCTTGTCTGAAATGCGCGTAACCGCCTCTGGTACTGTGAATTATAGAAATGGCTAGTTGCTCAGGTCTATGATCGCGGCCTTTTATCCTTAAGAGTCGTCAGTCAAAAAAAAGACGGCTGGCAATCGCCAGCCGTCATTAGCAGGTTTAAGTTTACTTTACTCTGTGTCTCAAGCCTCCAGCAGCTCACGCCAACGGTGACAGGCGACGTCATGTCCGTCTTCTGTCTCCAGCTTTGGCTCTTGGCTACGACAGATATCGATGGCAAAGCGACAGCGAGTCTGGAATTTGCACCCCGGTGGCGGATTAGTCGGCGAAGGTATTTCACCCTCCAGTTTCTCCGCTTTACCGTAATCATCTGGATCCAGCGAAGGTATCGCTGAAAGTAATGCTTTAGTGTACGGGTGTCGCGGGGACTCAAACAACTGCCTGGTCGGGGCGGTTTCCACCAGCCTGCCTAAGTACATAACAGCGACGTAATCACAAACATGCGCTACTACACTTAAATCATGGGAGATAAACAAAAAGGCCAGACCCATTTCTTTCTGAATCTCTTTTAACAGGTTTAAGACATCCGCCTGAATAGAGACATCCAATGCCGCGACACTTTCGTCTGCAACCACAAACTTAGGGTTAGAGACCAGTGCTCTGGCTATCGAAATGCGCTGTCTCTGCCCCCCGGAGAAGGCGTGTGGGAAACGTCGTAAGTGCTCTAAATTTAGTCGACATTTAGCGGCAATTCCCCGTCCCCGCCGGTCCGTTTCCTCGCGACTTTTAGTAATGCCCATCACCTCTAAAGGTTCGGCAATAATATCGCGCACTGTCATTCTCGGGCTCAACGCGGCATAGGGATCCTGAAAAATTAGCTGCGCCCGACGTCGGTACTCTTGTAAATCCTTCTTTTCGATATCTGTCAGGTCAAACTCAACTTCACCATCGCTGTATGTGACCTCTCCTCGGGTAATAGGCGCCGCTTTCAAAAGTGCTCTGCCCAGTGTCGTTTTTCCCGAGCCACTCTCTCCTACAAGACCAAAGAAACTACCGGGGGCAATATTAATATTCACCCCTTCCACTGCTTTGACCACCGGAGGTGGGCCAAACAATTTAGTACTGCGAAGAGGATAGTGGACACTTAAATCTTTGGTCGCTATCAGTGGTTTTTGTATTTTGTTATTCATGATACTGCCACCTTTTTATCCACTAGATTGCTCGCTTCTATCAAATGGCAAGCGACCGTATGACTGCGCTCCACGGAGCTAAACTCTGGCACCATTGAACTGCACTGCCCGCCCAAATGTACCGGACAGCGGGTGTGGAACACGCAACCCGAGGGCCGCTCAAGTGGCGAGGGAATATCTCCTGCCACTGCAACAAGTGGTGCATCCAGATTATCCAGCTGAGGCAGTGCCGCAATTAACCCCTGGGTATAGGGATGACTTGGATTGCGTATCACATCACGAACCGAGCCCTGCTCGATCAGTTTACCCAGATACATCACCGCAACTTTATCGGCCGTCTGAGCGATCACTCCCAAATCGTGAGTAATAAAAATGATACCCATGCCAAACTCTTTCACCAGATCTTTCATCAGATCAATTACTTGCAACTGAATAGTAACGTCCAGAGCGGTCGTCGGCTCATCGGCAATCAAAAGCTTAGGTTTAGTCGAGAGCGCCATAGCGATCATCGCCCGCTGACGCATGCCTCCTGATAGCTCAAATGCATATTGCTTAAAGCGTTGATCGGCATCTGATATTCCAACTCTGTCTAACATTTCAATGGAGTATTTTTTAGCTTTTGCCACTGAATAGTCAGTGTGAATCAGTAATTGCTCAACCATTTGATCGCCGATAGTGATAGCCGGGGCAAAGCTGGCCATCGGCTCCTGGAAGATCATCGAGATCGCTCCGCCGCGGGCCACCAACATTTCCTTGGAGCTTTTCAGCTGCATGATGTCAACTGATCTGTCTTCTAGATGCAATTTGATCTTAGTCTCTGGCGAGTAGATGGCGTTGCCGGGGTTGAGCTTCATCAGCGATTTAGCGGTCACTGATTTCCCCGAACCACTCTCCCCTACCAGACCTAACACTTCCCCTGGTGCCACTGAAAAGGACACATTATCAACAGCGGTAATTCGACCTTCATCGGTATCAAACTGTAACGTGAGGTTTTCAACTTCTATTAAATTCTTGTTTTTATTCATTTTTTAGTATCCCCATAAGGGTCGGCTGCATCGCGCAAACCATCGCCAACAAATACAAAGGCTAACACCAGCGCCATAAAAAACAGCACTGGAATGAAATACCACTGATAATTGAGCAGTACATCTGCACTAGTCACATTTTGCAACATGACACCCAGGGAATTCACCGGGTCCTTCAGGCCAAGACCAATAAAGCTTAAGGCCGTTTCTGAGAGCACCATGTAAGGGAATGAAATAACTAAATCAACGATAATATAACTGGTAAAACTGGGCAGTAAGTGCCGGCGTATGATGTGCCCGGGTCTGGCCCCGCACAACTGTGCGGCTAAGACGTACTCCTGGTTGCGCTCGGTTAATAAATGGGTCCTGACTCTTCTTGCCAACGTTGGCCAACCTATCAGTCCCAGTATTATCGAGATAAAGAAAAACCTCTCTTCAGAGCTCCAGGTATCGGGGATAAATGCAGCCAGCGCCATAAACAGTGGGATGGCCGGTACCGTTCGTATCGCATCGGTTATCATCTGCAATACTGAATCAATCCAACCGCCGTAAAAACCTGATACTCCGCCAATAAACAGGGCCAGGAAAAAGGCAATAAAGACACCGATAGTGCCGACCGCCAGCGAGGTATTGATGGCGTGCAAAGTTCGGCTGAAAATGTCTTTGCCACTTGAGTCGGTACCAAAGATATGTACTTTTCCTTCACTGGCACCAAACAAGTGTCGCTCAAAGGTAAACCCCGGAATTACAAAGTCCAGCGCCTTACCTGGCAAGTTCACCTCAAAGCGCAACACCGTATACTCCCAACCTTTAGGTAGAAAAGTAATATAGCGACGCTTATCTTCATTGATGGTTGTTACCCAGCGAAAGTTAGTGGCCAGTGAACGGCTGCGTTCCTGAGTGTAGAGGAAGGGAATCGCCGAGCAGCCATTGTCATCACAGAACTTACCGAACTGTGGCGCTCCGTTCATATACTCTTTATCTCGCCCGGCGATATTGGGGTCATAGGGAGAGATAAAGGGAGAGAAAATTCCCGCCAAAATCAACGTCATCAGTACATAGGCACCGAACATCGCCGAGCTGTTTTTCTTAAATCGAGTCCAAATCAACTGCCCTTGTGAGGCAGTGAAATAATCTTCTTTGGTTTTTACATCCAGATCTGCAGCAGTGGTCTGAGATCCGACGTCTACGCTATCAATAGCCATATTCTCTACCCTAAAATGCTGCGTCTGACTCTTGGGTCAGTCAGCGCTAAAATTATGTCGGTGATAAAATTGAGTGCGACAATGCTGGCGGTCAACAAAAAGATGATAGCGCCGGCCAGCTGCTGATCGTTGGATCTTGCCAGTGCATCGATCAATAGTGCCCCGGCATCTGTCAGGGTTAAAATCAACGCAACGATCGGCAATTCATTAAAGATCCGGTTTAAGTCAAACCCCAGAGAGTTAATTATTGGTCCCAGTGCGTGTCGGGCCGGATAACGCCATAATAATCGTCTGCCTGTCACTCCACGAGCTTGTGCAGCAGTCACATAGAGTTTGCCTACTTCATCGGACATCAGTGCGCGCACCGTTTGCAAGGCAAATGCGGTCGCCGACCAACCTAAGATAAAGACAGGTAACCAGGCCCGTGATAAGAAATCGGCTACTCTCTCAGTACTCCAGGGGGCATCTCTGAATTCAGCACTAAATAGCCCGGTTAGTGAATCACCGAACATGATGGTGGAAAATAACATGATAATCAGCGCCAACAGGAAGTTAGGCATAGCCAGCCCTAAGTAACTGGTGAAGCGAATGCCGTTGTTCAACGCTTTGCTTTTAGAAACCACTGACAATATGCCAGCCGGTACCGCAATTAAATATGCCAGTAACAGTGATGCTAAACAAATACCTAGAGAGATATAAAACTTCTCACCGAGTAAATCGGCAATGTTTAATCTCAAGATGCAACTGTTGCCAAAGTCTCCGACAAAGGCGTTGCCTATCCAGGCAACCCAGCGGGTCAGATAAGGCTGATCTAAGCCCAGGCGGATTCGTTCCGCCTCTATATCGGCAAGGGAAATCCCACTACCTTGAGTATTCTTAAACGCCAGATAGCGTTCTGCACAGTCACCTGGCACAAGCTCCATTAACGAAAAAACAATAAATGAGACCAATATCAACGTGAACATGGCCAGAAACGCGCGGGTAAATGTGAAGCGTGCAAATTGCAGCATAGGCCTTAGTAGCCTCCACCTAATTATTTCTCACACAGCAGCGCTGTGACTTATGAGAAATGTTGGGTTAGTAAGCAGAACTGGAAAACAGCTCTGCTTAAGGGCAGTGCTGCAGGTATTGATGCATACCCGCAGTTGCTAGTTTTATAGTTTTTAGTCGCTGTTACTCATCCAGGAACCACTGTGTGGCCCGGTACGGGTAAGTTCTATAGTACTCATAAGAGTGGGTTTTAAACTCAGTGAAGTTCTTCAATGCATTGCGGTGGTAGATAGGGGCCGGAGCTTGTACTACACCGATAAACAGTAAATTTTCTACCATATTTTGCACTAGCTTAGAACCTAACGCATCAGAGGCTGCAGTACCTGCCGACTCAGATTGGAAAGCATTAACATCACTGATCAACTCTTTAACGTACGCCGGTGGCTCAACACCACTGCTTCCGTTTGAGTCGACCCATTCAGCCCACAACATACCCACGCGGCCACCAAAGTAGTTCTCAAATGGTGGTACCCACAACTCATTGTTACCCAGCACAATTGCAATAGGCTGACTCTTACGCCAAACCACGACATCTAGCTGGTTAGATGATTGGGCCGAGCGATATTCGTCCGGGGTCACTTCTTTGACGGTGGTTTTAACTCCGACACTAGACCAATGTTGAGCTACTAGCTCGACCATTTGTCCTGCAACACCTTGAGTTGAGTACTGGATATTGAGTACGAACTTTTCACCGTTAGGTAATTCACGGTATTTATCACCGTCGAGATCTTTCATACCTATCTGATCTAACAGTGCATTGGCAGCTTTAACATCATACTCAGTTTTATACTTAGACCACTTGGCATCGACAAAACTTGGCGCCGGAGAGAAACCTATGTACTGAGCGGGATTACCCATGCCAAAAAATGCCACTTCGTTGACTTCGTCACGGTTAATTGCCACTGACATCGCCTGGCGGAATCGAACATCACCAAACACTTTACGTTTCTCTGGATTCTCCGAAGTTACGTTAAAGCCAAAAGACGACAAGGTAATTTCCGGTCGAAGGTCAATACTGTAGTCTCCTTTTTCTCTACCATCGAGTAACTGTGGCACCGATGGCAATTGCAGCGACTGAGATTTGTAATCAACCTCTGAATTCACTAACTTTAACAGTCGAACTTCGTTTTCATTGATGTAAATTTCATCTTGTTCACTGATGTACGGCAGTTTTTTCCCCGCCGTATCAACCATATGGAAATAAGGGTTGGCAACCAGATGGCGACCTTCGGTTGAATCTGCAACAGTGATATGTGACTCCAAGGTAGGCACTACATCTGCAGGTAGCTTAGCCACTTTTTGCGGACTGTTTAGCAGTGGCGAGGGGGTGTCTGTCCAATCAGAGTTACCAAAATAGGCAGAGAGAACAGCCAGACCATTTTCAAAGCCAGCCGCTTGAGCCATCTTGTCCGCATCTGCGTTTAGCTGCGGATCCCATTTTCCGAGGAAGTGTTTAGGCTGGAACCCCTGAGCAAAACTTGTCGCAAAGTGCGCCAGTAATCCAGGCTTAGGTGATGGCAAATTGAAAATAACCGTTTGCGCATCAGGTGCGTCTACTGTCATAGGTTTGCCGGCGACCAATACATAATCTTTTGGCTTGGCAATGACCTTACTGTTCAGTGCCAGATTGTCATACCAATACTTTACATCGGCAGAACTGAAAGGCGCACCGTCCGACCACTTGTGGCCCTTGCGCAATTTGAAGGTCAGCTGAGTGAAATCATCATTCCATGACCAGCTCTTAGCAATGTTGGGCACTATCGTCTGTAAGTCATCTGAATAGCGCACTAAGTTAACGTGGCGCACTGATAAAAAGTCAGAGGTACCCGCCTCAGTCGCATTGGATAAGACATCTAAGGTGCCGCCGTATTTACCTATGGCACTATAGGGCGCGACTACTAGGGGTTCTTGGGGTATACGCTGAGCCAGAGAAGGCAGCGCCGGATTGCCGCGAATACGACCGTTTAATGCTTCGGCCGCTGGGTTACCGCTAAATGTCAACGTACAGTTTGCTGCACTTTGAAATTCAGCTAATTCATATTGTTGCGGATAAGCACCTGCGGGTACGCCCATTGCATTGTCTACAGTCACCTGTGGACATGCAGCAAACACTGAAGTGCTCAACGCCGCTAAAGCAATACTGGGAATAATTATTTTTTTCATTGTTTTTCCTCTCGGTTACCTTTTCATTAAAATCTCAAACACACTATCATTTAGTGTCGCAACTAAATAATAACCGGCTTGTTCTATTTATCTGATACCTGTCAGCACCGAGGCGCTAGGCCTGTAAGCTCTGTCAGATTTCAGCTAAAATCTTTAATTTCTGGTGGTATCAACCTTTAGACTGCTATCTAGCTATCTGTCTGGCTCAGTTTAACTGAGCGTTATTATCTTTTTTCAGACATGATTTGTAGATGTAAGGCACTAAAATCAATTCCGTATTTCCGATGGTCTCCTGTAGCAGTTTGCCGTAAAAATTAAATATTCACAATTGCAAACTCTAGCAGGGCAGCCGCTGACTAGTGTCATAAAACTATAGCCGCTGTTAACTCACTTCTTCTCTATCGTTAAATAATCTCTCTATCAACACCTAGGTACTTTGTTAGCACTCAAGTGGAATTTTTAGCCATCTCTTAGGTTGGCATTTTCTCGGACTTCTTGTCCCAACCAGATTGGCATTAACCAAGGGTCCAGTTAATATTATTACATCGTTCATAGCAAACACAGGCACAATTATTTTTGAAATCTCTGGGTGGCATTTAAAATACCTTCCAACTCTGTCATTCTCTGGCTGGTCTCATCCCACAGTTCGTTCTCAACCGCGGCAATCAGCGCTTCGACAAAGAACAACGTCACTACTGCTGAATCCCAGCCGGAAGGGACCTCTATCCTGACATTAATTGAGTAACTGGCCAGCGATGATATAGGAGACATCCACTGATCGGTCAACAGCACTATTTGCACACCACGACTGGCTGCCAACTCGGCAAATTTATACAGATCGGTCTCATAGCGACGCACATCAAAAATAACCAGCAGGTCGCCACTTTTCATATTTAATAACTGATGTGGCCACAAACTGATAGAGGATGGCAGCATATGCACGTCGGTGCGTACAACTTGCAAGTGAGTAAACAAGTAGTCGGCAATGCTGTGGGTGATGCGTCCACCTGCGATGAATAAGCTGTTATCTTTGGCGGCAATTAAATGCGCAATTTTATCAAAAACCTTGGGATCAATCTGACTGAGCGTCTGGCTCAAATTATTCATAGTGGCAGTGGCGAAGCGGTTGATTACATGTTCCTCAGGGGCTTCTGAGCTCCAGCGTTCATGCTTAACGATGGGGTTTGACAAAGTTGCCTGTAGTTCTTCACGCAGTACATTCTGAAATTTTGGAAAACCACTGTAGCCAATTTTCTTAATCATCCGTAACACTGTCGGTGTTGAAACGTCACCATTTTTAGCAAATTCGGTAATACTGACTAAACCGGCAACAGGGTAGTTTGAGATTAATGCGTCCACTAACTTGCGTTCGGAGCGGGTAAAGTCAGTGTAATTTGCTCTGATCAATTCAACTATGGTGCCACGGGAATCTGTTGTCATTGACTACTTCCGATAGATTATAAATTATTATTTTATCTTTCAATCAGTCTAGATAACAGTGCATCTGCCAACATAGACAGTCCACTGTACATATTCAATTTGCATTGTGGTTATTTTTTACACTAAATTACTACAAACAGCATTACTTTGTAAAGATATTGACCTATTAAAAACTTTGTGTAAATATTCCGACAGTTTTATAAATGCAATAACAATACACAAGCTATCTTTGAGCAGATATTTTTGCACAGGATGAATCTTCAAGTATGCCTGTACCTGGCTAGCTGTTCGATTCCTATGTTGTGCATTCAACAGTGTTGGTCTTGGTTATTGTCCACTGCAGCTAAGTAGAATCGACAAGCTGCAGTGTTAGGTTGAACTGAGACCACTAATTTTTTTTCGCATATCTCAATTTAAAGGAGCCGCAGTGACTGATATCAAAGGTAGCAAGGTTGCTAAGATTATTAATCAGCAAGGTGATTCCAGTTTTTTTATTATCTGTGAGCACGCCAGCAAACATATCCCAGATGGCTATAAAAACCTTGGACTAACAAACATAGAAATCGAGCAACACATAGCTTGGGATATTGGTGCTGAACAACTGGCTAGAAATTTAGCCGAAATACTAAACGCACCTTTAGTGCTGCAAACACAATCCAGGCTACTCTATGATTGTAATAGACCCCCGAGCGCCGACAGCGCTATCGTTCAAGTAAGTGACGACACCAGCATCCCGGGTAACTTAAACCTCAGTGCCAGTGAAAAAAGCGCCCGGGCCAATGATATCTACTACCCCTTTCATCGCATCATTTCGCAACTTTTGGATCAACGCGCTTCTAATCTTCGTAACATTATTGTCACTATTCACAGCTTTAATCCTATTTTACACCAGGTTCAGCGCGAGCTAGACATAGGTTTCATCAACGCTGAAGATTCCAGTTGGGCCGAGAAATTAGTCGTTGCAGGACAACAACTACACACTGAGTTGAGCATTGAGCAAAATCAACCTTATAGTGCAGCTGATGGCGTCACCCACACACTAGAGCTACATGGCAGTGCCCGACATCTAGAAAATGTCATGATCGAAGTAAAAAACAGCTTGATCAGCGATGTCAGCGGCCAACGTAAATTTGCAAAAATCCTGGCAACTTTATTGCAAGCTAACCTTTGATTTCAATCATTTAGATGTCACCGAAAGGTCGCATTTAAGTCGTTTTTCAAAGGTTTATAGGTAAACAGTTACTTCCAAAAATAAAGTAAACAAAGTAAGGAGTTAACAATGAAGAAGATGAACAAACGCGACTTTCTGACGAAAGCCGGTATGGGAGCGGGCGCAGCCGCGGCGGCCGCAACCATTGGCGCACCTTATGTGCACGCCAAAAACAAGCCGATCAAATGGCGCTTACAAACTTACGCAGGCGCCTCTCTCGCTGAGCATGTAATCAAACCTTCCATCGATGCTTTTAACAAAGCAGCCAATGGCGAAATGATTATTGAGCTCTACACCGCCGACCAGCTAGTGCCAACCGGTGAATTATTTCGTGCCATGCAGCGCGGCACTATAGATGCAGTCCAGTCAGACGATGACTCTATAGCTGCACCGGTAGATGTCGGTGTTTTTGGTGCTTACTTCCCGTTTGCATCGCGCTATTCTCTGGACGTCCCTACTTTGTTTAATCACTATGGTCTCAACGAAATTTGGGAAGAAGCTTACGGCGAAGTTGAAGGCGTTAAGTGGCTGAGTGCCGGTGCCTGGGATCCTTGTAACTTCACCACTAAGGAGCCTATTCGCAGCGTTAAGGACCTTGAGGGAAAGCGTATCTTTACTTTCCCAACAGGTGGCCGCTTCCTGAAGAAGTTCGGTGTAGTGCCGGTCACTCTTCCCTGGGAAGATGTCGAAGTAGCTATGCAGACCGGTGAGCTGGACGGTATCGCCTGGTCAGGCATTACCGAAGCTTACACTGTGGGCTGGGCTGATGTTAACAACTACTACTTAACCAACAATATTTCCGGCGCCTGGAGTGGCTCTTACTTCGCCAATGAAGATCGCTGGAATGAATTACCAGAGCATTTACAAACCTTGTTCAAGCTGTGCATGGATAGTTCACACTACTACCGTCAACACTGGTACTGGTGGGGAGAGGCGCACTACCGTACCACTGGTGGTAAATTAGAGCTTACCACTATCCCTGAAAACGAGTGGAAAACAATTGAGAACGCCGCCTATGAGTACTGGGATGAAATCGCCGCCAAAAGCGAGCGCAGCGCTAAGATTGTCAAGATTCTAAAAGATTACGCAGTCACTATGAAAAATGCCGGTGCACCTTACCGCTATTAAGCGTTGAATCAATGCCGCAGTGTTGCGGCATTGAGTTCACAACTGATCTGCTAGCAGCTGATTTACACCCCCACCGGGCTACGTCATCCAATAGCAGATCAGCTTTTACGCTGTCTTTTTAGCAAATGTTTTATTCAGAGGAATAGCTCTTGCCCAATTTTATTAAAAGCTATGTTAAATGGGTTGAAAAGATCAATAGAGTAGTAGGTCGCATTGCCATGTACATGGTATTAGTGATGATAGCTATTTTACTCTACGCCACATTATCCCGCGCAGCGTTCAACATGCCGGTTATCTGGGCGGTTGAATTAGCACAATTTACCATGGCCGCATACTATTTGCTCGGCGGTGGTTACTCACTGCAAAACAGAGCTCATGTACGTATGGACGTGTTTTACTCCAATTGGTCTATGACCACCAGAGCGAAAGTCGATGTTGTTACATCTGTATTCCTGATCTTTTACATGTTAGTTCTGCTGTATGGCGGTTGGGGAAGTACTGAATACGCGATTAAATACGACACCCACAAAAATTCATCATGGGGACCCGCTATGGCCCCGATTAAAGTCATTATGACGACTGGTATATTTCTCATGTTGTTACAAGTCTTCGCCACATTTTTTAGAGATATCGCTACTGCCCGCGGGGAGGATATTTCA
>ASZI01000098.1 GCA_000416315.1 Osedax symbiont Rs2 | reverse complement strand
TATTTTAACTTATATTTAAGTACTGGATCGGCCACCTTGCTGGAGCGCTCGGAGCTTGAAGTTGCCGGTATTTACTATCAACTGACTGAAATGAAAAAAATTGCCTCCAGACAAAAAACTATCCCTTTAGAGCAGCTGCGCACATTAACTGAACAGCTTGAGCAGGAATACATTAAAATTGCTGCGATGAATAAACGCATTGAGAGTAGCAATCAAGTTATCTCAGAGCAGACCCAAGATATCAGTGAGAAGATGCTCAATCAAATTCTGAGCCAGTGGAAAAGTTTGGATAAAGATGCCGGCCACACCTTACATACAGTCTCCAACTTACGTCAAAATGGACTGTTGGTAATATTAGCTATCATAATTGCCAGCTTGTCGATTATCTGGTTTATCGGTGACAATATTACTAAAGGTTTAAAGCAGTTGTTAAATAGACTGGCGGACATATCCGACGGTGACGGGGATCTGACTAAGAGGGTAGAACTGAATTCACGGGATGAAATTGGCCAGTTAGCTGATAGTTTTAATAATTTTATTGAACAGATTCAAAACCTAGTTGCCAACTCGCAGCGCTCCTCGTCTGAAGTAGAAGAATTTGCCAACTCCAATGTTGCTATGGCGGCTGAATCAAAAGAGGCACTGGAGCAACAGTTGGGAGAAACTAATTCCATCTCAGTATCCATTGAACAACTATCGGCCAGTGCCAAAGATATTTCAGTAGATACAGAGGCCTCCAGTGACATAGTTAACAGCGCAAATGACTCAGTTAACAGTGGGATTCAGTCATCTCATTCCAGTGTTAGCTCTGTGGAGCAGCTGCACATCGATATCAATATGACCCACGAGGTTATAGTCACCTTAGCAAAAGAGGCCACGGCGATTGGTTCAGTGATAGGAGTGATAAAAGCGATGACTGCGCAAACCAATTTATTGGCATTAAACGCAGCTATTGAGGCCGCCAGAGCCGGTGAGGCGGGCAGGGGCTTTGCCGTAGTGGCAGACGAAGTGCGCTCCCTGGCAAACAGAACACAGGGCTCAGCACTGGAAATCGAAACTATTATCACCAGTTTGCAAGCTGAATCCGACCGGGCAGTCAGTACTATTGAAAATAGCCTGAAAAGTGCGCAAATAAATAAAGATCACGTTATCAATACCCAAAATAGTTTCACTGAAATAGAACAATCTCTGCTGCAGCTTAAAGAGACAATGTCATCCGTGGCCTCGGCTTGTAACGAGCAGTCGCAAGTGACCAATCAAGTCAGTGAAAAGGTAACAACAGTGTACGCTTTGAGCCAGCGCAGTGCCGAGATATCGGATCAAAGTGCTAAGACTAGCGAGCAGTCGGCCAGCTCAATTGTGCAGTTAAATGCTATTTTGAATCAGTTTAAGGTATAAAATATCAGTCGGAAGTCGGAAGTTGGAAGTTGGAAGTCAGAAGTCAGAAGTCAGAAGTAGAGAGTTGTCTGTTGCTCTCTAGCTTTTCTACCAGGAAATCTATAAGTAATCGCACGCCAGGTTTTAGAGAGTCGCTGTGATAGAGAGTCGCTGTGATAGAGAGCGAAGATCTCGCCGCTGCCTTGCGCGCTCAGTGATGGCTGCCACTGTTGCAGAACCGGGATCAGTTGCCCGGATTCAATGTAGGGGTCTATTAACCAGCTAGACAGTTGCACGACCCCCAGGCCGTCTAAAGCGGCGGCCAGTAAAGCGCTGCCACCTCGTGAACTTAAATTTCCATCAATCAGTATTTTACTTGCCTTACCTGCCCGGGAAAAGTACCAATAACTCCTTTGTCTGATTGGATTTAACAATAGACAATTGTGCTCAGCCAGTTCAGCAGGTGTTTGTGGTACAAGCTGTTGTTGCCAATAGCCGGGGCTGGCGCAAATACTGGTAGTATTGGTTAGCAGTTTGCGCGCTTTTAAGCTGGAGTCCTGAGGGTGACCGATCCTGATCGCCAAATCTATAGCGTCACGGCTCAAATCCACGTTGTGGTTGTCGAAGTTTAACTCGATTTTTAAGCGCGGATAAAGGCTTAAAAACTCATTCATATAGCGACTCAAGAACAGCCGACCGAAACTTTCAAATACCGATATTTTAATCAGCCCCTGCGGGCTCTGCTGTTGATTTCTGGTCTTGGCTATCAGTTGCTCAGATTGCAGCAGCAGGTGTTCTGCGCCCGTGTAAAAGCTCTCTCCCTGGTCGGTTAAGGTCAATGATCGGGTGCTGCGCTTAAACAGTGTCACTTTTAATTGCCGCTCTAGAGCATCTATGTTTCTGGCGATTGATGAGGGGGCCATTTTTAACACTTGGGCAGTTTTTGAAAAACTGCCAAGTTCTACAGTTTTACAAAAGATCTTAATCAGATCGAGCATAGAGATACGGCCTATGTGTTGCGTTTTTTGCAATAGAAAATAGATTTATGCCATCATTCTAGGATTATTTGCAATAATTCTCAATTTTTTTGTAGAGCGTCTATCGACGTTGCATAACCTCTGTCTTTGGTGGCGCAGTCAATTTCTCGATTCGGTGATTGCTGTCACAGGACAGCTAAGCATAAGCTGGGTAAAATTTGCGCAAAAAAAAGCCCTGCATAAAAACAGGGCTTTGTTCTCGATAAGATCAACCAGCGGCTTGTAGCTCAGCTAAACTATCGTGTTCGGCGACAAAGTGTCCCGGGTTATGTTCTATCAACTTAGGAATATAATTTACCTCTCCGGCATTTAGCTTTGAGGGCATAAATTTAAGTTTGGCACTGGGGTCCATAGGAGAGGGTAGCTCACCGGGAATTTTAATTGACTTGCGGGCGCGCTCAATTTTTGGATCCGGCACCGGCACGGCAGAAATCAATTGCTTTGTATAAGGATGCACGGGGTTGGCATAGATATCTTTAGATTCTGCCAGCTCCACAACACGTCCTAAATACAATACCATTATCCGGTGGGAAACTTCGCGCACTACCGCTAAATCGTGGGAGATAAACAGTAGCGAGAGTTTAAACTCTTCCTGCAGATCCATCAGTAACTCGATGATCTGTGCTTGAACAGACACATCCAATGCTGATACAGCCTCGTCACAGATAACTAACTTGGGTTTCATTATCATGGCGCGAGCAATGCCGACCCGTTGGTTTTGTCCACCGGATAGTTCGTGCGGATAGCGGTTGATCATATTGCGATCCAGACCCACCCTGTCCATCATCTGCATTACCTGTTGCTTCATCTCTTTTTTAGGCATGCCAGCGGCGAAGGTCACCAATGGCTCCATGATAGAGTCCGAGATGGTCATGCGTGGATCTAGACTGGCCAGCGGGTCCTGGAAAACGATCTGCAGATCTTTACGCTTATCTTTTAGTTCATGCCTGGTCAATCCGCTCAGTGGCTTGCCCAGCCAGGAGACGGTTCCATGAGTAGGGGGGATCAGTTGCAGCACAGCGCGAGCTAAGGTTGATTTACCGCAGCCACTCTCGCCCACTATGCCCAATGTTTCACCGGGTCGCAGTTTGAAGCTGACGCCGTCTACTGCTTTTAACGGTACTGTCTTGGGCCAGAAACCATCGCTAACTTTGATATCGAAGTGAACTTTAACGTCGTCAACGTTTAGGAAATCTCCAGCTGTCGTCTGTTGGTCGATGGACCTTAATTTATGGTGTGAAGTCTTGTCCGGATTATCTATGCGCGGCATTGAATCCAGCAACATTTTAGTGTATTCATGCTGCGGCTTGTAGAAAATGTCTTCGACATTGCCCTCTTCAACATATTGGCCCTTGCGCATAACGTGGATGCGGTCACACATGCGTGCCACTACCCCCATATCATGCGTAATTAGAGCAATAGCGGTACCTTTTTCTCGCTTGAGCTCGTCCATTAAATCAAGAATTTCAGCTTGTACTGTTACATCCAGTGCCGTTGTCGGTTCATCGGCAATCAGCAGGGCGGGGTCACATAACATAGACATAGCAATCATCACTCGCTGGCGCATACCACCAGAGAGCTCGTGAGGGTACTGATTCAAACGCCGTTTTGCTTCGGCGATGCGTACTCGGTCTAGCCATTGATGGCAGACAATATCGGTATCTTTTTGGCTTAACTGCATGTGTAATTTAATGACTTCGCGCATTTGCTGCAATATTGTCATATGCGGCGTCAGGGACGTTAGTGGGTCCTGGAAAATCATTGACATGTTTTTACCACGAACATGGTTCAGCTGCGTGGTGCTCAGTTGCAGCAGGTTGTGATCCTGGAAGTTGATCTGGCCGCTGGTGCTGCCGTTTTCTGCAAGTAGTCCCATCGCCGCCATAAAGGTCTGGCTCTTTCCCGAGCCGCTCTCACCAACGATACCGACACATTCGCCGGGATTGATGTGAAAATTGACCCCTTTGACCGCTTCTACCGGACCGTCCTGAGTGGAAAAAGTGATTTTTAAATCATCTACACTAAATATAGGTTTTATCAGATCTGTCATGAGATTCCCCTAGCGCTCTTTAGGATCGAATGCATCACGCAAACCATCGCCAATAAAAAAGAAACAAAATAAGCCCGTCACAAAAAAGGCCAGTGGGAATGCTAATTGCCATAGTGTACCGTACTGAATGGTTTTTGCTCCTTCACTGATCAGTGCACCCCAGGAAGTAAGAGGCTCTTGAATACCCAATCCAAGGAAAGAGATAAAACTCTCAAGCAAGATCAAGTTGGGGATCATCAACGAAGTATAAACCACGACTATTCCTAATAAATTGGGCACAATGTGGCGAATTATGATGGTGAAGTCACTAACGCCGGCCGCTACTGCAGCTTCTATGAATTCCTTATGTTTTAGCGATAATGTTTGTCCCCGGACAATACGCGCCATATCCATCCATGAGAAGAGACCTAAGCCTATAAACAGGATGTACACGGAGCGACCAAACATCACAAATAAGATTATTAGAATAAACATGTAGGGGATAGACATTAAGATGTCGACAAATCGCATCATGAAATTGTCAACTCTGCCACCAAAGTAACCGGCAACGGCGCCGTAAAGCACGCCGACTACTACCGCGACAATGGTACCAATGATGCCGACCATCAGTGAGATCTGAGTCCCTTGCATTACTCGGGCATACAAGTCTCGTCCCAAGTCGTCTGTGCCGAAAAAGTGACCGTTTTCTATGCTAGGAGCGCCCATTTCAGCGGCATTACCGGTAAGGGCCCAATCGATAGTTTCATGATCCCATTCAGAAAGTGCTGGTCCAAGAAATGAAATAAGTATCATTATGCTCAGAACAATCACGCTTACCAGGGAAGCTTTGTTGTTTTTAAACCTTCCCATTGCATCTTGCCACTGTGAGCGGCCTTTCACCGGTGTTTGACCGGAAGCCGCCTCTGCTACAGAGGCCATTTTCTTTTTATTAACTAACATATCTATCTATCTCTTAGAGTCTGATCTTTGGGTCGAGCCATGCGTAAGTAATGTCGACAATTGCATTAAACAAAATTGTCATGACCCCAAATACGATAGTGACACCCATTAATAATGAATAATCTCGGTTTAAGGCAGCATCTACGAAAAACTGTCCCATACCACCGGTGCTGAAATAAATGTCTATAATCACCGAACCTGTGATCATATATACAAATGCAGGACCTAAGTAAGAGATGACGGGTAGTAAGGCTGGTTTAAGGGCGTGACGTAAAATAATACTACTGGTTGGTAACCCTTTGGCTTTCGCGGTCCTAATAAAGTTTGAGTGCAATACTTCTAACATAGAGGAGCGTGTTATGCGTGCAATACTGGCCATGTAACTGGTGGATAAAGCTATAATAGGCATGATCAGGTATTGCCACTGCCCCCCATTCCAGCCGCCTCCGGGAAGCCAGTTCAACCAGAGCGTGAATATTATCACTAGAATTGGCGCCATAACGAAGTTAGGTAATACTTGTGCACCAATCGAAAAGCCAACAGCAGCATAATCAAATTTAGTATTGTGTTTCACTGCAGCAGCGATTCCCAGTGGGATGCCTACGGCTACAGCGACTACAAAGGACCATATTCCGTAAGTCAAAGTAACTGGGAAACCTTGTGCCAGTATATCGTTCACACTGCGGTCCTTGTATTTAAAGGACGGTCCGAAATCAAACTCGAAAATTATCCCGCGTAGATAAGTGTAAATCTGTTCATACCAAGGGAGGTTTAAACCGTATTTTGCCTCCAGGTTTGCCAGTACTTCAGGGGGGAGTCCTCTTTCAGTCGAAAAAGGGCTGCCCGGCGCTAAACGCATCAGAGCAAAGGAGATTAGAATCAAAATTAAGATGGTCGGAATGGAAGATAATGTACGTCGGACAATAAAACTAAACATGTGGCATGACCTTGAATTTCACTCTCATCGGCTTAGCAATTCACTTGCTGAACTTGTAAGAAATGTAGAGTTGTCATATCGAAAGAGGATTAAGCAATAGTGCTAAAACGAAAAAACACTTCGGCTCAGGAGAGCACGAAGTGTTTATGTAAAACTATTTATTTAGCCGTTTTGTAGAATGTACGACTGTAAATAGTTTGCTGGACGTTTTTAACAGGCCAGCCTTTCAAAGTATCTTTAATCATGTAAACACCGGCATAGTGGTATACAGGTATAACAGGCATTTCTTCAGCCATAATCTGTTCTACGCGTGTGTAGTTAACGTTAGGCGTTGCGCTGGTTTTAGCTTCGGCCATTAACTGGTCAACTTCTTTGTTAACCCACTTACCATGGTTGTAACCTGCCTGAGTGGTTACCAGATCTAGGAAAGTAGAGGCTTCGTTGTAGTCACCACACCATGCTCCACGCGCCAGTTGGAAAGCTTGTTTCTTACGAGTATCTAAGAAAGTCTTCCATTCCTGATTGGCTAATACAGCGTTTACACCTAGCTTTTGCTTCCACATTTGTGAGATGACAGTAGCAATTTTCTTATGCGCTTCATCAGTGTTGTAGATCATGTCAAACTTTAAAGGGTTTTCCTTATTGTAACCAGCAGCTGCTAAAAGCTCTTTTGCTTTAGCATCGCGGTCTTTTTGCGTCCAGGATGCGTAATCTACCGCAGGCACTTCAAAGCTAGCTGTAGCCGCAGGCGTGAAAGTGTAAGCTGGCTTTTGGCCACCTTTTGTTACGTTGTTGACAATAACATTGCGATCTAGCGCGTAAGACAGTGCTTTTCTTACACGTACGTCTTTAAAAGCTTCTGGTCCAGAATCGGACAAGTTAAAAGTGTAGTAGTAGTTACATAGACGTGGGAATGAATAAGCTTCTGAAGGATTAGACTTCTTCATTGACGGGTATTGACCGGCTGGGATTTCAGTCTTGTCAAGATCGCCGGCTTTGAAGCGAATTAGCGCTTGGTTTTCATCGTTGATGACCAAGGCGGTAACTTTATCTAGAATAGTATTGGCATTGTCCCAGTATTTGGCGTTTCTCTCACGGACATTCTTTTCTTTTAGAGTCCAGCTTGTCAGTGTGTAGGCACCGTTACCTACAATGTTTTCTGGACGAGTCCAATCTTTTCCGAACTTCTCAACGGTAGCTTGGTGGCTTGGGAATGTAGTGGTGTGAGTAACCATGCCCGGGAAGTAGGGTAATGGTGCTTCAAGAGTCACCTCAAAAGTGTAGTCATCTATAGCTTTAACACCTAATTCCTTAGGATCCATTTTGTCCTTAATCACAGCGGCGCCGTTTTTAATGGCCATCATCTCCATGTACCAAGAATAAGGAGAAGCTGTTTTAGGATCGACTGCACGACGCCAAGCGTAAACAAAATCATTGGCTGTTACAGGGTCGCCATTTGACCAGTTGGATTTACGTAAATGAAAAGTGTAGGTTTTTTTATCTTCAGATAGGTCAAAACTCTTAGCGACACCAGGTACGTTATTACCAAGATCGTCTTGATTCAGAAGACCTTCAAAAAGATCACGAACGACTACAGAGCTTTCAACACCTTCAACTAACTGGGGGTCAATGGTTGGAATACCATCAAGTAAACGGTATGTATAGCTTTGATCTGTTGCTAGTTCCTCACCTGTGACTGGGTGGGCTGCCGAAAAGGCTGACATAGAAGTGAATGCTGTAACCGCTGCAATTGCAGTAGCCATTGCTACTTTTTTAAAGTTATTTTTATTATCGATCAAAGTACTATCCTCATAAGGTTTTAGATTATGTAATGACATATTTCAGAACGTTCTGGTTTAGACCTGAAAGCGCCTGTAAGTTCATCAATTATTTCTAACTAGCATGATAATTCATGAAAGTTATTCAAATATGGCATGAACAATTTGCATTACAAATTTCCGGGCTCGGGGTAAAAAAAGCTATCGAGCCTTCATGTTTAATTAAGACTGCTGAACTCTATCATAGAAACGACCAAGGATTGAATACTGATTCATAATAAAATGAATCTGATTAGCTGTTGTTTTTAACTGTATCAAGTGTTGTTGGTAATATTTACTGCATTATACGAAAAGTGTGGGTTTTTTTGTTCGATTTCCCGTTTTTTGTAGTAAATTTTATTATACAAAATACCTATGACAACTATATATTTTGCAAATAAAGGTGAGAAAAAGTTTCGGATAAGAAAAAATGGGTAATAAATAGCAAATAGTTGCCAATAAATCAGCTGTTTTTAGACTTTTTGGCGAGTAAAATTACCCAGTGCTGTCGTTTTTGGTTAACTAAACTTAATGATTGCTGAGTGTTTTGTTAACTTTTGCTGAATTGTTTTTTGGTTGCTTGTTCTGAAAACTTGTTGGAATATCACAGTTGTCAGTGCTTAATTGACAACTGCTGAGCATAGATAAGGGCTGAGAAAAGTTTGTACTTCTGTTGCAGCAACGCCCAACTCAACCTCAATCCCAGCCGCCTCTAACATTGCCATTCCAGCACCACTGTTTCTCGGGTCTGGGTCTAGAATTGCTATGACAACCCTTCAGACGCTACTGTCAATTAAACTCTGTGCGCATGCCGGGGTGCGACCAACAAAAGAGCAGGGCTCCATAGTAACATAAGCGGTTACATCGGACATTGGCTTAGACAGTTTTTCCAGCGCTAGTGCCTCTGCGTGTATCGCACCGGGTTTCTGGGTATATCCTCTACTGATAATCAGCTGATTTCTAACTAACACACAGCCGACAGGCGGGTTGGGGCGACAATCGGGCAGTGCCTGTTTTGAAAGTTGCAGTGCCTCCAACATAAATGTTTTATCCAGCATGGGGGCGTTCAAGATTTGTCTCGAAACTGTTAGCAGGCTCTGCGCAGAGCGAAAGCCCGTCATCTTTAATCCTCTTGGTGGCAGTGATCAAGAAATAAATTTTTTGACTTTCTTAAGTGCCATTTTTTTCTTTAAGGGAGACAGGTAATCGATAAATAGCTTGCCTTTTAAGTGATCGATTTCATGTTGCATAGCAATCGCTAAAAAGTCATTGTTTTCGATACGTATCTGCTTACCTTCTCTATCCAACGCTGTCACTATTACATGGGTGTAACGCTCAACGTCGGCGTAATAGCCTGGGATAGAAAGACAACCTTCCTGCCCGGATTCAAGGCTGTCGCCGCTTTCTACCTCAGGATTGATTAATACCAGTGGTTCATTGCGCTCATCCGAGATGTCGATAACAACAACAGCATGTTTGCTGCCCACTTGAGTCGCCGCCAGACCTATACCGTCCTCAGTATCGTACATAGTATCTAACAAGTCATCTATCAGCTGCTGCACTGTACTCACATCAGTGACTTCAGTGGCTTTGATTTTTAGTTTCGGGTGGGGTGCTACGAGGATTTCAAGTACGGCCATTTTATTGATTCTACCAGTGGAAATAATGTCTGCAGTGCAGCTGCAGAGGTTAAATGTATTTTGCGATCATTAGACTTATATAGCACAGCCTCAAGTGACACAAGCTTGTGTATAACCATGAACTTTCCCGTTTCGGGTGATAAGCCGCACAATCTCGCTTATCTGAAGATCGAACTGCTGGGCTTTGTCTATACCCATTCGTTCAATAGACAGGCCATTTCTGGCGTGAAATGAGCTAACGAAATCATCGAGGGATTGACTAAACGGGGTCTTATCGCAAATTTGCTGGCCGATTATACGAAAAAAATTGTTTGATTGTAATAATTCTATCAATGAAAACGGTTGAAAATCTTGATTTGTCGAGAAAGTAGCGACTAATTGATGAACTTGATCTGCTACTGACAGCCCGCACAGATGTCCTTCAGTGATGATCGCTAATAGCCCTTGGGGTTGAAGTGAGCGCTTGAATTTTGCAAAAACCTGCGGCCAATCCATCCAGTGCAAGCTGTTGCCATAGCAAATTAGCGAATACTCTTTTGCAAAAGAAAAATCTTGCGCATAGCAAAATATCCTTTTTGAAAATGTTGTTGGCTTTTAGACTTTAATTTCCATTATCCAGCTGATCTCAGGGTCTGAAAGCTTTTCATTGACTCTAAAACCCGCCTTTAGATAAGCCTCATAAGCGCTACTGTTGTCCTTGAGTACTTCTAACAGCACAATATCGGTGAGTTTTCGAGCCTTGACAGTGTCTAATACTTGACTGATTAATGCCAAGCCTATTCCCAGGCGGCGGTAGTCTTTATTGATATACATTTGTATTATCTCTGCGGCCTTGAGTAATCGCTGGGTATTAGTGATTAAGCCACAGAGCCCCACCAGCTGCTGATCGTCGAATGCGCCAAACATAAAATGTTCCTGAACATCATCTTCCATCAGCTGTTGAAAATAGAGTTTCTCTAGCTGTACTTGCTCGGCGTAAACGGCACAGAAGGCCTCTGGGTATAGCTTTAAGCTCTGCAGCCTCAACGCTCGGTACTGCTCAGAGTGCTCTCCAGTGAGTACCTTATAGCTAATCTTCATGTTGGACTCTCTCCCTATTAAATGGCCTTAGGATATAAGGCATAATGACTGCTTATTTCCCTTTAAAAGCTAGTACTCGGTTTTCATGCTGGTCACCCTCTAATTCAAAGAAGTACTCACCGATGTCTTTAAAACCCAAATGTAGGTAAAAACTAAGGCCTTCTAGGTTGCCAACCCAAGTGGTTAACCAGTAGTTTTTACCGTGTAATCTACTGGCAGCTTGCAACAGCTGCTTGCCGATGCCTTTACCTTGGTGGCGATTTTGTACATATAATGTATCGACTTCGTAGCCGTTAGCCTGTGTTTCAAATTGTGACTTGAGGTCCACCGCAATATAGCCCAATAAGTGCTCTTGTTGTTCATACACCAATATTTGATAGTCTTGTTTAGTTAGCAGTTGCTCAAAGTGCTGTTGGTTAAATGTATTGAATACATATTCAGAAAGCCCGTTTCTTACCCCATCGCGGGCGTAGGAATTAAGCCATACCTGAATCGATAATGCGGCTAAATTTATGCAATCACCGGCAAGTGCTGGACGTATCATTCTCTGAAGAACTCCTTGGAAAGCGGATCTGATATGGGGTGTTATGCTTTGATACTACAAACATCGTATTTCATTATTAAGACATTGTAGCCATCATAATGAACTTGCTCTAGCGGCAAAAAGCCCAGCATGGCGTATATACCACCGCTTAAATCTTCTGTTTGCAGGTACAAAGTATCAATTCTCGCCAGCTTGGCCTGGCTGATAACTTCTTTTACCAGCAGTGCGGCAATACCCATACCTCTGTTTTGCGAGCGAACATAAACACCTCCTATCCAGTGCTCGTACTGCGGGTATATTTTCATCTCGCGTATTTTTAATTGCGCCGCTGCAACCAACTGTTTATTTTTTTTGATCAATACGATCATCGGAGCGCCCAGTGTACTGACTGATGCGCAGACATTTTCCAGTACTTCCTGCAGTGGTGTATCTGAGCGCCGACTAATCCACTGATCAAAATACCACTGTGCAACTATAGTGGCACAATCTGGATCATCAGCTAACAATAAGGATTCGATATTAGCCATGTGTTTCACCCTAAAGCTGTACGTTAAAGTGCAGAACTTCAATCTCTACCGCGTTAACTAGGATGAAATTATCAGTATTTTGCTGTCGCACAAAGCCATTATTGAGCAGTACTTTTTGCGATGCTATATTGTCAATGGTGACTCTGGCAGTCAATTGTTGCAGTTTCAATCGATTTTTTGCTTCGACCATTAGTGCTTGCAGACCTGTAGTTGCAATGCCTTTACCGGTTGCTCGCTCGGCCAGGCGATAACCAATTTCAGCTGTTTTTCTATCAATGTTAATGATGTTGAAGCGGCCGAGGATGTTTTGCGCATCAAAATATAAGTACATCGCATAATCTGTATCAGGGCTCTGCCTGACTAAGCTTTTAATATTTTGCAAAAAAATCTGTCGCTGATAAAAACCTTCAGGTCTTGGCGAAATCCACTTCTCAAACCACTGTTGGTTGTCCAGTTCGAATTCTAATAACCTCTGCCAGTGCTCTGTTTGTAGTACCTGTAGCTGATACATAGTATTCGCTCGTTTTTTCCATTATTTAATGATTTAGCGGTGTGCGGGTAAATGTTGCTGAGCAAAAAGTCAATTTATCTATTAGCCCCCCCAATACAGCAATCGTTAACACTGTTGTTATAGTAATAAACTCATTGTTTTATAGGGCAGCTTTTAAAAAAATGAGATTGATGACTGTTGTCAACAGCACTTTCAATCGACACTGGTTGTCGACCCTCGCTACTCTGGCAGCTAGTTTCCCAATAATGGCAGTTTTTTGATTTTATGATAGTTAAGTGACATCGACAGGCAGTGTTTAAGCTCCAGCAGAGGAATTTTTTGCCCTAGTTGGAATACTATTGCCCGGTTTCCCTCGTAGCAAAAAGTGCTAGGGTAAAGTTCTTTAAAGGTCTCTATTAATAAAGTACTGCAAATAAAACACACTCTGTACTGTTGCGGGCTTTTGCTACTCCAATCAAATCTGATTGTGCTACCGCCAGCTGCAAGATAACTAGGCTGGCCCCATTTGAGGCTCTCTGCTAATTTAGTGACGGCTAGATCACTGGCCAGCTGCATAATAATGCAGCGCAGCTGCAGCAAAGTATCCTGCACCTGCGCCGGGTATGCGTCGAATTTACACTGTACATCCGCTGGTATAACCGGCAGTTTTAAACTTAGGTCGCTATGCTGCATAGACCGCCCCATGGTTAACTTTTAACTTTTCTCACTTACACTGCTGTTATCAGACAGTGCTAAGTATGCCCCTAATCCCATCAGACAACTGCCTGATATTGATTGTTGAGTAATACGAAAACGATAGCTTGAGTTCCACAGTTTCTCAACCGGCTTGGAAAACCCGACGATTAGAAAATCCGGAATAGCATTAATGGCCACCACCAGCACACCTAAGACTACAAACTGGCTAAAAACTGAGCCTGTTTCGGGTTGGACAAATTGAGGGATAAAAGCGAGAAAGAAAATTGCAGTTTTGGGATTGAGTGCCTCAGCCAAAATTCCCTGCAAGAAAGCGCTTTTAAAATTGGATTGAGTCCTTGCTCCAGCAGCTGTTTTACTCTCTTTAGCTAAATTTTGCAGATCACCTTTATAGGCGCAGTAGAGCATTTTAAGGCCTAAAAAGATCAAAAACGCCGCGCCAATCCATTTGACCAGTGAAAAGGCCAGTGCCGAAGTGGCCAAGATTGCCGAGACACCCAGCGCCGCGGCAAATACATGCAACAAACCGCCAACCGAGGCGCCAAAAGTAGATGCTAGTCCCGCAGATTTACCGCCAGTCATAGTTCTGGACAGTACATATAACATCCCGGGGCCAGGTGCAAAAGCCAGTGCAAATGCGGCACTTAAAAACAGTAGCCAAGTTGATAAATCTAACATGCTATTTTCCTTTGTATCTAATAATTATATTCAGTTAATCAATCTGTAGTCCAGAATCGAGAAAAGCAGTTACAGGAAACAACCGCTTAATTCGCAAACGTTGTGCACTATATGATCTGCCTTGGCGGCTGCCAATTCTTGATGGGCGCCAAAGCCCCATAAAACACCGATTGAGCGAAGCGAATTTTGCTGCGCTGCTAAAATATCGATGTTTCGATCGCCTATCATAATGGCCTGAGTGTCGATTTTTTGTTGAGTAAGTAGTGCCGACAATTGCTGCCCTTTAGATATGCCGATATCGCCACCATCAACAAAGCTGAAATGATCCAGTAGCTCGAACATCGATAAGATTTTAGTGGCAAAGTCGACTCTTTTAGAAGTGCAAACAGCCAGCTGAAATCCCGCCGCTGTCAGTTTTTCCAGCGCCATCGGAATCTGCGGATAAACTGTATTCTCAGAGTAGCCGACATCTGCATAACGTTCTCGGTAAGCTGTCACTAGGCCAGGGATTAGTTGCTCATTAAGAGCGGGCACTAATTTTTTAAAACTGACATCTAATGGTGGCCCTATCTCATTGCTAATCACGGAATCGGCAAGAGTGGCGAAACCAAATGTTTGCAAGGCGTGATTAAAACTGCGACAGATGCCTAAACTGGGATCACTGATAGTACCATCGAGATCAAAAATGAGAGCACTGCTACTAAGTTTCATACTGTTTAACCTCGTTATTCGAACAGCGGCTATTTATCTTTACTCTCTGGCTTGTGGGTTAACTCAACAGCGAGATTGTCAGATGCCAGGGAGTTGATATCTATTCCCTGTTGCTCTAGCAGTTGTTCCAGCATTGGATACAGCTTGCCTAAATTTTCCTCCAAAGTGTCGCGCACTGTGTCTACTACTACTTGGGTGCCGCGCTCGATTTCAATATTTAAATGCTGGCCGACCCCTTTGTCTTTAAAAACGGTCATGCGCAGCGTTTCTGGAATCAACCAGACCTCAAACCAGCCAGCTTTTTTGTCGACATTGGCAATGGTTAAACTGGCGCCGTTAATCGCGATATAGCCTTTGGGGAAGATGTAGCGCAGCCACTGCTTGCTGACACAAATACGCAAGCGGTAGTTGTCTTGCATTAATGTTATATCAGCGACCGGGGTATGAAAGTCAATATGCCCTGACAGCGGGTGGCCGCCTATTTCAGCGCCGTCTTTGGCGGCTCTCTCTACATTGACTTGCGTGCCTGCGCTGTAATCACTGAGGGTAGTGACCAGTAAACTCTGCAACATAACGTCGAAGCTGGCGCGGTTGTCACTGAGCAGTGTCGTCACTGTAAGGCAGACACCGTCCACGGATACACTGGCACCTATTTCTAAACCCTGGCAAAAATTTTGGGCAAACTCTATCTCGAAAGTTCGCAGGCCATTGTTGTCGCTTATCTTATCTATAGTGGCAATGCTTTGTATAATTCCGGTAAACACTTTTAATCCTTTAAGGGCTGCTACTGAGCGTGAGGGCGTTCAAGATATCGCTATTGGCATTTGTTGTACAGCAGAGTATTGGGCTAAGGTTTAATTTTTTTTAAGTCATCGCCTGCCTGTTAAGCATTCATATGTTCTGAATAAATTATTTTCAAGCTATGATTTCACATCGGTTATCGCTATATTTGCTGTACTTTAACTGAATAAAAACTCTGTAATCCATAATCTAAACAAGGAGAAGCTATGCAAATTAAAAAAATACTGGTTGCCATTTTCCTCAATTTTAGTGTTGTTGCTGCGCATGCGGGGGTGGCGATGACCGTTTCTTTTGCTAAAACAGATTCTGCAGCAACAGTGAGTGAAGCCACCAAAGCCAATACTATTGAAAGCATCACCAGCGTGGTTGATTTTTTTAATCAGTTCTTTTCTTTAGAGCAGACAATAGAATTGTTAGTGGGTGGGGAGGATGGACCTCTGTATAACGGTGACGGGCAAATACAGTTACCTTATTCATTTGTAGAGGAAATTGAGTACCGCTTTACTCAGGCGCAGTACCAAGAAACCGGTGTCAGTGTCTCTCAGGCGGTGGCCGACTCATTGAAACATACTCTAATTCATGAATTTGCTCACGCAGTTATACACCTTGAGCAGATACCTGTTGTAGGGCGTGAAGAAGATGCAGCAGACAGTTTGGCCTCGGTATTACTGATCGATTTTTTTGCAGGAGGGCAGGAAATAGTGATTAGTGCTGCCGATTTATTTGATCTAGAAAGTAGCGACAGCGAGGTTGTCACTGAAGAAGATTATTGGGATGAACACAGCTTAGATTCGCAGCGCTTTTACGCAGCTATGTGTCATGTTTACGGAAGCGACCCACAAGGATATGCCGATATCCCAGAGCAGTTGGAGTTATCAGCAGAACGGGCTGAGTTATGCATTGAAGAATATTCTGCTCTGTCACGTTCCTGGCAGCAATTATTACAGCCCGTATTAAAAGCAGAATAACAATGTTTGTTAAGGTTTGCGTTGTAACTAATTTGAGCGGCATGCTTTAATTCTCAAGGGCATTAGCTAAAGATGAGATTATTCTGGCAACTATTACCTTTGGCTGCGCTGCCTGAGTAATGGGGCGACCAATTACCAGCACAGATGCACCGCTAATAATCGCCTGTGCTGGAGTGCCCACCCGCTTTTGGTCTTGCTCTTGGCTGCCAGCAGGTCTGATCCCCGGAGTCACCAATAATAGCTGCTCCCCCACGACGCTTCTTAATTTCCTACAGTCTAAGGGCGAGCAGATAATACCGTGGCAGCCACTGCTGTGAGCAAGTTTTGCTAACCTCAATGTGAGATCAGCGCTGTTGTAGGCAAAGCCTATCTCGGATAAGTCACAGTCTTCTAATCCTGTCACTACTGTCAGCGCCAGTATTTTTAAGCCAGGGTAATGGCTGCTTGCCGCTACTGCGGATTGCAGCATAGCGGCGCCGCCGGTTGCGTGTACGCTGATCATATGCACGCCTAATTGACCTGCATTATGTACTGCTTTACTAACAGAGTTGGTTATCTCTAGCAATTTCAAATCGAGAAATACTTTTTTATTTTGTTGCTTGAGGTATCTGATAACGTCAGGTCCCGCCATGGTAAATAGCTGGTGGCCTACCTTGTAAGTATCAACCAAATCTCCCAAATCAGTAACTAATTGTTGTACCTGCAACATACAGTCAAAATCTAAAGCGACGATTATTTTATTACTGGGCAGCATAAAACTCCATATTTGCAAGGTTCGAATCTCAGTTGAGAAT
>ASZI01000097.1 GCA_000416315.1 Osedax symbiont Rs2 | reverse complement strand
CTTCAGAGACGACAGCTTCTTCTGCAACTGTTGTTTCAGTGCTGATAACTGTATCAACTTCAGACTGGGCAGAAGTGTCATTGGCTAAGTTGCTGTTAGCAATGGCAGCCGCTAAATCGGCTGAAGCTTTAGCGTGTTCTTCTGAGCTCAGACTTGGTATTGCCTTAGCTTCAGTTGGGCGCTTTCTTCTGTTGCCAGTTGCGGACTTTTTGCTATCAGACTTGTCCTTCGCTTTGCTCTCGTTCTGCGCTTCAACTACTGCTTCAACTACTGCTTCTACTTCAACAGTATCGGTACCAATCGCTTGAGAAGCACTTGCCTCTGTTGGATTTAAAGCATCAGAATTTTCTACCAAATTCCGATTGGCTTTGCGATTGGGATTGCGACGACGTTTACCGCGCCCGCTAGGAGCTGCTGTGTATTCGGTGTTGTCAGTCTCAGCTGTGTTTTGACGTTCAGTTTTTGGTTTACGGTTTTCGCTGCCTCGACGGTTGCGGCGACGCCCCGATTTGTTTTCTTCACTGCTCTTGCTTTCAGGAATAACTGAAGACTCTTCAGCGGCAATGGTAATGACTTCATCTTGTCTGCCGTTACGTTTGTCATCATCGCGGTCGCTGCGCGAAGGTCGGCGAGAATTGCGGTTGCCTCTTGATTTTGATCCGCTATCGCGGCCTTTGCGATTTTGCCCTGATCGACGAGCTTTATCTGCAGGCTTGCGCTTCGGGTTTTTCTCTTCTTCAAATAAGCTACCTAAACCTAATAAGGTTAATAACTTCTGTATTAAGCCGGTCTTAGGTTTTTCTTGCGTTGCTTTCGTGGCGACCTCTGTAGAAGCAGCTACGGCAGGAGGCGCTGTTGTTTTAGGCTCGGTAGCTGTAGGTGCAGGGGTTTTTGGTGCTACAGATTGCACTGCTGCCGCCTCGCGCTTGACCAAGTTCTCAGATTCGCTCTGAGTGAAATGCTCGATAGGCTCAGGTTCAGGCTGTAAGCTGTAGCTGGTATCGTTAGTTGTAGTAACTGAGTGGTCGTCGCGCAAGCGCACAACTTCATAATGCGGTGTTTCCATATTTGGATTGGGCACTATCACTACGCGTACTTTTTGTCGAAGTTCGATATCGTGGATGATACGACGTTTTTCATTAAGCAAGTAGGTGGCAACTTGTACCGGCAAGATAGCTCTTATTTGCGATGTGCGATCTTTTCCTGACTCCTCTTCTATCAGACGCATAATGGATAGGGCAATAGATTCGGTATCGCGAATCGATCCCTGGCCACTGCAGCGTGGGCAGACTATACCGCGAGACTCTGTCAGGGACGGACGAAGACGCTGACGGGACATTTCAAGTAAACCAAAGCGGGAGATGCGGCCCATTTGTACTCTGGCGCGATCCAGCTTGAGTGAATCTTTAAGACGATCTTCTACCGCTCTTTGGTGTTTGATCGGAGTCATATCGATGAAATCGATAACAACTAATCCACCGATGTCACGCAGTCTTAATTGCCTGGAAATTTCTTCAGCGGCTTCCAGGTTAGTGTTCAGTGCGGTCTCTTCGATGTCGCTTCCGCGGGTTGCTTTAGCGGAGTTAATGTCGATAGAAACTAACGCTTCTGTAGGATCGATAACGATAGATCCGCCAGAGGGAAGTTTTACTTCACGCTCAAAGGCTGTTTCTATTTGCGACTCAATTTGGAAGCGATTAAACAGTGGAACCTCTTCCTGGTAGCGCTTGAGTTTGTTTTCATAAGTCGGCATTACTTGCTGGACAAAAACTAACGCTTCGTTGTAAGCGCGGTCCGTATCAATCAGTACTTCACCAATGTCGGCACGCAAATAGTCGCGAATTGCGCGAATAATAACGTTGCTCTCTTGGTAGATAAGAAACGGAGAAGGTTTTTGGCTGCTCTGCTTAATTGCGTCCCAGAGTGTATTTAGATAATCTAAATCCCACTGTAAGTCTTGAGAAGAGCGACCGACCCCTGCTGTGCGTACAATTATACCCATACGATCAGGGATAGTGACACCATCTAGAGCCGCTTTCAGGTTTGTTCTATCTTCACCTTCAATACGTCGCGAGATGCCACCTGCTCGCGGGTTATTAGGCATCAGTACTAAGTAGCGACCAGCCAAGCTGATAAAGGTAGTCAGAGCAGCTCCTTTGTTGCCTCGCTCTTCCTTATCAACTTGAACGATAACTTCAGTGCCTTCACGGATAACATCTTTGATGTTAGGGCGTCCTCCACGTGCAGGACTTTTACTGAAGTATTCACGAGAAATTTCTTTGAGCGGAAGGAAACCGTGTCGCTCTGAACCGTAGTCGACAAAGGCAGCTTCTAAGCTGGGTTCAACGCGAGTAATCTTACCTTTGTAGATGTTAGATTTTTTTTGTTCGCGGTTGCTGGATTCAATATCCAGATCGTATAATTTTTGCCCGTCTACTAGGGCTACACGCAACTCTTCAGGTTGAGTTGCGTTGATCAACATTCTTTTCATTTTTGCACTCTCGGTAGTGGAGCGCTTAATAAGATTTTTAAAACAATAACTTGTATTGAGACAACAAATATCCAGCCGAAGCTAGTTGTTGTCTACCGTGCAAAATCATTTCTGCCATCAATTATTAAGGGCTCATAACTGAGCACAAATATCACTTATATTGCCAAAGCAGTTTTCAATATCGATGTAACCCTCCCCATTGAAAGGCAAAAGGAGTTATTCAAAAGCAAACGCAATTAGGCATCTACACTCATGAATACTCAACTCTGCCTCAGGCTCAGTGCCGAAGGTATTATACATCTACAGTAGCGGAATCTATTGCCTATATTTTTGTTAAAATTCGCTGTTTCTGGTATGAATAATCAAACCAGGTTCCGGGCAATAGCACATCTCTACTGTTGTCAACAATCTTGGTTATACTGTGTATCTGTACTCAAACTTTAAGCATCATTTAGCTTAGACTTAGGAATACTAATAGGGTGATAGTTGATATTACTGTCACTAAGTATTCTGCAACGCAATACTGCGAAGTCGCTAAACAATACCTGTTAAATAGGGTATTCCTAACTGGATTTGTTTGAAGTTAAGTTCGCTATAAATAGCATTAGAATGACAATTACAACATTTGGAATTGTAGTTTTCACTGCTAAATACTTAGCTTGAAACATAATCCACTCGGTCATTGCTGCTCTGCAACTTTGAAATTTTGTCCGCTGCGGCTAAATGAGAAATAATTGCATTAAAAAACAGAAAAAAAACACTCTATTAGATGTATTTATCGCATTTAGCTAAAGCATTAAAGACCAAGCAGCGGTAGAATACCAGCTTAGGAACATGTGAACAAGTCTGGCGTACCTCTGTAAGCCCCTATGGGCCAGAAGATGCCTGACTTTTAGTCTTTTACCTAGCTAAATCGTATCAATTAAGGACAGTAGTTTTTATTAAATATGCCAAGTAAAAAAAGAATGTCGCGACAAAATGCACAACGTAATTTTAAGCGCCCTGCCAAGCCCGCGAGTAAGAAAACAGCTGCTGCAAGCACAGAACGCGTTATCGAGCCCGAAACTAGCGCTCCCCAACCGGAAAATATTAAAGTACGGTTTTTAGATGTGACAGAAGATCAGGATGGCCAGCGTATAGATAATTTCTTGCGGACAGCGTTAAAAGGTGTTCCTAAGTCAATGATTTATCGCATTGTTCGCAAAGGGGAGGTAAGAGTTAATAAAGGTCGGGTTAAACCTGATACAAAATTACGCAGCGGTGATCTGGTACGCATCCCGCCGGTGAGAACTGCCCAACAAGGAGATCCGGTTTCTGTCAGCAAAGAACTGTTAGCGCGCCTTGAAGACTCAGTGCTCTACGAATCTGATGCACTATTAGTGATTAATAAGCCTTCTGGGCTGGCCGTTCACGGCGGCAGTGGTATTCACTTGGGTTTGATTGAAGCACTGCGGCAAATGCGCCCCAGTTTGAGCTTCCTGGAGTTAGTGCACCGTTTAGATCGGGATACGTCAGGTTGCATCATGGTGGCAAAAAAACGCAGTATGTTACGCCATCTACACGAGGCGTTACGTCAGGGCACAGGAGTTTCTAAAACATACCATGCATTAGTGGTTGGAAGATGGGATGCCAGTGCTCAAAAAATTGATGCTCCGTTGAGGAAAAACGAATTAAGTTCTGGTGAACGGGTGGTAAAAGTGCTGGAAGATGGCAAAGCTTCTATCACTTTGTTTAAAGTACTGAGGCGTTTTGCCAATGTCGCTACCTTAGTTGAAGCTAAACCTATTACCGGCAGGACTCACCAAATTAGAGTGCATGCTCAATTTGCCGGCCATCCGATTATTGGCGATGACAAATACGGTGTTGAGACTGTTAATAGTGATATGCGTAAGCAGGGGGTTAAACGGCTATTTTTGCATGCCGCTTCACTGTCAGTGACTTTGGCCGATGGGGAAAAACTGTTCTTTAAAGCACCCCTTGAGAAAAATTTAACCGTTGCTGTCGATCAATTGGCACAACAACACAATCAGTATGAGCAAAGGTCTTAAATTCATGGAAAAAGAGCTCGTTTTTACCAGCGCAGAAAGTCTTTTAATGCGCGGAGAGCAACCCACCATTGACAGCATCGTCTCTTCAACCGGACTGGCTGATAGTGTTGTGGAAAAGCAGCTACAACAATGGTGGCATACCATACCAGAGAAGCTGAGTCTCAATGATCAGATGGTATCAGTGCCTGGTTTACCTGAATCACTCGGTGGAGCATTTGGTCGAATCTGGCAACAGGCGGTAGAAGAGGCAGAGACCCGATTGCGCGCCGATTCTCGTACCTTAAATCATGCCAACGAAGAAGTGCGGCAACTGGCTGAAGAGAGTCTCAAAGACAGTCATAACAAACGCAGTTTAGTTGAAACCCAATTGCGTGAAATTAAATTGAAGCTGGAAGACTCACAAATTCACAGCCGCTCTGTCGATGCAGAACTCAGTGTGATGAAAGCTGCTATTGTTTCTGAAGCTACCAGTCGCAAGAAAGAAGAGCATTTAAGGGCCAAGTTAGAAAATGACTTAGTGCATTTACGTAAAGCTCATGAAGACGCTAAGCGCACCTTTGAACAGCGGATCAAGGAAGACCAGCGCCACTCTTTGGATCAAATCAGTAAATCTGAGGCCGATGCGCGCTATTATCGTAACGCCTCGGAAAAGCTGCGAGATGATGCCGGTACTAAAGAGACGACACTTACAAAAAAGAATCATGATCTGTTATCTGAAATTGCTCGTCATGAAGTACGCATTGATACCCAACATACCCTTATTCGCTCCCAGGATGAAGAGCTTAAGGTGTTAAAACAGTTGGGTATGACTCAGTCCAGAGAACTGTCCAGTAATTCTTCAGCACTGTTAGCAGAAACTAACAAAGCTAAGCGCTTAGAACAAAAGGTTAAAGAGCAAGACGCTGAAGTTAAACGTTTGAACCAAAAAGCCTTAAACAGTGCCACTGAATGGGGCCGCAGAGAAAACTTAATGCGCAATGAGTTGCGCAGTGTCGCCGACGAGTTGCAGCGCGCTCAGTTAAAAGTGGTCAATTTAGAGAAGAGAAGTATTTCTCAGGATGAAGAAATTCGCCGCCTTAAATCTAAGCTCTAATGCGATAAAGATGCTCGAAAAAAGGGTGATTAATATTCCAGTGACAAAGCCCCGGTAAAATCAAGGCTGTATAGAGTTATTGATCGCCTGAGTAAAATGAAAAGCACCTAAACAAAACCTGAGAGTTACCTTAAGGGAAATTATAATAATGAAGCTTCAACAGCTTAAGTATATTTGGGAAGTGGCGAAACACGACCTTAATGTATCGGCCACTGCGCTGAGTTTATACACCTCACAACCGGGTATCAGTAAGCAAATACGCTTATTGGAGGAAGAGCTAGGAGTGGAAGTTTTTGCTCGCAGTGGTAAGCATTTAACCCGGGTGACTCCGGCGGGAGAGGCAATTTTAAAGATTGCCGGAGAAGTGCTGCAAAAAGTTGAAAGTATTAAAAAGGTTTCTCAAGAGTACTGCGATGAGCGCAAAGGTAGCTTATCAATTGCCACAACACATACTCAGGCGCTCTATGCTCTGCCCCCGGCTATCACTAATTTTATTAAAAGCTATCCCGATGTATCACTGCATATGCATCAGGGAACCCCGATGCAAATTTCTGAGATGGCCGCCGATGGTAATGTCGATTTTGCCATCGCCACTGAAGCTCTCAGTCATTTCAGTGATTTGATTATGATGCCCTGCTATCGCTGGAATCGATCGGTGGTGGTACCTAAAGATCATCCTCTGACGCAAGTGTCGAAGCTGACGCTAAAAGATATAGCTGCTCATCCGATAGTGACTTATGTGTTTGGTTTTACCGGCCGCTCCAAGTTGGACGATGCTTTTTCACAGCAGGGGTTAGAGCCTAAGGTAGTGTTTACTGCGGTTGATTCCGATGTGATAAAAACTTACGTGCGCTTAAACTTGGGGGTGGGGATTATTGCGAGCATGGCCTACGATGCAAAGGTAGATTCAGATCTAGTGGCGTTGGATGCCAGCCATTTATTTGAGTCAAGTACCACCCAGCTAGGGTTTAGAAAAGGTACTTTCCTCAGGGGCTATATGTATGAATTTATCAGCTTGTTCGCCCCGCACTTAACCCCCGAGGTGGTAAAACAAGTGATCAGTTGTGAAAATCGTTTACAAGTAGAGGAAATATTTGCCGATCAGGTTCTGCCGGAAATGAATTAATTTTCTATCTTTTACGTAGGCCACTGAGCTGAGCTTCAGTGGTGATCGTTTTGCAAAACAGGCTCTATTAATTGCTGTATTTACCTGTCAGCAGGTCATCAAAAAATTTTCTGTACAGCCCTTCTTCTTTTAGTTGTGCTAAGCCGCGGTTAAATGCTGCCACTAGCTTTTCGGCCTGAGGATGCTTCTTAGAGAAAAGTAAATGTCCCTGAGTTTCGGCGATTACTTTTGGATGAAAAGTGAATATTGGCGCTAGGCTGGGATCAAACTCGTTCGAAATCAGGTTGTAACCGTTAAACAAAGTAGTGGGGACTAAATCTATTCTACCCTTGATCAATTTACGGAAATTTTGCAGATCACTGGTCACCATTTGTACATTGATGCGCTTTTCGTTTGCCGCCAGCCAGAATTCTTCTGTATATGTATAGCCTCTGGTAACACCTATCTGATAGTCCTTTAAGTCATCGAAACTTTTCCAGTGCGCTATTTTTTTCACTTTTAGATGAAAAAAAACTAATTTTTCTGAGCTGACCGGCTCACTGTAATAAAAATCTAGAGCTCGCTCGGCGCTTTTGTACCAATAGGATGTTGCAGCAAACTGACCTTTTTTGGCGCTTTCAAAAGCACGTTTCCAGGGGAAATAGCTGAATTTAACTTGGTAACCCTGGCGCTTAAATGCCTCGCTAATCACGTGATTGACAAAGCCGCCGTGCTTGAGTGCCACACCAGTCCAAGGTGGATATTCACCCGAGGAGATGGTCACGACTGTCTGCGCCTGGCTGTTAACAGCCGTTAAGCTGTACAGGCAGATTACCAGTGCGGTTAATTTACTGATTAGATTGAGGCCCAATGTTAGTTTTTTCATAAACAAAATATAGTTTTAAACTTCAGTGATGTGCAGTGCCATTACAAAGGCAAATTATTACAAACTATGTTACACAATTACTTTGCTTGTCTAGTCTGGAGCCGAAAATAGTGTTTTTGCTTAGCACTAATTTTCGCTAAAACTAAGCTGCAGATGGGTTGATCCGATCAGAGGCGAAATGGAGTCTGCTACAGCATCGCCTGGGAGCATACAAACAAGTTCAGTGAGCCACTGAGTGCTCCTTTGACGGCTAATAAAGCGTTAATCTGCTTTGCTAAACATTCGTCTTTGCACGCTTTATCGGCTGCCGATAAATCGAGTTAATGGGTATTGTCCCCCGGTTTGCAGGCAATGGCAGCCCAGAGCAGTGTCTCAACTGCTCTGGTACTAATTACCCTCTGCAGACACTACACAGCCTGTTTTAGCCGGCGCTATAATACTCGGAAATAGCCGCCAGTGTTTTGTCGACGTCACTGCGAGAAATATCTAAGTGCACGACAATCCGACAAGGCACAGTATCGCCGATACAAATCCCTGAGCTGATCAAAAACTTAGCCAGACTCTGCTGATCCGTTTTTCCAGGGGCCAGTGGGAAATCGACGAACAGCATGTTTGTTTCGACACTGGCCAAATCTACGCTTAGTGGGGCAATTTTATTCAGTTGGGTTGCAAAATAATATGCCAGCTGATGATCATCTTGCAGCCGTTGCAGGTTGTTGTCTAAGGCATAAATTCCAGCAGCGGCAATAATTCCCGCCTGACGCATTCCTCCACCGAGCATTTTCCTAAGTCTGCTGGCGCGGGCGATGAAGCTCTTACTGCCGCTGAGGACAGAACCCGCAGGCGCACCTAGGCCTTTGGACAAACACAGCGAGACAGAATCTAAGTGTTTACAAAGATCTGCCGGGCTGCTGTTTGTTTTAATCGCAGCGTGCATTAATCTGGCGCCATCCATATGCACTTTTAAATGCCTCTCCTTGGCTAAGACTGCGATTGCTTCCAGTTCAGCCTGAGGCTGCACAAAGCCGGATACAGTATTTTCCAGGCAGATTAGTTTGCTCTTGGCGAAATGGGCATCATCGGGGCGAATGGCTGCAGCTACTTGCTCAGCGGTGATGTAACCTTTAGCACTGGTACTGAGGCTTTGCATGACGATACTGCCCAGCACTGATGCGCCACCTGCCTCATGACTAAAAATATGATAGTGATCGCCAACGATAACCTCTTCACCGCGTTGACAGTGCGCCATCAGCGCCAGCAAGTTACTCATTGTGCCAGAGGGGACAAACAAACTGGCTTCTTTGTCTAATAACTTGGCCACTTGTAATTGCAGTGCATTGATGCTCGGGTCTTCTCCGTAAACATCGTCTCCGACGGCGGCTTGACTCATAAATTGACGCATCGCGGTGCTAGGTTTTGTGACTGTGTCACTGCGATAGTCTATAGCTGGGGTGATATCTAAACTTTGCCCGGCTACCGGGTAACTGCTCTTATTCATCTTGCTCTCAATATATTTCAACATCTAAATCGACCCATGCAAAAGATAGCGGGTTGATTTAAATGTTGCTTGGGAAATGTTTACAATGGTTAGCTTAGTTTTAGCATAATTTTAACCAATGATCAGAGATAAATTGCCGGCTATTGGAAACTAGTTTAATTTTTGTTGTTATAAATCATGTGTAAATAGTCGTAACTTGCAGTTAGTGATTGCTTGTTACACACAAGATTCGCTATCTTTAACGGCTTATTTAACTGGAAATGCAAGGGAGCGACAAATGCAAGATTTATTACCGGAAATATGTGACATCTATCCGCATAAGGTTAAAATTCTCGAGCCGATGCTGGCTAACTTTGCAGGGATAGAAACATTTTATGGTCAGATAGTTACAGTTAAAACCTTTGAGGATAACTCTCAAATTCGCCAGCAAGTGGCATTAGACGGCGCCGGTAAAGTGCTTGTTGTCGATGGAGGTGGTTCACTGCGCCATGCCCTTCTCGGAGATATGCTGGCTGAAAAAGCTGCCGCAAACGGTTGGAGTGGCATCATTATCAACGGCTGTGTGCGTGATGTTAATGCGCTGTCCGGTATTAAAATAGGTGTACAAGCAATAGGCTCTCATCCGTTAAAGACGGATAAGCGCGGCCTTGGTGATCTCAATGTTCCCATCAGTTTTGGCGGAGTGTCTTTTCACCCTGGAGAGTACGTGTATGCGGACAATAATGGTGTGTTAGTGTCTGCTACTGAATTGGATCTTAAAAAGCTCGGCTGGCCCAGTTGAAAGGACTCTTGCGGTAGAAAAAAGCTACTGACCAAGATTTTTCTCTAAGTAATTGATAGATAGTAAATTTTAGCGTCGCTGAATAGCGCTTTTTTTCGCTGCAACAGCTGCGAAAATACTCTGGCAGGGCATCGCTATCAGAAAATGCGCGGATTTCTGAGGCGCCGTACAATCTATCTTTACAATATGATCCATTACCTTGTTGATCTGTAAGATAGACCTTCCTCGGGTTTGATCCAGGCTGCAATTTGTCTGATGTAACATCGTCCTCTGAATTGTCTTTCGACAATTTGAGCTAAAGTAAATGCCATGCTGGCTCTGCTACTCAAATCTATGAACTATTTATTGCCTAGCATAGCGTTTTTTAGCAATTCAAACCCTAAAGCGCACCCTAAAAATGCATATGTCTTTGAGAAAATGTAACTAGCCGGGGAACAGCCAGTCAGAAAATAGATGAATATCCTATTGGGCTTAAAACCTTGCTCTGTTAATTTTACTGCCACAAATACAGTTGTCAGTACCCCGACATTATTAACTGAATATAAGGGGACTGCGGCTGTTCAAGCAAAGGACCATTTGGTGAGTTTACAGCAGGGAAAATGCAATGAAATTCAATAAACTAAGCATAGTTGCCGCTATAGTATGCTGCGCTACATCGGCTTATAGTTCAGAGAGAGAGAGTGATCAGCTAAAAATTGACCGCGCTATGACTGCAGCGCCTTTGGATATATCGGCGAACGCCACCATTATGGATGTTGATGGCACTATTTTACGTCAGGGTAGCAACGGTTGGACTTGCCTGCCGGGAATTGGTTTGATTCCAGGGGATAAACATCCTATGTGCAATGATGCGGTGTGGATGAAATGGATGAAAGCTGCTGGCAATGGCAGTGAGTTTTCAACCGACATTGTAGGGATTTCTTATATGCTGGCTGGGGATGCGCTGGTGAATAATGAAAACCCTGCAGCCACTGACCCAAATGATGGTGGAACTTGGGTTCAGGAGGGGCCACATATGATGATGTTGGTTCCCGATAGGCAAATGTTGAACGGATTATCCCGAGACCCCTATGCGGGAGGTGCCTATGTGATGTGGGATAATACGCCACTAGTGCATATTATGCTACCGGTGCAAAGCAAGCAAAAACCGGATAAATAGATATGAGATAGAGCAAATGCTGCCGATGTGGGATATGCCCTCGCAAGAGACAATAGCTAACTAAAGTTTAATGCCCACAGTTAATTTTGGGCTGTTAGTTTATCGACATAGCATCACTTGCAGCGTTACCTTGTAAATCACCTTAAGGTGAGAACTTTGGAGGCTGTGATGACAACTTCGCACTCAGCATTTGTCGGAGAGATACCTTTTTACTACGATAAGTATCTGGGGCCGATGATTTTTGATCAATACGCCCGCGACCTCAGTGCCAGAGTGAAAGTGCCTGAAGCCGGTGTGGTTCTGGAAACAGCTGCCGGTACCGGCATAGCGACAAGAGAGCTTCGAGATATCCTGGCCGCGGGCGTGCACATAGTGGCGACAGATCTGAATCCGGATATGCTGGATCTGGCTAGGGGCAAGTTCAGCGATCAGCAAAATATTGAATTTCAAACGGGCGATGCACAACAATTACCTTTTGATGATGACTGTTTTGACGCAGTGGTCTGCCAGTTTAGTATGATGTTTTTCCCTGATAAACTACGTGCTATGCAAGAGGCTGCCAGAGTACTAAAGCCCGGGGGGGTGCTACTGTTTAATGTCTGGGATTCCCTTCAACACAATTACCTGGTTCAAACCGCTAGCCGCTGCATCTGTCATTGCCTAAGTGATAATCCACCCAATTTTTTTGCCACTCCCTTTGGCTTTCACAACATAGATACCATAAAAGGGCTGTTGTTCGAGGCGGGGTTTGCCGATATTGAAATTTCAGTATTACCCCGCACTAGCTTGGCCGCAGATGCGCGCAGTGTTGCCTTGGGGTTTGTCTTGGGAACACCGGTCAGAGTGCAGATAGCAGCAGACCATCAAGTGCCACTAACAGATATTGTGGCTGCGGTTGAAAAAGATATAGGGGAGGAATTTGGCTTTAAAAATATTCGGGAAAAAATGCAGGCGATAGTGTTCGTCGCGCAGCTTAAAAGTGCTTGAAGTTAGAGCGGTGCAAAGTTTAGTACGACATAGCCTTGTTAGTGACAGACAAAGTAGCCTGTCGAGCAGAGGGGGCCAAAATGGTCGAAATCTTTGATATTGGCGTAGAGAACGCGGTGGCGTTTCGGGTTTCAGGAAAAATCAGCAAAGCTGATATGACCAGAATATTCGAAAAGTGTAAGCAAAAGATCGTCCAGCACGGGGATATTGTGCTGCTGGAAAAAATTGAATCAATCGGCGGGATAGAAGTCAGTGCACTGCTCGAAGAGATAAAATATCTGTTTGAGATGGGCTTGGCAAATATTAAAAAAGTCGCTGTATTGACGGACAAAATTTGGCTTGAAAAAGTAGTGGCGATTGAGAATAAGTTTTTTCCCAAGATCGAAATTAAGTGCTTTGCCTTCGAGCAACAATCGGTCGCCGTTGAATTTTTAAAAGCCCCTTAATTGCTGCAAACTCACCCAGAAACTAGCGTTAGAAGTTCGGGGGCGGTGCATAGGTTGGCTGAACAATAGTGAGCGGGTTGTCTTGCAAAAGTGCGATCTGCAGTATTGTGGATACTTAGATTATCTCTGGCAATCACTGCAGTTAAAACTGCAACTGTCTATAGATTTAGCCCAGAGGCTAACAGTGACACTTACGATCGATCAATAGGGAGAAATTAATGCAATCAATTCCTTGCAAACAATAGCAAAAACTCAAGCAGCAGTATCCCGACTTTCTAGAAGCTGTTGAGGCTCTGGGTAAAACTCTTCGCTAGCTAGGTCCTTTAAACGAGCAGAGCGCACATTTAGTGCAGTTAGCCGCCGCCAGTCGCTCTGAGGGAACTCTGTACACAGTCATACCCGCAGGGCTCTTGAGGCCGGGGCAGGGCCCGAGGCGATAGTCCACAGTATTTTATTACTGACTAGCACAATAGGTTTTCCAAATGTCGTCGCCGCATTGAGCTGGGCTGAAGATGTTATCGATAATCGCTAGCAGGCAGGGTGGCATCGAAGGTGATAGTCCAGAGTATTGTACTGCTGGGTGGTATTAACTATAGGTTTTCTGAGCGGCCTAGCTGTACTGCGCTGGGTAGAAAATGTGATCGAGAAAAGCTGGCTGTGGCAGAGCCACAGCCTAAGTGCTCAGTGTTTATAGTTTGGCTGGTAAAATGGTTGCTCTCACTTCGCCAAAGCCGATACGGGTTGCATCAGCGGCCTCGCAGAAACCGCTCATAATGACTGCATCTCCGTCCTCCAGGAATGTCCGGCTCTCACCATTATCTAATGAAAAGCTGTTCTTTCCGGCGTTTGTCAGCTCCATCATAGATCCTACCTGATCAATACTAGGGCCGGACTGAGTGCCGCTACCAAAGAAATCACCGGCCACTAAGTTGCAACCGTTGACGCTGTGGTGGGCAACCATTTGCCCGACGCTCCAGTAGGAATGGTTAAAACTGGTTTTGGTCAGTCGCTGCCCAGGATCGTTGTCGGCGCGCATTTTCTGCGTCTGCAGGGTCACTTCTAGCTGAATGTCGTAGGCACCTAATTCAGAGTTCTTGCTGCTGGATAAATAATCCAGCGGCTGTGGGTCTGCTGGGTCACGGCTCCATGCCTGGCGAAAAGGTGCTAAAGCCTCGTTGGTTATAATCCATGGAGAGACAGTAGATGCGAAATTTTTAGCTAAAAAAGGTCCCAGTGGCTGGTATTCCCATCCCTGGATATCTCGCGCTGACCAGTCGTTAAACAGACACATGCCAAAGATGTGTTGATCTGCTGCATCTATATCGATAGAGCTACCCATCTCATTACCAGATCCGAGATAGATACCCACTTCCATTTCGTAATCCAAACGTTTACAGGGGCCTAAACTAGGCTTGTCAGCTGAAGGTGCTTTAGTTTGTCCGCTGGGACGATGAAAATCTTGCCCTGAGACAGTAATTGATGATGAGCGCCCGTGATAGCCAATAGGCACCCATTTGTAATTAGGCAGCAATGGGTTGTCAGGTCTAAAGATGGAGCCGATGGTGGTGGCGTGATTAATCGAAGTATAAAAGTCCGTGTAATCACCGATACGACAAGGCAAGTCAAATTCAATATCAGATTGTGCTATCAAGGTATCGATAAGTTGCGCTTGCAGGGGAGAGTCGCTGGCCAGAGCACTGCTTAAAGCTGCCCTAAGTGCTGACCAAGTCGTCGCCGGCATAGCCATGAAGTCATTGAGTTGCGATTGGCTACAGGCGATCAGCGCCTGTTGTACAACACCACTGAACAGTTCAAGTTTAGCCAGTGCCGCTAAGTCGATGACCTGATCGCCAATGGCGACGCCACCGCGAAAAGTTTGGTCGGAATTTTTACGACGAAAAATGGCAAACGGCAAATTCTGGATCGGGAAATCACTGTGTTTGATATTAGCTGATTCAACCCAGCTGCTTAAGTCAGTACTGTGTGTTTGATTGATTAATGACATATTATTTCTCATTGCTGGCGAATTCTTCTTCGTGTAACCACTTGGCGTGTTCCGGGGCGCGCTTAGTAACAGACCATTCCTTGATCATAGCGGGGGCGACTTCTTTTAGCTTGGCCATCTGTTCATCAGTTCCACAGCGGTAAGTCAGCTCTAGGCGGTGGCCATTGGGGTCAAAAAAGTAGATAGAGTAAATAATACCATGACTGGTAATGCCAAGGACATCAACGCCTTTGGCTTGCAGCTCGGCCTTGGCTGCGACTAGTGCGTCTCGATCTTCCAATTCAAAGGCAATGTGCTGAACCCACTCTGGGGTATTTAGATCACGACCCATTTCAGGCTTGGTTGGCAGTTCAAAAAAAGCCAGAATATTACCCATACCCGCATCTAAAAAAACGTGCATATATGGATCGGGCTCTTTAGTAGAAGGTACCTGGTTTTCGGAAATGGCCACCAGCATCTGCATATTGAGGTGTTCTTGATACCATTGGACAGTTTCTTTTGCATCTTTGCAGCGATAGGCAACGTGGTGCATTTGTTTAATGTTAATCATAAACGCCTCTATAAATCGGAAGATTGGTAACGATTGTTACTAAAGTAGCGAAATTTTAGTATCAAACGTTACTAAAGTCAATATCAACTGTGCTATATTGGGCACTATCAAATCCCCTTACTTCACCGCGATGCTACTAGCAGATAGAATTATGGCAGATGATCAGCAAACGCTTTTAGATTTACAGCAATTTTTCCCCTACCAGTTTTCAATTCTTGCTGGGCAAATCAGTGAATATATCGCGAAAATTTATCGTCAAAAGTACGGCTTGAGTAAATTTGAATGGCGGGTACTCGCCACAGTCGGGCAGCACCGGCAGATATCTGCCAGTGCTATTTGCCAATTTACTCAATTAGACAAAATGCAAGCCAGCCGAGCTATCGGTAAATTAACTAAATCAGGTGCGTTGGTGCAGCAGATTTGTGAAATGGACAGGCGGGCAAATCTGTTGCAGTTATCAAAATCGGGTCGCCAGATGTATCTTGAAATAATGCCACTGGTAAAAAAGCAAGAGCAGTCATTACTCAGTGGATTATCCATGCAAGAGCGCAGCCAGTTAACAGATCTGACCCAAAAGCTCAGCCGACAATTAGCTGACAAACAGACATAGTTTCTCGGCCAGCTTGGTACCTGTTGCCGACTTATGAGTCAGGTTGATTACCCGGGTGCGCTTTGGCAAAGGCGGGTAGCGCCTGACACTGCTGATCGATTGCCATCAATAAGGGATAATCATGCATGTCGATGTTAAAGCGCCTGGCATTAAAAACTTGTGGAATCAGACATGCTTCCGCTAGACCCGGCTGGTCTGTAAAACAAAAAGTACTGTTGTTACTGCGCTGACTCAGTTGTTGCTCCAGTGCGCAGAAAGTGCTGTTAATCCAATGATGGTACCATTGTAGTTTTTGCTCTTCAGTTGCTCCGATTTCAGAGACTAAGTATTTTAACACCCGTAAATTATTCAATGGATGTATCTCGCAGGCAATCGCCTGTGAGAAACTTCGGATTTTGGCGCGTTCAACGGCTGTACCTGTCACTAGCTGTGGGCTGTCTGGGTAGGCCTCATCCAGGTATTCACAAATCGCCATAGATTGACTGATCTTAACATCATTATCACAGAGTACAGGGACCAGTTTCTGAGTATTTCTCTGTTGGTGCAGCGTGCTTGTTTGTGCTGAATCAAGTAAGTTGACTGACTGCTGCTGGTATTTAAAATTCTTTAAATTGAGTGCTATGCGTACCCGATAAGCAGCAGAAGAGCGGCAATAATCGTATAAAATAATGTTCTCTGGCAATGTATCGATCTCCTAAGTTAATTTTCTGTTCTGTTGAATAGCGCGTCGCTTGACTGTCGTTTGATATCTCACTACTGGTTAGACCAGGGGTCACTCTCCTGATGGTCGGCTAACCATTGACGGAAGAAGTCAATAAACAAACTGACCTTTGGTGGAGTGAACTGGCGGTCGGGGTAAACGGCAAATACCGATAGCTTTTCAGGCTCAAGCTCTGGAAACACTCGCACTAATTCACCACTTCTGGCGTAGTCTCTGATGACAAAATCCGCCAAGTTGGCAATACCTCGATGCTCTAACACTGATGCGAGGATAATTAAGCTGTTATTGGCGAGCAAGTCGCCACTGACTTTAACTGTAACGCTCTGAGTGTCTTGTATTAGTGTCCATGCATCAGCATTGGCTGCATGCACAAAAATAAAGCAATTATGCTCGGCTAAGTCACTCACTTGCAGTGGAGTTCGATGTTTCTCCAAGTACTTTTTGGTGGCACAGACAAACAGTGAAACGGTGGCAATTTCACGGGCAATTAAGCTTGAGTCAGGCAGCTGAGGATCTGCGATGCGTATCGCTAAGTCAAACGCGTCGCGCATTAAATCCGGTGGCCGATCATCGAGTGTCACATCAACTTTAACATCCGGGTACATCGTCATAAATGCGGGGATGGCGCGGGCCAGCTGTAATTGACCAAAGGTCATGTTACAAGTGATTTTTAAGGTGCCACTGGTGCTGCTCTGCATTGTTGAAAGTAAGGTTTCAGCTTCATCCACTTGCGCTAGAATAGACAGGCATTTTTGATTGTATACTTCGCCAAGTTCAGTGACAAAAAGACGACGAGTGGTCCGCTGTAACAGCTTTGCCCCCACATGCTGTTCCAGCTGCGAGACTTGCTTGCTGACAGAGGAGCTGGAAATATCAAGCTCTATTGCCGCCAGGGAGAAGCTTTTTAGCTTTACCACACGTGCATAAACTTTCATCGCAGAAAGTGTGTCCATAACAGTGCTCCAGCAAATAAGGCTGTATTATTAATAGATATTAAGATTGTAAGATGAATCTTATTGGCGGGCAATCTGAATATTGCACTTGCCATTTAGTTTACTGGCCGCGCTGATGTTTATGCTTAAATTTACTGATGAGCTAAACAAACAAATTATAGCTGTGTTGTTTGTGGACTAATGCTCTGGGCTGAATAGATTTTTCGCTATATGCATGTCAGGGAATGCGATAAAACTGAATAATTACAGCAAGGTTGTGAATTGAAAAAATTGCAATGCACAGCGTCAGCAATTTAGTTGGCTAATAGAGCACTGCCAGATGTTCTGACAGTGCCTGAAATTGTAAATATTAAGAATAGAGTAACTGTGGCAAGAAGAGTGAAATCTCAACGATCAGAGTGACCAGTATTAATCTGATGATATCAGCGCACCAAAAAGGGGTTACGCCTTTAAAGATAGTCTTGGCAGATACATCTTTCAAAACGGCGCTGAGCACAAATACATTCATCCCCACCGGTGGAGTTATCAGACTGATTTCGGTCACTACAACGACAACTATACCAAACCAGACCATGTCAAAACCTAGGCTTTGCACTAGTGGGAAGAAAATAGGCACAGTCAGAAGCAACATAGAGAGGCTTTCGAAGACCATGCCCAGCACAATATAGATGCCTAGAATGACAAAAATGACAGTTATCGGCGCGACATCTAAGCTAGTGACAAAATTCAGTAACTCATCGGGAAGGCCTGCTCTATTAATGAAATTGGAGAAAATCAGGGCCCCGATTAATATTGAAAACAACATGGCGCTGGTGCGCGCTGTATCGGTCAAGACATTGAATAAGCTGCCTAAGGTCAGAGACTTCTTTGTCAGAGCTATAACAAAAGCTCCACCTGCGCCTATCCCGGCTGCCTCAGTGGGTGTAAATACGCCTAAGTAAATACCTCCCATGACCACGCCAAATAGAATCAAGACACCCCATATGCCACTGAGAGCTTCCAGGCGTTCTGGCCAAGTGAATTTTTCACCACTAGGACCATCACTAGGTCTGCGCCATACTACGTAGCGAACGGCACCCAAATAAAGCAGGATACCCAGCATGCCGGGGATGAATCCCGCGGCGAAAAGCTCTCTAATACTTGTTTCTGTCAGTAGACCATAAATCACTAAGATGACACTGGGGGGGATTAAAATCCCCAGAGTGCCACCGGCAGCAATGGATGCAGTGGCTAGAGAGTCAGCGTAACCGTATTTTCGCATCGGTGGCATGGCTACTTTTGCCATGGTCGCTGAGGTTGCCAGACTGGAGCCACAGATCGCTGAAAACCCGCCGCGGGCGACGACTGTAGCCATCGATAAACCACCTTTTTTGTGGCCTAAAAAAGCATATGAAGCCCGGTACAATTCATGAGATAGTCCTGATTTGGTGACTAAATTACCCATTAGCACAAATAGCGGGATAACCGATAGACTATACTCCTGAGCGGTATCTATCACTCTCTTGGCTGCCATGCTCAGTGAGGGCTTCCAGTTGAAGTCTAAAAAGTTTTCAAAATTCAGACCTTGTACTGTGGCAAAACCAAAAAATCCAACAATACCCATGGCGAATGCGATGGGAATACGAACTACCAATATCAATACCAGTAATACAGCGAAGCCTATTAAAGCAATTGTCATAGAATGAAGCCTTAAATCCAGTAAAATTGTTGTTATTATTTATTCTTTATAATCAAATAGATGCCATAGCTGATCATTGTGGCAGCTGTTATCCAGCTCATAGTGGCAATATATTGCACTATATAGCCAACTGGAAGTTCTAAATATTCAGTGACTTCTTCGCGGCGAAGTGAGCGCGCTGCCAATTGAAAAATGCGTACCCCCAGAAAATATAAAGTACTGGAAATTAGAAAAGCTGCCAGCAGGCTGAGTATTTTGATAATACTGTTATTCAGGTATTCGTCTAAAATATCGACAACAACGTGTCCCCCGCGCCAGGTAATGACCGGTAATACCGTAAAAATCATGACTGCAATGGCGATTTCTGTGAGTTCAGTGGTACCGTCTACCGAGTTGTTAAAAAAGTAACGACCGGCGACATCTGCACAGGTAAGTAGCATCAGAGAAAATAAAGTGAGTGCGGTAATAGCCTCTAAAAAAAAGGCAATAAATTTAATTGGGCCCTGTTCAGGGTAGTTTTGGTTCAGCCATAACTGGAATGACACAAATGAACTCCTGTGCGTACTGCATAAAAACGTTTAGCGAAAAGCGCTAAGGTGTTACATCTGCAGGGATGTAACACCTTGGCTTTTTAAAAAAACAATGAGCGCTAGGCAGGCCTAGTGCTCATCGGTACTGCTGGCGATAACTTATTGGTAGCTGCGCGCTATGCTGCGAATTTCAGCAAGCGCTGCCTTTGCATCGACACCGCGCTTTTCAACGAGTTTGAACCAAGCTTCATCCATGCCTTTGGTTAAATCGCGAAACTCCTGGGCCATTTTGTCGTCCGTTTGAACTTGAATGACATTCACCCCAGCTTCCTGAGCGGCCACTAGGCCTGCTTTGTCAGCGGCATCCCATGCAGCACCAGCCATTGCAGCTAACTTTTCACCTGAGACAGCGCGAATGGCAGCGCGATCTTTTTCGCTGATTTTCGCCATGAAGTCAGGGGAAATAAACATAGAGAAACTGCCTAAATACATTCCGCCAGGTAAGGCGACTACATTTTTAGCAACTTCTTTTAGGCGCAAGGTTTTCTGCTCACCCATTGGGATGAAGATGCCATCGATAACCCCTTGTTGCATCATCTCATAAACTTTGGTTGCAGGTGCTCCAACAGCCGTTACTCCCAGACGCTTACCGAGCTCTCCTTGAATACCACCGCCCAAGCGAATTTTTCTGGATTTTAAATCAGATAAGCTGCTGATGGGTTCAGCCAGGTGAATTTGTCCCGGACCGTGGGTGAAAAGGGTCAGAAGTTCAAGTCCCTCGTGCTCATTGGCCTTGGCAAAATATTTATTGAAAACACGCCAGTGCGCTACAGATGCAGCCTCGGCATTAACACCCAATAAAGGAATTTCAATAGCCTGAGTTAATTTAAAGCGACCCGGTACATAACCGTGATAGCTAAAGCTGGCATCTATAGCACCATCTTCCACTAAATCGAACATGGTCTTAGGATGGCCCAGGCCGTATTCCATCTTGATCTTAACTCGCCCCTGAGTAGCCTCTTCAACCCAGTTTGCCCAGGTTGGCCATACAGTAGCGTTTTGCGCATGAGTAGGTGGAAGCCATGATCCAACTTTTAGGGTCGTCTCAGCGAAGCTGAATTGTGAAACCGTCATGCCGAGGGCTACGGTGCCTGCCATTTTTAGGAAATTTCTTTTTATCATTTTGTCGTGCTCCCAATCAGTTCAATCAATAATGCAATTATTTTTTTTGTAAGTTATTAACAGAAATTTGACTCAGTGGCATCAATTTACTTTAGATGCTGGCTAAAATCTATTCAATTTAATATCTCTGTTGTTGCCTTCTATTTTTGTGTAGTAACAAGATAACGTATTTTTTAAACTATATTACACATAAGATTGGCATAAGATTATTTCCATAATGGAATAAATAGCCAGTTCCGTTTAGAAACGCCACTGTATTTTTGGCTGTTAAGTAAAAACAACAGGACTGTGAAAAAGAAAAAAAAAAACGCGACACGCTATTTATAATTCTTACGATAATAATGTATCATTAAATTTTTCATAACACTATAGATTGTTTCCATCGCCGCTTTATTAGTGTGTTGATGAGCAAGCCTGTAAATAATATGTATAATAGCGGCCGATTAATTTATAAAAATGACAGTCTGTCAGGGCAGTAACTTGAAATGCATCGATGATTTAGTAACGAACTTTAAACAGCAGCGACCCATTCGCGGCGGCTCTTTGATAATGAGCATATACGGTGATGCCATTGAGCCGAGGGGAGGGTCTGTATGGCTCGGCAGCTTAATCAATATTCTGGAGCCACTAGGGCTGAACCAACGTTTGGTAAGGACGTCGATTTTTCGTTTAACTAAAGATGGCTGGCTATCTTCTGAGCAAGTGGGAAGGCGCAGTTACTATCAGATAACGGTGTCTGGCCAGCGCCGCTTTCAGCAGGCATTTAAAAGGGTCTACGGTGAGTTGCATCCTCAATGGCAAGGGCAATGGGATTTTCTAATTACTTCTGCGCTTGATCAGGAAACCCGTAAAGAGCTGAAAAAAGAGCTGGGGTGGCAAGGATTTGCCAGTATCTCTTCAGGTTTGTTGGCACACCCAAACTGTGATGAACAAGAATTGAAAGATACCCTACAAACACTGCAAGTCAGCAACGACATAGTGCATATGAAATCTGAGTTGCAGGGGGCTCTGGCGACCCAGAGTTTAAAAAAACTGGTCAATGGCTGGTGGAGCTTAGATCAATTGGCCGACGACTATCGACAATTTTTACAGACATTTACGCCCATTTTGTCAGCGTTGCAGGCAGTAGCTACACTCGATGCGCAGAGCAGTTTTTTACTGCGGACTTTGATGATTCATCAATATCGCAAGATCTTGCTTAAAGACCCACACTTGCCAGAGGCGCTATTACCCGCGCACTGGTCAGGCAACGCAGCGCGCGAGTTATGCCAAAACCTCTATCAACTGTGCTACCGCCAAGCAGAGCAATACTTAACTAATACTCAGGAAACTGCGGCAGGGGGCTTGCCGGAAGCGGATGCCAGTTTTTATCGGCGCTTCGGCGGAATTTAAACAGTACGCCGCAATCCCTGAAAGCCACAGCGCTTGACTACTAAAGCCAGCGCTGTTTCATTCCAACTTCCAACTTCCAACTTCTAACTTCCAACTTCCAACTT
>ASZI01000096.1 GCA_000416315.1 Osedax symbiont Rs2 | reverse complement strand
AGTTGGAAGTTGGAAGTTTTACAAGACAAGGCGTGAGGGAAGAGTAGGTGTGAGGCGTGAGGAAGTTCAAGCCAAAACTTGCTTTGGAATGATTAGGGAAACAAGAAATAAGTTGGAAGTTGGAAGTTGGAAGTTGGAAGTGGGAAGTAGGGAGTTGGCAGTCTTGGGTTTGTGAAAGCTAAAGAGTTGTGAGTATTAAACAATAGTGAGAAGTTGCAGTGAGTTATAACTACATAAAAGATCCGCGTGAGATTGAGAAACAGAGTTTTCAGCAAATACGAGCTCTGACTGACTTATCGAGTCTGTCGAAGCAACAGCAGCAAGTAGTGATGCGGGTGGTGCACAGTGTTGGTATACCACAGGTGGCTGATCAAGTGCGCTTTTCTGAAAATGCCTGCAGTGCGGGCATGGCTGCTCTACAGCGCCAGTGCGCAATACTTTGTGACGTAGAAATGGTCAAGCAGGGGCTGACTAAGCGCATGCTAGAAAAGCAACCGCTGTGTTTTCTCAATCAACCGGAGGTGGCTGATCTGGCAAAACAAAGCGGTGAAACACGCAGCATGGCGGCGCTTAGCCTGTGGCAGCAACACATACAGGGCAGTGTCGTGGTTATAGGTAACGCACCGACAGCACTGTTTAGGTTGCTGGAAATGCTTGCAGCAGGCAGTGAAAAACCGGCACTTATTATCGCAATGCCAGTGGGTTTTGTCGGTGCTCAAGAGTCTAAGCAGGCGCTGTGGGAAATGCATAGGGAATTGGGTATTGAATGTATTACACTCTTGGGACGCGAGGGCGGCAGTGCGGTGAGTGCTGCTACTTGTAACGCTCTGTTGCGCTGTATTAACGGCGAATATTACTGATAGCTGTTAAATAAAAATAATCTGGATTAGTTGTGGATTTAACCTGAAATGCAAGAGATTAAAATTTCTATTATTGGCCTGGGCGCCTGTGAAGCTGCACAGCTTAGTGATGGTGCTATGTCTACGCTGCTAGGCGCCGAGATGATACTGGGCTCAAAACGACAGCTCAAAGTGGTGAGTCATTTGCTCAAAGAGCATCAGATCACCCCTTTGCTACCTAAGTTGGATGTATTAGAGACAGTGCTGCAGCAATATTACAATCAAGGGGTACGCTCTGTGGTGGTGCTGGCATCGGGAGATCCACTCTACTACGGTATAGGCAGTTGGTTCAGCCGTACCTTTACCCCTGAAAAAATTGCCTTCTACCCGGCAGTATCCAGCGTTCAGGAGGTCTGTCATCGTCTCGGGCTAAGTTTGCAGAATATTGATGTGCTGAGCTTGCACGGGCGCCCGGTCGGAAAATTGCGCAGTAAGTTACGTGACCAACAGACCTTGTTAATTTTGACAGACGCGCAAAGCACCCCACAGATACTGGCCAATGAACTTATAGAAGCCGGCTTTTACGAGGCCAAAATAACGGTCTGTGAGGCGATAGGTTATCGCTACGAACAAATAAGCAGCTATCCAGTTAAGGCATTGTTACGCAATCCTAAGTCATTCGATCCACTGCATATAACCGTCATAGATAGCGGCTGCTCTGTTAAACCGCTGCCGCAGTTTCCGGGCTTTGCCAACCATCATTTTATTACCGATGGAGAGGCCGGGCGCAATATGATCACCAAGGCGGAAGTGCGCTTAAAAGTGCTGTCGCTATTAGAGCCAAGAGCCGGCGATATTATCTACGATATCGGTGCAGGTTGCGGCAGTGTCAGTATTGAACTCAATTACTGGTGTGCAGAGGCCAAAGTTTTTGCCATTGAGAAAAACCAGCAGCGCTATGACTGTCTGAAACAAAACCAGAAAAAGTTTGGCTTAGTGACTAACTTACACGCCGTGCACGGCAGTGCTCCAGGTATTTTGGCTAAGTTGCCGGTGCCCAATAAAATTTTTATCGGCGGTAGTGATGGTATGTTACCGCAGCTGTTGGAGCGGCTTTGGTCGCAGTTGGCGGTAGGTGGACAAATTGTTGCCACAGCGGTATTAGAAAATACCAAACACGACTTAATTGGCTTTTTAAATACCCGCAATGTTCGCGGTGATGCCAAAGTCATGACTCAGCAGATAGCTATCAGTCACGGTGATACGCTCGGTGGACAGCTAGTGTATCGCCAGGCGCTACCGGTGAGCATCTTTAACTTTGTTAAACGCAGTGAAGAGCCGGTGATTAAATTGCGAGATCCGCAGGAGGTAGATAAATAATGGCAACGTTATATGGAGTGGGCGTAGGTCCAGGTGACCCGTTATTAATTACTTTAAGGGCCTGCCAGCTGATCGCCAATACCAAGGTAGTCAGTTATTTGTCCAATGAAAAAGGTGAATCACAGGCGGCGTTTATCGCCCGTGAGGCTTTTGCTCAAGTCAGCCACAAGCAACTGCACTTGCCTATTCCAATGCCGATGAGCACCGATCGCACCCTGGCGAACAAAGCTTACGATCAAGGTGCTCAAGCCATTGTGGAGCAGCTGCAAGCGGGCACTGATGTGGTGTTTTTGTGTGAGGGTGATCCGCTGTTCTTTGGCTCTTTTAGCTACTTGCTGGAGCGCTTGCAAGGACAGTACCAGATACAAGTAGTCCCGGGAGTGTCATCGGTACACGCTGCTGCCGCTGCATTACAGTTGCCGCTGACAATACAGCGGGAGTCTTTTGCGGTGATCAGTGGTCGACACAGTGACCAGCAAATTCGTCGCGCCTTAGTTGAACACGACTCGCTGGTGATTATGAAAGCGGGACTGGCCAGAGTGCGGATAATGGCGCTGCTGGAAGAAACCGGACGCACTGAACAGGCAAATTATCTTGAGTATATCTCCAGGGATAATCAATTGATCAATACCGATGTCGGCGCTTTAGCGAGTGAAGCCGGACCGTATTTTTCACTCTTTGTGATTACTAAAGCACGCCAGCAGGTGAGTAAAAGTGCTTAGAATAATCAGTTTGACTGATGCGGGCTTAGCCCTGGCGCAGCGTTTAGCTTCGATGCTGGAGGCGACAGTGATGCATCAGCCTAAGCCGTTTAGTCAGTCTCTGCAGCAGGCATTTAAGCAGGGGGATCAACTGATCTTTATCTGTGCCACTGGCATAGTCGTGCGCACGCTGGCGCCTGTTCTCAAGAGCAAGCAGACTGACCCGCCAGTGCTGGTTTTGGATGAGCGGGGAGAATTTGTCATACCGCTTCTCTCCGGGCACGAGGGGGGAGCAAACCAGTTAGCAGCCCAAGTGGCACAGCTATTGGGCGCCCAGTTGGTGAGTACTACTGCCCATGCTTATCAGCAGCCTGTATACACTGCGGGAATGGGCTGTGAGCGACACTGCAGCAAAGCGGATTTATTACTGTTACTCGAGCAGAGTGTCGCGACGGCGGGTATTTCGCTGCATCAACTTAGTGCCCTGGCGAGTATTGATATCAAAAACGACGAAATAGGCTTGATTGAACTGGCCGCGCAGCTGCAAATCCCTTTTCTCTGTTACAGTGTCGAGCAGTTGCAAGAGGTGGCTACACAGCTGCAAAATCCCTCCGATTATGTGTTTAAAACAGTAGGAGTTTACGGGGTGGCGGAATCGGCGGCACTGGTATCGGCGCGCTCTGAAGCATCCCGTGGGAGCGCTGTTAGCGAACTAATGCTGGCGAAGCAGAAATCTAAAGTAGCCACTTGCGCTATAGGTCGTAGCTACAAACTATAGCCACAATAATAAGGAATAACTGTGAAGAAATTAGTCATCATCTTTTTAATTATCACCGGGTTATGGCAGGTTAGTAAAAGCACCGATTTCCAGTTTTTTGGTGAGCTGATCAGCCACGGTAGCCGCTTTGAAAAAGTGGTCGCCCTGACCTTTGATGACGGGCCGATGCCTGTATATACCGAGAAAGTGCTTGGTATGCTGGCAGAACAGCGCGTTAAGGGCACTTTTTTTGCCGTCGGCGAAGAGCTGGCGCGTAGCCCTCATTTGAGCAAGGAGATATTGCGTGGCGGACACCAGCTGGGTAATCACTCGTACACGCACAGTAGGATGTTACTCAAGAGCCCAAGCTTTGTGGCAGATGAAATAGACAAAACAAACAAATTGATCAGAAAGGCGGGTTTTGAGGAGCAAATATACTTCCGCCCGCCCTATGGCAAAAAGCTCTTCACTCTCCCTTATTACTTAGACCAGCAAAATATTACCAGTGTCACTTGGGATGTAGACCCAGGTTCTGCGCTACCTGAAGAGGCCAGCGCCCGGCAAATTGCGGACTATGTGATCAAGGAAGTTGAGAACGGATCTATTGTTCTATTGCATGTGATGTTTGTCACTCGCAAAAATGAGTTGGCCGCAGTGCCGATGATCATTGAGGGATTGAAAGAACTGGATTATGAGTTTGTCACTGTCGATGAGCTTTTGGCACTAGAGTGATAGCTCGGTAAATTTTTTTAGCTAATGACGATATAAAAACATGAAAAAACTATTTATTTTAGGCACAGGTCCCGGTGATCTGCAGCTGCTTACCCCCAAAGCAAGACAGGCTTTAGCCGCCAGTACTGAACTGGTTGCCTACGGCCTCTATCTGGATCTGCTCGGTGATATTTGCGAGGGCAAAAATCGCCACGACTTGCCCTTAGGCGAAGAGATCAATCGCGCCCGGCTGGCCTTAGATCTGGCAGCGCAAGGCAAAGATACCGCCCTGGTCTCCAGTGGTGACATAGGTATTTATGCGATGGCAACCTTGGTCTTTGAACTATTGGATCGCCAGTTACAAGGATTGGAGCAGAGCCCGCAGTGGCTGGATGTTGATATCCAGGTGATTCCCGGCATCTCGGCGATGCAGGCGGGGGCCAGCGCAGTCGGAGCTCTACTAGGACATGACTTTTGCACTATCAGTCTGTCCGACCTGTTGACGCCATGGGAGACTATTAAAAAGCGCATTGAGTGTGCCGCGGCCGGTGATTTTGTGGTGTCTTTTTACAATCCGGTATCAAAAAAGCGCGACTGGCAGCTAAATACCGCCCGCGATATTTTACTTACCGGCAGACCGGCAACAACCCCAGTGTTAATTGGTCGTCAACTGACCCGACCCGAGCAGAGTATCAAGATAATACAACTGCAGGATTTAGACGCTAAAGATGTCGATATGTTTACTATGGTCAGTGTCGGCAACAGTGAATCACGGCACATAGTTAATGGCGATAAACAGTGGTTGTATACACCGCGCGGTTATTCAAAAAAGTTGGACTAGCTTTTGCTAGATTAATATTAAGCGTACGGCAGCGGCAATCGCCAAGTAAAAAGTTTTACACAGCAGGTGACAAATATGACGGTATATTTCATTGGTGCGGGTCCCGGAGATCCGGAGTTAATGACATTAAAAGGGCTGCGCATTTTAAAAAGCTGCCCCATTGTACTTTACGCCGGGTCACTGATACCCCGTGAAGTACTGCGTGAGGTGGAAGGCAGCGCCGAGCAAATTATCGATACGGCCACTATTAATTTAGATGAAATGCAGCAGTACTTTTTACAGGCGCAGCGCGAGGGTAAAGATGTTGCAAGGCTACAGTGTGGCGATCCCTCACTATACGGTGCTATTGGCGAGCAGATCAGACGTCTGAATCAACTGGGAATTGATTATGAAATTATTCCCGGGGTGAGCGCAGTCGCTGCATCTGCCGCCTATCTGGGTAAAGAGCTGACCTTATCGAAAGTTTCTCAGACGCTAATAATGACCCGCTATGAGGGTAAGACCCCTTTTCCAGAGCGCGAGCGATTACCGCAGCTTGCGCAATCGGGGGCCACTCTGGCGATTCATTTGGGCGTGACTTACATGAAAAAAATTGTCGCCGAGCTCATCCCACACTACGGAGCCGATTGCCCAGTGGCAGTTTGTTATCGCAGCTCTTGGCCGGATCAGGACAAAGTGACCGGTACCTTGGCGGATATCGCCGAAAAAGTCGCGGCAAAGGGCTACAAGTTGACCGCGTTGATTCTTGTCGGCCGGGTATTAGATACCGAAAATTTTTCCGATTCACACCTCTACAGCCAAGATAAACCTAATATCTTTCGCAAGCGTAAAGGGGTAATTGATGATTTACAGCTGCTTGAGGAAAAAACTCAAACTGGCACTACTTTAAGGAATACAGACTAGTGAAACTCAATAAAATCCCTACCACTATAGTGACAGGTTTTCTTGGCAGCGGAAAAACAACCTTACTTTCCAATGTGTTAAAGCAGGCGGCGGGCAAGCGCATCGCAGTGATAGTCAATGAATTTGGCGAGCTGGATATCGACTCTGAACTGCTGCGCAGCTGTCCACTGGAATGCGAAGATGAAAGTGCCACTTTGGTTGAAGGAAAAAACGGTATCTACGAGCTAGCCAACGGCTGTATTTGCTGCACTGTGGAAGAAGAGTTCTTACCGGTGATGCAAGAGTTGGTTGCCAGACGCGACGATATAGATCATATCTTAATTGAAACCTCGGGACTGGCGTTGCCTAAACCGCTAGTGCAGGCCTTTAACTGGCCGGGAATCAAAGAGCACTGTACTGTCGATGCAGTAATCACTGTAGTGGATGGACCGGCGATAGCGGCGGGGCGTTTTTCCAGTGATGAAGATAAAGTGCAGGCGCAACGCCAGGCTGACGAGAGCTTAGACCACGATCCGAGTCTGCGTGAATTACTTGATGACCAGCTCAGTGCTGCGGACTTAGTGGTGATCAGTAAAAACGATCTGTTGGATCAGGCACAGCGCGATAGTGTTAGCGCTGTGATTGATAGCCGACTGCCAGCGAGCGTCAAGACTTTGTATTTAGACAATGGCGATGCAGCACTGGATAAGTTGTTTGGCATAGAGGCCGCTACTGAAGCGCACATTGATACTATTCACAATCACCACGATGCCCATCATCAACACGGTCACGAGCACGCCCACGCTGAAGATCACTTCGACTCTTTTGTCATCAGCATGGGTCAGGTTGACTCCAATAAACTGCAGCAGATTTTGCAACAGCTGATCAATAGTCACAACATTTCCCGCGCCAAAGGTTTTGCCGCCACCCCCAACAAGCCGATGCGCCAGGTAGTGCAAGGGGTAGGTAAACGCCTGAATCTGCACTTTGACCGTCTCTGGGAATCCGATGAAACACCGCGTACCCAACTTGTCTTTATCGGCAAGGACATTGTTAAATCTGACATTGAGCGGGCACTACAGCCGGCACTGGCCAGCGCTTAGGATAAATACAGATGCATCTATTGGCAGCAAAGCCCGGTGGCTTTGTCGATGAAGAGGGCATAATTGACCTCGATCAGTCCCCGGCAGATATCGTAATATTGACGGCTGCAGATAGCCAGTTGGCGGCGCTGTCCGCTGGGCTGGCGCAGTCTAAATTACTGCAGCCTGGCGCGGTGCAAGTACCTAGTGTGCGCATCGCCAACTGGTTGCAATTGTTAAAACCTGCTGCCTTTGATCTGTATGAAGAAAAAGTACTCAAACATGCCAAAGTGCTGTTGGTGTCACTGTTGGGAGGGCGCAACTACTGGCCCTATGGTTTTGAGCGGATGTGTGAGTGGGCGCGATCCAGTGATCGGGTACTTATTTTAGTACCCGGTGATGACGCTCTCGACCCAGAGCTAAGTGCTGCCAGTAGCGTCAGTGATGAAGTACAGAGCATGTTGTGGCGCTACCTACGTGAAAGTGGCCGCGCCAACAGTATCGAGTTGTTGCATTTTCTGGGGGCCGAATACTTCTCTCTGCCCTGGCAGTGGCGAGAGCCGCAAATATTACCGCGTGCGCAGTTGTACAAACCTGCCAGCAAATATTCGCAAGCGACTTTTGAGCAGTGGCAGCAACAGTGGTCAGAAGATGCCACTCGCTACCCGCAACCAGCGGCTGGGGCAGCAGTGGCACTACTGTTTTATCGCAGTCATTTACAGTCGGCCAATACCGGGATGTTTGACCAGTTGATTGCGCAGATGCGGGTCGCGGGGTTAAAACCGCTGCCGATTGCCATCGCCTCGCTAAAAGATGCTGAATCTATTGCACTAGTGGACTTGCTGATTGAGCGCGCGGGGGTAAAACTGATTCTCAATAGTACCGGTTTTGCCAGCAACCGCTCGCAGCCTCCGGAGTTATCATCCCAGCCCAGTGATTTTGTATCGCCCTTTGCCGCACAGATTCCTGTGCTGCAATTAATACTCAGCAGCAGTACTGTAGAGGACTGGCAAGATTTTTCTCAAGGTTTGCGCAGCCGCGATGTGGCTATGCAAGTGGCCCTGCCTGAATTAGACGGGCGCATCACTACCCGGGCGATCAGTTTTAAAGGTGCTAGTCACAGGGACAATGCCGCCCAGGTAGATGTGGTGCGCTATCAGTTACACAATGAGCGCGCCGATTTTGTGATCGAGCTGGCAAAAAAATACCTGGCTCTGAGTGAGGTCGCCAACCGCGACAAATACGTCGGCCTGATCTTAGCAAACTACCCCACTAAAGATGGACGCATCGGCAACGGAGTGGGTCTGGATACACCCAACTCTTGTGTCAACATCTTGCATGCCTTGCAGGGTGAGGGCTATGCACTGGGTCATGAATTACCTGAAAACGGTAATGCACTGATAGAGCAACTGTTGCAAAGTGTCACTAACAATCCCAATACTCTACACTACTTAGGTTGCTGGCAGAGTTTAGATGTGGAGGTCTATCGGACGCACTTTGACAAATTGCCAAAAGCCAGCCGGGACGCGGTTACGCAGCGCTGGGGTGAGGTGGAGCAAGATCATAAATTTCGCGATGGACGGATTATGATCGCAGGTATCCGCCTGGGAAAAATATTTGTCGGTATTCAACCCGCTCGCGGTTTTAATTTAGATTTACTGGCAAATTATCACGACCCTGATTTAGTCCCCCCACACAGTTATTTAGCTTTTTACTTCTGGCTGCGCCATGTCTATAAGGTCGATGCGCTGGTGCACGTAGGCAAACACGGAAATCTGGAGTGGCTGCCCGGTAAAGGGCTGGGTTTATCTGCACAGTGCTGGCCGGATATCGCCATGGGACCGGTACCGCATTTTTATCCCTTTATCGTCAATGATCCCGGTGAGGGCGCGCAGGCTAAACGACGTACTCAAGCGGTGATCATCGACCATCTGATGCCGCCTATGGGGCGGGCCGAAACCTATGGTGAAATGGCTGAACTTGAAGGTTTAGTCGATGAATATTACCAGGCGCTGGGTATGGATAGCCGCCGGGAAGACTGGTTGCGCAAACAAATATTGCAACAAGTACAAAGTACCCATCTAATTGATGAATTGAACATAGCGCAGTGCAGTGATAACACAGAGCGTGAAACCCAAGTATTGAATCAATTAGATACCTATTTGTGTGACATAAAAGAGGCGCAGATTCGTCAGGGCTTACACATTTTAGGGCAGCTGCCAGCTCAGGATAAACTGGTCGATACTATCATCGCACTGTTACGCCTGCCCAGAGGCACTGCTGTGAATGATGCAGGTCTGCTGTACAACATGGCCATCGATTTTAAATTGCACTTGCAGGGACAGTTGTTTGATCCCAGTGAGGCAAACACCCAAGAGTGGTTGAGCAGTAAACCAGAGCTGCTCAAACAAGTTTCTGACAGCTTGTGGCGCACCGCGGCAGATACGCGCGAGCGCTTAGAGTTGCTGGCCATCGACTGGGTCACTCGCTTTGTCATCAATGGCCAGGATTTAGTTGCACTGGCGCAATATCCGCGCACTGCGCAGCAGTTACATTACTGTAAAACAGTGATCAAAACGGTATTAGAACGCTCTGTGCAGCAGGAGTTAAGCGCGCTGTGCAAGGGGCTGTCAGGTCAGTTTATCGAGCCGGGCCCCAGTGGAGCGCCGACCCGTGGCCGCTTAGATACGCTGCCAACCGGGCGCAACTTTTTTTCTTTGGATAATCGCTCTGTTCCCTCAAAAGCCGCCTGGGCACTGGGCCAGCAATCGGCTCAGGCTTTGATTAACCGGCATTTGCAGGAGCACGGAAGCTATCCACAGCAGTTGGGACTGTCGGTGTGGGGTACCGCCACTATGCGCACTGGTGGTGATGATATCGCCCAGGCATTTGCACTGATGGGAGTGCGCCCGGTATGGGCGTTAGGTTCTGCCCGAGTCGTTGACATTGAAGTTATCCCCTGCATGCTATTGGGGCGTCCCAGAGTTGATGTGACACTGCGTGTTTCAGGTTTCTTTCGCGATGCCTTCGCCAATGTGATGAAACTTTATGACACTGCCGTTCAGGCGATAGTCAATATGGATGATCCGGGGCACAGTAATGTGATCGCAGACAACGTCCAGCGACGCAGCAACGAGCTGATCGACAGCGGTGTTGAGCCACAGCAAGCGCTGCGTCAAGCCAGTTATCGGGTATTCGGCTCTAAGCCAGGTGCATATGGCGCCGGGCTGCAGGGGCTGATCGATGAGCGCTGCTGGCAGCAGCCAAGTGATTTATCTGACGCCTATTTAAACTGGGGTGGTTATGCCTACACCAACAGCGCTGAAGATGCAGTGGTCGCCACCGATGCCTTTGCCCATCAATTATCGACGCTGCAAGTGGTAGTGCAAAATCAGGATAACCGCGAGCACGATATTTTGGACTCTGACGATTATTACCAGTTCCAGGGGGGCATGAGCAATGCGGTAACACAGTTATCGGGTTCTGAACCGGTGATTTACCACAGTGATCACAGTAACCCGTCTAAACCTATTATTCGCACTTTAAAAGAAGAGCTAAACCGGGTGATTCGCTCCAGAGTATTAAATCCAAAATGGTTGGCGGGGATGCGTGAACACGGCTACAAAGGAGCTTTCGAGATGACCGCCAGTGTCGATTATATGTTTGCCTATGATGCCACTACTAACCTGATTGATGACTATCAATATAAAAAAGTGGCCGACACTTTGCTGTTCGATCCACAAAACCAGCATTTTTTGCAGCAAAACAATCCCCACGCCCTGGAGGAAATGGCCGAGCGCTTACTAGAGGCCACCCAGCGTGGACTCTGGGCTGATCCCCAAGGCTATGAGGACAAGTTACAAGACCTGCTTTTATCATTAGACGAACAGCAAGAAATGGGCACTGACTCTTGAGTATCCAACAACAGAGCCCGCTGAAAGGGTCTAAATGCTCTGATACGCTAATGATGCAGAGGATGCCATTGCAGATCGCTAAAAGTAGTTTGCAACAGCTTTGTTTATCAATAAATGCACAAAAAAGCACAAGGTCTGAGTCTTGAATAGCCAGCAAAAAACTCTACAGAAAACATTTAAAAACCCGCATACGCTAATGGTGCAGGGCACAACTTCGGATGCCGGTAAAAGTATTCTGGTGGCGGCACTTTGTCGTATTTTAGTACAAAATGGCGTATCGGTAGCGCCGTTTAAATCGCAGAATATGGCGCTCAACAGCGCCGTTACTAAAGAGGGCGGGGAAATCGGCCGCGCTCAAGCGGTGCAGGCGCAAGCTGCAAGGTTAGAGCCGAGTATTTTAATGAATCCAGTGCTGCTTAAACCCAACTCTGATATAGGCTCTCAAGTTATCGTTAATGGCCAGTCCATCGGTAATATGAAAGCCCGTCAGTACCACGAATACAAACCGCAATTGTTACAGCAAGTAGTTGTTGTCCATCAACAACTACAGCAGTTGCATCCAGTGGTGATAGTGGAGGGGGCGGGTTCACCCGCTGAGATAAATTTGCGTGAGCACGATATCGCTAATATGGGTTTTGCCGAAGCTATTGACTGCAAGGTACTGATTGTCGCCGATATCGATCGCGGCGGCGTGTTTGCGCATTTATACGGGACTTTTGCATTGCTCAGTGAAACAGAGCAACAGCGCGTCAAAGGCTTTGTGATCAACCGCTTTCGCGGGGATGTCAGTTTGTTGCAGAGCGGTCTTGACTGGCTGGAGCAAAAGACCGGTGTGCCGACAGTGGCGGTTATCCCCTTTATAAAAAACCTGCATATTGAGGCTGAAGATGCGGTCAATCAACAGCAAGACACTAGCTTGACGGCGTTTAAAGTTGTTGTTCCGTTGTACCCCAGGGCCAGTAATCACACTGACTTTGACGTGCTCAGGCTGCAACCGCAAATCGACTGTGAATTTGTTCGTGATGCGACCTTTTTTAACGGCGCCGATTTGATCATATTGCCCGGCAGTAAAAATGTCAGCCATGATTTGGCCTGGCTAAAAGAGAGCGGCTGGCAGCCAATCATTGAACGGCATTTGCGTTTTGGTGGCAAAGTATTGGGAATCTGTGGAGGTTATCAGATGCTCGGCGATGTGATTGACGACCCATCTGCAGTAGAAACCGATCTGGGCTCCTGTCGAGGTTTGGGCTTGCTGGCGATGCAAACGAGCTTAGCAGAAACTAAAACACTGACCAATGTCACAGGTCGCTGCCTGCACAGTCAAGTGCAAGTATCAGGTTATGAAATACACTTGGGGATTAGCAGCGGAGAGGATCTGCAGCGGCCCTGGTTTGAAATCAGCCCTCAGGGCAGTGATGAGTCTTATCTGGAGGGCGCGGCCAATGCAGAAGATACTGTGCGCGGTACTTATCTACACGGTCTGTTGGAGGGGGATGAAATACTCGAGCAAATTCTCAACTGGGCGGGAATGCAAGAAATTGTCGGCTTTAACTATCAGCAGTTTCGTGAGCAACAGCTACAACGGTTGGCCGATGAGGTTGAAAAAGTACTGCCATTTAATACTTTGAGTCAGCTATTAGAGTTGCAGCAACCAACAGTTGAGCCGCAAATCAAACAGCGGGAGCGCTGCTAATGTGGTTCCTGTTTGCAGTGGTACTGTTGGCAATAGTGCTAGATTATTACTTTTCGGAGATGCGTCGCCACCACCCACTGGTTTACTTTGGAGCTATGGCGGTTGAGATAGAAAGAAGTTTCAACAAGTCCAAGAGTCTTTTTGCGGCAGTGGCACTGCCGGCTGACGTCGCTAAAAAAATCGCCGGTACTTTGGCCTGGATGCTGGCGGTCCTCCCGCTGACCTATGTGAGTTTTTTACTGGCGCAGTACATTCAAGTCAGCGGTTTTTATGCCGACCTCAGTTCACTACTGTTCGCCGCCATTGTCTTGTATATCGCTATCGGCTGGGGCAGTTTATCCAGTCATGCGACTGCGATTAGCAAACCGTTGAAAGCCGGTGATTTAAAGGCGGCAAGGTCGGCACTGTCGATGATAGTCAGCCGCGACTGCGAGGCTCTGGATGAGAGTCAAATTGCCAATGCCGCCGCTGAGTCTGTGTTAGAAAATGGTGCAGATGCAATTTTTGCAGCCATTTTTTGGTTTTTAGTTTTGGGGGTGCCGGGAGTTGTTCTGTATCGATTAGCTAACACTTTAGACGCAATGTGGGGCTATAAAAGCGAGCGATATTTACATTTTGGCTGGGCGGCTGCGCGCCTTGATGATCTGCTCAACTATTTTCCAGCCAGACTCACGGCACTTAGTTACGCATTGTTAGGCAATACTAAAAGTGCACTACAGTGCTGGAAGTTACAGGGACTTAACTGGAAAAGTCCCAACGCAGGGCCAGTGATGGCCGCAGGAGCAGGGGCGATAAATGTAAGATTAGGCGGGGGGTCATACTATGCCGGGCAGTGGCAAGAGCGAGGATTACTTGGGCCTCTAAGTGGCCAGCTCCCCAGTGCAATGGCCATCGATGCCGCCTGCTCCCTGGTAGACAGAGTACTTGGACTCTGGCTGTTAGTACTTTTGTTAATAGCGCTGTGTTGGTGATTAAAATGTTTGAAATGAATAAAATTTACACAGTGAGTTTGGCCGATGAGCATTAATTTATGAACTTAGTGGATACTTTTGTGAGTTGCACTGTGTTGGGGATTAACGATGAGAATGAGTGGTTTTTGTGCAGTGATTTTTAGCCGATGAGCATTAATTTATGAGCTTAGTAGATATGAAGATAAGTGCTCTGCACGGTGGCGATATCGTTAGTGCCAGTCGTCAATTTGGCGTAGCTTTGGATGAGTGGATTGACTTGTCTACCGGCCTGAACCCGGATGCTTTTCCCAGCGCCGATGTCCCTGCATCTGTGTACAGACAGCTACCTTATCTACAACCGGACTTTTTAGCGGCCAGCGCCGACTACTACGCCAGTGATAAATTCATCCCCTTGATTGGCTCGCAGATGTTGATTAAAAATCTACCGCACTGTGTTGCCAGGCATCCAGTGCTGCTGCCAAATGTCGGTTATAGCGAACACCGACAGAGCTGGGTTGAGGCCAATTTTGAAATATCCAGCTACCCGGCCTTTGATTTAGAGCAGGCGGTAGAGGCCATAGATAGCGCTATACTCAGCCAACCGCGACAGCACTTGTTAGTGATTAACCCCAACAACCCCAGCGGTCTATTGATAGATCCGCAGCAACTACTGCAGTGGGCCAGGCAATTAGCTGAAGATTGTTACTTAATCGTCGATGAGGCATTTATCGATATTGAACCAAAAAAATCAGTACTGGCATTTGATTGGCCGTGCAATGTGTTGGTGTTGCGCTCTTTTGGTAAATTTTTTGGGCTGGCGGGAATACGCATTGGCTTTGCTTTTTGCAGCGGACAACTACAACAAAAAATTCAGCAGCAGTTGGGGCTGTGGATGATAAATGGTCCGGCGCAGTATCTGGCGGCTAAAGCGATGTCGGACACAGTCTGGCAAAGCGCTGCCAGAGTGAATATCGCAGCGGCGGCACTGGCCAGCCAGCAGCTGTTTGTGCCGCTGATTAAACGCATCCAGAGTATAACTACAGAGGCTGCAGAGCAGGGGGAATTAGTGCAGAGCGAGTCGTTGTGCCCGGTTAACTGGCAGGTGCATCAAAGCTTGTTTAGCAGCTATAACATGCCACTGTCGATAGGCCAGCAAGTACAACAGCATTTTGCCCGCGCCGGGATTTTGTTACGGGTTATAGAGTTGCCCGAAGTGGGAGCGGCCACTAAAAGTTGTCTGTTACGCATTGGTATTTTGCCAGGGGATAATAAGGTATACCAGCAACGTGTAATAGATTGTATCGATAGTTTTTTGTTGAAAACA
>ASZI01000095.1 GCA_000416315.1 Osedax symbiont Rs2 | reverse complement strand
ACAGCATTATCTTGCTCGCCGAACTGCAGCCAGGGTGCTGAACCTAAGTGAGTGATATGCCCCGGGCCAAGCATTTTCGCAAAAATACCGCACAGGCCGTTCAATACTTTTTCCCGGCCGAGCTGGGCCGATAAAATCTCAACGGCATCTACACCATTGAGCAAAGGTAAAACTAAGGTTTTTTCTGTGATTAAAGGCTGCATAGCAAGCGCCGCTTGAGCTACTTGCCAGCCTTTAACACAGACCAGCACTAAGTCTACCGGGCCGATCTCTGCCGGGTTTGCAGTGACAATTTTAGGCTGCAGCAAAAAGTCACCATTGATACTGTCAACCCGCAATCCCCGCTGTTTAATCGCCTTTAAATGCTCCCCGCGTGCCACAAAGCTAACATCTAGCCCCGCCTCTAATAAACGGCCACCAAAATATGCGCCTACTCCACCTGCCCCATAAACTGCTACTTTCATCTCTAATCCACTGTCCGTTAACCAATCCAGCTCTGTTATAAGTTAATTCTACTCAAGAGTCGAACAATAGCTGCATTGCCCAGTGCATTATTACAATGCTGCTTTTGTTGAGTTCTTGTCTGCAGCAACAAGTTATTTTCAGAAAAACACCTGAGGCAGAGGCTTGCAATCTGTGTCATAATTGCGTCACTTATATACCTTTAGTAATACTTACCTATTGGCACGTTAACTTATCGGGTTATTAATGGCTATGTCTGACAACAACAAAACTACCCCTCTATTGAACCAACAGCCAACTGAGCAACTTGGGGAAGTAGATAACCCTGAAGAGACCCGCTCCCTCGGTGAAATCGGACTGTCTCAGTTTACCCCTTATCTGATCAATCGTATTATGGGGCGCTGGAGCAGCAATCTGCAGGCACCGCTACGTGATCAGGGCTTATCGATCGTAAAAATGCGAACTCTGGCAGTCCTGTCGGTGATCTCTGGCCTGACCATTAATGAACTATCTGTTTACACTGTGGTTGAGCAATCCACTATGAGTCGCTCTTTAGATATACTGGAGGCACAAGCGCTGATTCGCCGAGTAGCCAGTGCAAAAGATGGCAGAGTACGCAAAATTTATATTTCTGATTTAGGTCGCGAAAAATTCGAATTTTTCTGGCCCAGTATGCTGCAAGAGTACAACCAGCTATTTACCGGTATTTCAGAAGCTGAGCAGCTGAGTTTCTTAAAAACATTGCACAAGATATTAGCCAATACCAGCCCCAAAGACGCCTAAAATTAGCACAGCTAAGTGGCACTTTTTAATCCCTTTAGGATATACAAATACTGCAGCAGTTATCTGCCAATAATTGTATATCCCTATCTTTAGAGCAGTGACAGTCGCTGCTCTATTTCACCTCTGTTGGGGATAGCCGCTACCGCTGTGTAACTCTGGGTTGATAAGCCGGCGGCAACGTTGGCGTACTGCGCTGCACTAAACACATCCCGGCCAGCTAAATACTCCGCTAAGAAAGCCCCATTAAAACAGTCTCCGGCACCTGTGGCATCAACCGCCTGAACGCCAATAGGCTGGATCAGCTGCATCTTCTTTGCATCTGATACTAGCACTCCGCGAGCACCTAAAGTTAGTGCCACTATTGAGGCACCCAACTCGTGATAGAAAGCCACTATCTGTTGCGGATCGACCAAGCCGGTGAGTAATCGTGCATCATCTAAACCTGGCAGGGCGATGTCACACTGACTCATCAATTGGTGCACTGACTCAGTGGCCGTTTCTAAATCCCAGAGCGCGGGCCTGTAGTTAGGATCAAATGCACAGAGTTGCCCTGCAGCTCTGGCTACACTAAACATCTTAAACACTGCCTTTGCCATACTATTGCTAATCGCCAGAGAGATCCCCGAAGCGTAGCTGATTTTGCTACGCTTTATCATTTCTAGCGGTAGATCACTGCTGCGATAACGACTTGCCGCTGAACCTTGTCGTCGGTAAGAAAAATGGTGACCGGCACTGTCGTGGGTGACAAAATACATGCCAGTAGGCCTTTGAGAAGAACTTATAACAGCGCTGTGGGTGACCTTCTCATTGCTCCAGAACTCTCTGAACTGCTCTGCAAAAGCGTCTTTACCGAGCGAGCTCAACAACGCAACATCGGCATTTGAACGAGCAGCCGCTATAGCGACATTGGATACGTCCCCCCCAAGGCCCGGACGGTAGTCGCCATTTTTCCGCTGATTCAGTTCATAAATGGGCTCCCCTAAACAGACTAGATCCAGCATTATTCTGCCATCCAGTTTAAATAGCCATCAGCGCTGGAGTTTCTGGCGTTGTGCTCAACTTCAGCAGAGGGAGTGAACTGCGCTGCCTGTTGATGAGTATGACAAATTTGTGTCGCCACTTGCTGCGCTTGCCCGGTTAATAAATTGCAGGGATCCAGCTGAAACCAGCCGTGTTCCACTTCATGATCACGGACAACAATCACCGGATCCGCACTGCTCAGTGCCTGTGCAAAACCGGCAGCAGTTAATCCTACAATGTTGGAATCTATATGTATTGTCAGACGTCGCAGCGGATTGCCGGTGGGGTCATCTGCAACTAAAGTCGTCAACCCCGGCAGATTTGATAACTGTTGCTGCCAGTAACTCAAGGTTGCCTCTTCGCTGTGGCGAATTCCCTGATGATCACGCTCTGCCCACGCCTGCAATGCAGCTATCGCCCCGGCGACACTCTCTTTGCCCACTTTCATGCCCCGGCACAGGCCGAGATTTTGCAGATAGGCTGCACGTACTAACTGGCGTTTTCCCGCAACTATACCGCTGGTGGGGCCTGCGAGAAATTTATGCCCGGAGTAGAGTACGATATCGGCTCCGTCGCGCAAAAATTGGCGCAGCTCGTATTCAGAGGCGGCATCGACTATCACTGGTACTCCAGCTTGGCGACAGATCTGACAAAAACGTGGCAGTGGTATCTGTCCATAGTGCGAGACGTGGTGTGAAATAACATACAGGGCGGCAACTGTATCCGGCCCCAGCGCCTGTTGCAGCTGGTAGTCAGTACAAAGTGTAGCGCTACCGACGCTTTGTACTTTGGCGCCGGTCAGTTCAATCGCCTGGGCAATAGGCGCACCATAATTACACAAGTGCCCTGCCTGGACTGCCACCAGCGAATTATCACCGGCGAAGCCGGGTAACTGTTCCGCCGCCGCCGCGTTTAAACCGGTAATGACCCCGGCTATCGACATAGAGATACCGGCGCTGGCAGATGCCGCAATAAAGCCCGCCTCAGCGCCTGTCGCCGCGCAGATTGTTTCACTGGCACTGCTCTGTAACTGATGCATCAGCACAAATCTGCGCATCATGGCAGCGCTGGCCTCGATTACAGCTTCGCTGGTTACCGAGGCGCCCAACCCCGTCATAGTGCCAGAGACATTGATAATATTGGTTAATTTCATGACTTCAACTTAACTCCTAATCTACGCATAAATATAATTTTTTACTGGTATTTAGCCAACAACACTCCATAATTAAAGAACACACCCCATAATTAGAGCAGCCATCATGACAGTGATAAAAGGTAAAAGAACCAGTGGTATTGATCGGGTAATACAAGTACTCGATCTGCTCAGTGACCGACAACAGCCGATGACGACTTACGAACTGGCAAAACTGGCTGGCGCCCCTATGTCGACTTTTTACAAAATAGTCGAAGACATGCTCGAAAAAGACCTGTTGTCCCGTGCCGGTGAAAAGCAAGTCTGGCTCGGACCCAGGCTGATGCGCTACGGTTTGCTGTATCGCTCGCAAATGGACGTCTTTAGTGTCGCCCGCAAACAGATGAAACAACTGAGCAAAGAACTGGGCGAAACCACCCAGGTTTGTGCCCGGGACCAGGGCATGATGACCGTCATCGCAATGGCCGAGGCAGAGGGCCACTTCAGAGTGACCTCTGATGTTGGCACTAGAGTTCCGCTGAACTGGACTGCTTCTGGTCGTCTGCTGCTCGGACACTTAAGCCAAGCCGAGCGGATTAAAATTTTTTCTCAACAGGCGCGACAATCTGATACTGGTACTGCTCCGACCGATATCGAGAAACTTGCCGCCCAATCCAAAGAAGATTTTGACAATCTGCTGGCCGTACAACTGGGTAGCTCTGAGTACGCGGTCGCCTGTATCGCAGCTCCGATTCGCTCTTTGCAAGGCGAGTGCCTGGCAACTATTTCGGTAGTACTGGCCGAGAGCAAAGCCCGCGCCGATCAAGCTAAATACGCCGACGCTGTGCAGGGCGCAGCGCTGGCAATTGAGCGGGCCATGGGCCGACATTAAGCACTGTTAGTCTTCAATTTCAAAAATCGCCTCTATCTCAACCGTAATTTGATTGGGTAAAGAGGCGACGCCAAATGCAGAGCGGGCGTGGATTCCCTTGGCGCCAAATACTTTATGCAACAAGCTAGAGCAACCATCGATGACTGCCGGATGCTGGCTAAACTCCGGGGTTGCATTGACCATACCGAGCAATTTGACTACTGAAGTCACTTTATCCAGAGATCCGCAGTGAGTTTTTACTGCAGATAAAATATTCATGCCGACTAACTTAGCATGCTCATTGGCCTGTGCCACACTCACATCCGCCCCAACTTTACCGGTTAAGTACTCTCCACTGTCAGTCACTGGACCCTGACCTGAGACATACAGCAAATTTCCCACCTGACGAGTATTGGAAAAGGCTCCAATAGGTGCCGGAGTCTCTGCGGGCAAACTCAACCCCATATCGGCAAGATTTTTTTCCGGATTAAAACGTTCACTCATGTTCGCACTACTGCTCATATAATACTCTCTGTTCGTTTACAAAATGAAAAATGTTGATTGGCGATTTCTACTGCCGTCGGCAGCTCAATTGAACAATCCGCAATCGCATGCTGACAGCGGTTTCGAAATGCGCAGCCTGAGGGCGGATTGTACGGACTGGGAATATCACCCTTTAAAACCACCCGCGCTCGTCTTTTACTCGGATCAGGTATCGGCGCCGCCGACAACAGTGCCTGAGTGTAGGGATGCGCTGATCGCTGATAGACCTGCTCGGCACTGCCAATTTCCACAGGCCTTCCCAGATACAATACAATAATCTGATCACACAAGTATTCAACCACTGACAAATCATGGGCGATAAATAACATTGTTAAATTGCGCTTGGTGCACAAATCTCGCAGCAGATTAAGTATCTGCGCTTGCACTGAGACATCCAGCGCCGAGACACTCTCATCGGCCACTAAAAAGTCAGGCTCTACGGCAAGGGCTCTGGCTATGCCTATACGTTGTCTCTGCCCGCCGGAGAATTCATGCGGATATCGGTTAATGTGCTCAGCCGATAACCCCACCTCTTGCAGTAGCGAAATACAGATGCTCTTGCGCTCGGTGCTATTGGCACCAATATCATGGGCAATCAATGCCTCTGAGAGTATTTCCAAGACCCGCATTCTCGGGTTCAAAGAAGAGTACGGGTCCTGAAATATGATCTGCATACGCTTGCGCATTTTGCGCATTTGCCGCTCATCCAGAGACAGCAGATCTATGCCGTCAAAGCTAATGCTTCCAGCGCTGGGCTCGATCAGACGTAACATCGCCCGGCCCAAGGTGGTTTTCCCGGAGCCACTCTCCCCCACTAAGCCGGTAATCGACCCTCGCGGGATGTCGAATGAGACATCTCTGACCGCCTGCACTACCCCTTTAGAAGTAGTAAATCCTTTGGATAAATTCCTCACCGAAATAAATGCTTCAGACATAAGCATTCTCTCCTGTTCTGCGACAGCGCACCCAGTGCAGCGGATCTGTCGCTTTCATCTCAACACTACTCTCGCAACCCGAGGTAAAACTTGCGCAGCGAGGTCCGAAACTGCAGCCCTCAGGCATTGCATTGAGCATCGGAATTGACCCGGGAATGGCCTGTAACTTGCCATCTTCACTGCGAATGATACCACTGGCACCCGGGATAGATTTCAATAGCCCCTGGGTGTAGGGATGACTGGGATTCTTAAATAGCTGCTGTACTGGCGCCTGTTCAACGATTTCACCGGCATACATTACCGCCACTTCATCCGCCATTTCGGCGACCACCCCCATGTCGTGGGTTATAAACAAAATAGCCATATTTAGCTCTTTCTGTAAGCGACGCATCAAATCCAAAATTTGCGCCTGGATAGTGACATCTAACGCAGTTGTTGGCTCATCGGCGATCAACAGCGCCGGTTTTAAAATCATCGCCATCGCTATCATCACCCGCTGTCGCATACCGCCTGAGAGTTCGTGCGGGTAGTCGTGGAAGCGACTTGCAGCAGCCGGAATTTCCACCAGCTCTAACATCTCTATTACTTTTGCCTGACGCGCAGCTGTATTAAGATCAGTGTGCAGTAATAGCATCTCACCGATTTGATCCCCTATACTAAACAGCGGATTTAACGAAGTCATCGGCTCCTGAAATATCATGGCTATTTCGCGGCCGCGAATTTTGCGCATTTGCGCGGCATTCTGCTGGGTTAAATCTATCAGTTCTCCGCTACGATTTTTATAGATAACGCTGCCACCGGCGATATACCCCGCCTGAGGCAACAGCCCCATAATCGCCAGTGATGTCACTGATTTCCCCGAGCCACTCTCTCCGACCAGCGCCAAGGTTTTACCCGCACCGATATTAAAATTCAAATTTCGCACTGCTCTGACACTGCCACTGCGACTTTTAAACGCGCTCTGCAACCCACTGATCGCTAAAATCACTTCGCTATCGGACACTCAAGCCTCCCTCCCCGGTCCGCGTCTGGCTGCAGTGGCCATAGAGCGACCTATTAAGGTAAATTTAGGTTCGAAAGTTTTAGTTAAAGTAATAGTGTTACCTTCACTGTCGGTTGCCAATTCATCATTGTCTGCTAAATCAAAGATAGTGAAATCAGCCCGATCTCCAGAGGTTAAACTGCTGCGCCCCCCCAGACCTAAGAAAGATCTGGGGCGGTTGGTCGATGCCTCGAGTACTTCTTCAAAACTCAGACCCAAAGCTAACAGTTTAGACATAGTAGTCGCCAAGTTATATACCGGTCCGTTGACGTTCCATAGATGCATATCCGTAGAGATAGAAAACGGTTTTAAGCCATCTTGCATCGATAGCCGAGCCGTCTCGAAGTCAAAGGAGGCGACCCCGTGCCCAACGTCCATTAAGATCCCGCGCTGCTGCATATCTAACGCTTGGGCAAACAGTGCTTTAGTATCGCGAATAGAGCCGCAACATTTGCCGTTAAAACAGTGCGTCACAACATCTCCCGGGGTTAAAATATCAAAGACTTCATCAATCAACGGCGGCGGCTCCCCGACGTGCACCATCAGTGGCAGACCAGCGATCTCCGCTACACGTTTGGCGATCTTAGCCGGAGTTATGCCCCAATTGCCGCAGATAACTCCACTTGCACGGACTTTAATACCACATATCACATCGCGATTAGCTTCTATTACCGCCATCGTCCGATCGACATCGATAAAACGTACATCCATCAATTCTGGCACCCGATTGCAAGCCACCAGGCCAATTGAACCAATATTGAGAAAAGCTTTAATGGTCTCTTGTTCCCGATCTATAACGTATTCCCTAAAACCGTGAAAAGCCGCCTCACCGGCAGAGCCAGCATCCGCCATAGTAGTCACACCCGTGCCACGCCCAGCCTGTGCCGGACGCACTGATACATCCGAGCCTCCGTGCCAGACGTGCACGTGCAGGTCTGTCCAACCCGGTGACAGGAAAGAGCCCTGACAGTCTATTGTCTCGGTCACTGTAGCTGTGTCTGACAGATAGCCACGCTCATCGATCACTACACTGGTCACTAGTGGGTCATCAAAACCTACCGTTTTAAAATTTGTTAATTTTAAGCCCATCTTCAAAGTTCCTTTGCAATTCTTGGATCCAGCGCATCGCGAAGGCCATCACCGATTATTTGCAGCGCTAAAACTGAAACGGTAATTGCCAATCCCGGTGCTAAAATTAAATAACTAGCCTGATCTAAATACTGGCGACCCTCGTTAATCATAGTGCCCCAGGTGGGAGTGGAAGGGTCAACTCCCACACCTAAAAATGATAGTCCCGCCTCCGATAACATCGCATAGGCAAAGATGAAAGTGGCCTGTACCATAATGGGTGAAACCATATTGCGCAATAAGTGAAAAATCAAAATCCTCCAGGTAGATACTCCCAGCGCGCGCGCGGCTTCTACATAGGCCAGCTCGCGAATTACAAATGTTGAAGCGCGAACTATCCTCGCAATACGTGGTGTGTAAACTATCGATAGGGCAATGATTATATTGATCATCGAACCACCCAGCGCCGCCACCAGAGCAATGGCCAGCAGAATGTCGGGAAAGGCCATCATCGCGTCAATGACTCGCGATAACACTGCATCCAGTTTGCTAAAATAGCCGGCCAACAGACCTATCAGTATGCCACATAGCGACGAGATCAGGGCCACGACTAACCCTATGCTTAAAGATATCTGCCCCGCGTATAACAGCCGGGTGTAGACGTCGCGGCCCAGTGAGTCCGAGCCCAACCACCAGTTTGTCCCAGGCGGTGTTAAACGATTGCGAATTGATATTTCGGCCAGTTCATAAGGCGTCAGCCAGTTGGCAAACAGTGCCATAAAAATAATTGTGCCGATTGCCCCGAGGGCAATAACCACTGAGCGCCTGGCCAACAACGTCGTTAAAAAACTTGGCTCATCAGTCATTGCTGTAGCTGCCATATTCGCCTCCTAATATTTCACACGTCTGTCGATTGCCAGATACAGCAGATCGACTAACAAATTGATAACTATGTACAGCACCGCCACTACAATCAGAGTACCCTGAATCACCGGATAATCGCGACGCAACACGGCGCTGACCACCAGATTCCCCATCCCCGGAATATTAAATACCCGTTCAGTGACTACCGCTCCAGACACCAGCAGCGCAAACGTCAGACCGATAATAGTGACTATAGGGATCAGCGCATTTTTAAGTGCATGGCGCATCACTACTCGCCACTCTGTCATACCTTTAGCACGGGCGGTACGCACATAATCCTCAGACAAAACATCCAGCATAGAGGCTCGGCTGAACCTGAGAATCAATGCTGAGTTAACTATCCCCAAAACAATAGCGGGCAGCACTAAGTGGTGCATCCTAGTCAGAAAATCTGCATCTGGAGCACCGTAACCTGAGGCGGGAAACCAGCCCAAGTCAGTGGCAAAAAAACGCTGAAACAGCAGCCCGGTTAAAAAGCTCGGCACCGAAGCTGCCAACATCGCCGTGGAAATAGCCCCCTGATCAACCCACCCCGCGCGCCGATAAGCCGAATAAATACCAATCGGCAGGGCGATACTAATCGCGATGATCAGTGAAAATAGCGCCAGGAATATCGTAGGCTCTGCCCGTGATGCCAGGATAGTGGTGACTTTCTGGTTGAAAAATATTGAGTTGCCTAAGTCCCCCTGCAACGCATTGCCGATAAAAGTCAGGTACTGAATAGAAATCGATTGGTTCAGCCCCAGCCGCTCACGTAACTGTGCAGCATCTTCGGCAGTCGCATCGGGCCCTACTAGCAGCGCAGCCGGATCGCCCGGCGCTAGTCGTACGATAATGAAGGCAATGCTCAGCACCATAAACACTACAATTAACATACCGATCAATCTGTTGAACAAATACTTGGTCATATATCTCCAGTGGTAGAGTAGAGCGGGTTCCCTCCCGCTCTAAAATACTCGCCAGCAGCTATCTGCCAACTTTTTTAGTTTCTAACTTCCTACTTACGACTTACGACTGTTATAAACTCTTGGCATTCCAAAAATACGGCCACGGCGTCTTCGATATCCCGGTTAAACCTTTGCGTTTACCCATCAGTGCGTTAAAGCCGCCGATTTTAATAAACCCAGCTTGTTCAAAGACCAAACGCTGTAAGTCTTTAAATAGCTCAACCCGCTTGGCAGGGTCTGATGTGCTATTAAACGCCGCTAATACGCCGTCCTTTTGTGGATTGCTCCAACCTAAGCGCGATGAGGCGTGGTACATACTGGTCAGAGACGGTTCCGGCAGGAAGGGCGAGTGAGTGATGTAAATGTCCCAGAGTTCCGGATTGTTACGACGCTGCCCTAAGGTAGCCCAATCGACTACATCTAGCTTCACATTAAAACCAGCCGCTTCCAGGTATACCTTGGCCACTTCAGCCATTTTGAAGTGAAACTCGTACTGATGAGAGGTTAAAATACGCAGTTCAGTGCCGTCGTATTTAGCGCTCTTCAGGTATTTTGCAGCTTTACTGGCATCCGCTTCACCGTAAGCTTTAGTCCCAGACTCACTGTTCCATACCCAACCTTTTGGATACAGAGCGCCATCTGCGACAAAGAAACGTTCGTCACCAAATGCGGCATACAACATGTCCTGGGGAGAAATAGCCGCTTGTACTGCCAGGCGCACATCACGATTGACCAATAATCCGTCTTTGTGGTTAAAAGCCAGAATCGGCCAGCCAAAAGGGCGCAGTAATACCGGTTCTGCCTTATCGCTTTGCTCTATTCTGTCAATGGCCTCTGTTGGCAAGCCATCGGCAAAGTCAAACTGACCAGAGAGCAATCCCTCAACTCGGGTACTGGCATCGGCGACGGGTATAAAACGAATTTCATCTGCCACTTGAGTGCGGGCACCCGATCCACCGTCACTGGCTTCAGTACGTGATTTATAACCCTCGAACCGGGTCAGCTGGATGTATTGATCGGGTTTGTGGCTGGCGAGCTTGTAGGGGCCAGTGCCTATAGTTGCCTTTAAAGTGTCACCGAGAATCTCCTCTGGGTAAACCGCCGCTGCCGAGTTGCTGAAGGCCAACAGAGACAGCAGTGGGGCGTAAGCCTGGTTTAAATTGATCACTAAGGTATAGGCATCTTCTGCGATGACTGAATCAACCCGATCGGCCACCCCTTTACCACGCGAGGCTACTTTCAACCAGCGCTGCAAGGATGCAGCGACATCGGCCGAATCCATGTCTGATCCATCGTGAAAAGTCACTCCCTGGCGCAGAGCTATGCGGTAAGTTTTACCGTCATCACTGATCTGGGGCATATTTTTGGCCAGCAGCGGCACAACTTCCCAACTGCTATTAAAAGTATACAAAGTTTCATAAAAATGCTGTGTGACGATGCTCACTAAATCTTTAGTGGATGCCATAGGGTCTAAAGTATTGGGCTCGCCAACGATAGCGACGGTCAATGTCTGCTGCGCAAACACCGGCGTGCTAACACCAGCGGCGACGATTGCGGAAATTATAAGGTTACGAAGTCTCATCAAATTGCTCCATTATTGTGGAATGTAGTCCCTATTTATGATATAACGTTATTTTTTTACTTGTCAACAGTTGCGCCGAAAAACAGTCTGATTTTTGAGCATGTTTTTTTTGATTATATTTTTACACACAAGTAAGTTATTTATTTTAAACAAATTATTGATTAAAATTACTCTGCAGGAGAAAACTGAACATTTGATAATTATTTTAAAAAACCTGAATCTCAGATAAACCAAAATCCTCCCTCGGCTCACAAACAAACATATTCAGCAGTGAATTAGACTGACAGGGCCATGCAAACATTTAACTGCAAATCAGAAAGCGCCTGAATTTTTCAGTTTTTTAGCGATTTATGGAATAGTTATAGTATTCTCTAATCAAAAAATAGCCGTTAAAAGGATCGACTATGCTCAAAGCCACTAAACTCACAGCACGTATCGAAGCACTCTTCATCAACCCCTGCCGAGAAGATGGCCTAGTGAGTACTGCTATTGATTCTGTGCAGGCCAGTTATTCGGGTATTGAGGGAGAATCACACGGCGGTTTCACCCGCCCTTCCTGTTCCAGAGTATTAGGACAATATCCGCGCGGCACCCAAATTAGAAACGTCCGCCAGGTCACGATAGTGTCGATCGAAGAGCTGGAAATTATCAGGATCAAGATGGGCATCCCAGAGCTTAAAGCGCAATGGCTTGGGGCCAACATTCTGCTTTCAGGCATTGCAGATTTTTCATTGATCCCACCATCATCCAGACTTATTAATGCCAATGGTCTGTCGATGGTGGCAGACATGACTAATGGTCCCTGCAGATTCGTCGGCGATGTCATAGATCAGCACTATCCAGGTAAAGGCAAACAATTTGCTAAAGCCGCTTTTAACTTGCGCGGCGTCACCGGCTGGATAGAGCGCGAGGGGCTGCTACAACAGGGAGATGAGCTAACTTTGCACATACCCCATCAGCCAGCTTTTTTGCACAGTGGCTTCTAATCGCTGGCGAAAATACAGTTGTCATGCAACTTTTCTAGCCAGCTGCGAGTCCCAGTAAAAGCGTACTCTGCTATACCCAATATTGCCCCACAGCGACAGCATCTACCCGGCTGTAGATGGATTGAGTTAGACTCAGACGCTGACACTTCTACAGCCTAGGGTTACTACTATGTCCAATGCCACTTTACCCAGCTCAACCCCCTCTAACCTGTTTACTAAATTACTCAGTGAGCGCAGCTATTTGCTCACCGATGGGGCACTGGGAACTAACCTGTTTATGATGGGACTGCAAACCGGTGATTCACCGGAACTTTGGAACCTAGATCACCCCGAGCGAATTGCAGATTTAGCCCAGCGCTTTATTGAAGCGGGTAGTGACATATTGCTGACCAATAGTTTTGGCGGCACCCACTATCGTCTGGGGTTGCACCAGGCACAGGAGCGAGTTCATGAACTGAATGTCGCTGCGGCGCAGATTCTCAAACAGCTGGCCGACAACAGTGAGCGAGAGGTAATAGTGGCCGGTTCCATGGGCCCTACCGGGGAGATCATGCAGCCCGCCGGCAGCCTGAGCTACCAGTGCGCTTACGACGCTTTCTTCGAGCAGGCCAAGGCACTGCAACAAGGCGGTGTGGACGTACTGTGGATAGAGACCATGTCCGATCTGAACGAAGCCAAAGCCGCCTACGAAGCCGCTGCAGCCACTGGCCTGCCGGTGGTTTATACCATGAGTATAGATACTAACGGTCGCACCATGATGGGGGTCTCCCCGTCTCAGTTGATCGCACTTAACCAGCAACTGAGTTCACCCGCCAGCGCTTGCGGTACAAACTGTGGGGTCGGTGCAGCCGAAGTAGTAGCGGCAATTATGAACATGAAAATGGCTGCAAATCAGCAGCAGATAAACCCAGTATTAGTGGCCAAGGCCAACTGCGGCCTACCGGAATATCAGGATGGCAAAATAGTCTATTCGGGGACACCCGAGCTAATGGCTGAGTACGCACGCATGGTCTATGCAGCTGGAGCGCGAATTATCGGCGGTTGCTGCGGCACCACCCCGCAACACATCGCCAGCATGCGTGATGCACTGGCCCAATACACAGCTCTGCCCGCCCCTGAAATAGAGACACTGGAGTCTCAACTTGGCCCGATCAGCACGGGCGCCAAGGCCCAGCTCGCAGGTGACCTATCGATCGCCGGAGGCTCTGCAACAGGTACCGTCAGAGAGCGGCGCTCAAGACGTGGCAGCAAGAAAAGCTCCTGAGTCAGTTCCTCAATTAACTCGTTGGTTATTAAAGGGTAACTGCTACAAGCTCCCATTTTTTGAACTTATCTCAGTTATCAACAGAAGCTCTGTGCCAGTTTGCTGTTGATAATTGTTGTCCCTCGCCTAGTCAGTTAAGGCACCTCTGTCTCACTTTGTCACATTGTTGTACTTGCAACCTCCTCCTGCGCATAGGATTATAGCGCCTGCAACCTAACGTCGAGGACAGCAACTTTTGCTCAGCGCCTACCACCATATTTTATTGGTCGAAGATGACCAACCACTGGCACAGTTAGTAAGTGATTACTTGTGCAATAGCGGCTTTCAAGTACATATCGAAACCAACGGCTTGGCGGCTGTACAATACATTCGCCAGTACAACCCAGAACTGGTGTTGCTGGATATTATGTTACCGGGAATTTCTGGCATGGATGTCTGTCGTCAGGTCCGCCACTTTTATACTGGACCGATACTGATGTTGACGGCGCTGGATGAAGACATGGATCAGATGCTTGGACTCGAGTTGGGTGCCGATGACTATGTGATAAAACCGGTTAAACCCAGATTGTTACTCAGCCGAATTCGCGCGCTACTGCGCAGATCCAGTGTCCAGACTCCCAATGAGCAAGCTTGCGACAACAGTCAGCTAAAAATCGACCCCAGCAGTCGCCAGGTCAGCTTTGCCAATGCAGCGCTAAAGCTAACGACCGCCGAGTTCGAGCTACTTCTATTACTGGCACGACACCAAGGCCAGATCGTCAGTCGCGATAGCATAGTACAAAGTCTGCGCGGATTCGATTATGACGGTCTGGATCGCTCAATTGACCGGCGCATCTCCCGGCTGCGCAGGAAACTGATGGATGACAGCCAAGACCCTCAGTTAATTAAGACCATCCGCGGCAAAGGCTATATGCTCTGCGCAAACCATCAATGCCTGGTAGAGAATTAAGCGATGTTTCTGAAAGCCTTTATCCGTATCTTTTTGCTGGTCACTATTCCTGTGGTGGTTCTCACTATGCCAGTAACCAGTGACGAGGCACCTTTGGATAATATTGCTACCTGGTTGATTAAAGACAAGATTGAAGATACTTTCCAGGGAACCTTTGCCCTTTTGGAGCATAGGCTACAACAGCACCCTGAGCGACAATGGCCGGCTGAATTTGCCAAAATCAGCCAGCATTTCAGCTATCCGATTACACTGCGGCGCCTGACTGATTATGCCGCGCATCCAAAGCAACAGCAGCTGTTGAAAGCAGATCAATATATAGTCTCAGATGAAGACGATGTCAGTATTATCACTAAGCGAATAGCGGGCACCTCCTGGGTTATCGAGATGTATAACGATGAACCTCTGCAGGAGGATATTCGTAAAACTACCGCCGGTGCTGTCACATTAATCGCTGACTATCTGGCCGCAAGACCTAGAGAGCAGTGGGCCACCGCCCTGGGGGAAATACAGCAAATGTTTGCTTTCCCTATTCGCCAAGTTGAGCTTCATAGTTTACAGTTACAACTATGGGAGCGACTGCAGTTACAACAGACAGGCACAGTGACTGTGCTTGATGATGATGGCTTAATTTGGATTTACCAACAGCTACCGCACGGCCAACCGCTGCTAAAACTTGGCCCTATTCCAATCTCAGTTTCTAGCAGTTCTTTATTTTATATGCTGGTAGCCATATTGCTGGCCACCATATCTATAGGCATCTTAATTTTTGTCTATTTATTATGGCGCGATATCAACAAACTCACTAAAGTAGCGGCGCGCTTTGGCGATGGCCATTTATCACAGCGATCTCTGATACGCGCCAGCTCAGTGCTCTCGCCACTGGCGAATTCCTTCGACCAAATGGCTGAACGTATTCAAAGTACCATCACCAGTCAGAGGGACTTGACCAATGCCATAGCCCACGACTTGCGCACCCCACTTTCCAGGCTCAGCTTCGCATTGGAAATGCTTGATTCTCCCCAGCTTTTGGAACTCGATCGGCAAAGGTACACTCAGGCGATGGTCGGCGCCATAGATACCTTAGATCACTTAATTCAGCAGATGTTAGTATTAGCGCGCTATACCCGCGCCACCGATATTAGTCATTTTGGCGACAGCCAACTGGCCCAAGTACTGCATCGCGAATTAGAATTACTGCGTCGCGACCACCCGCAGTTAAGTTTTAATTTATACATCGACCCGGTATTGGACAATCGCGAAATATTTATCGACATCCGGGCCATTCAGCGAGCGCTCAACAATTTAGTTGCCAACGCGGTGCGTTACGCCCAGCGACAAGTGAAGATCAGCTTGAAAATTCAGCGGCAGACTTATTATCTTAGTATTTGTGATGATGGCCCGGGGATCCCCCTCGCTGACCGTCAGCAAGTATTTGATGCATTTGCACAACTGAACAACAAACAACGAGAATTAGACACAGGTCACGGCTTGGGCCTGGCCATAGTCAAACAGATCGCCCAGTGGCATGCTGGCGATGTCAGTATCAGTGATTGCTCTCTGGGGGGGGCTAAAGTCACTTTGTGCTGGCCTGCAAAGACCCCTGTGACCAACAACAAAGTTTAATTTAGCACTGTCACAAACTGTCCAACAAAGACCACAGACCGACGATAGACTTGTTGTCATACTCACTGAGTTCACATTTGCCAATGGAGAAACTCATGTCAAAACAAGGCAATCTAGATATTGCGGCTTCAGTTTCGCCGCAAAAAGCCGCTTTATACCAATCTAAAGCACTGCACTGGTTTGCTACTCTGGTTTTATTGAGTTATCTGTTTTCACTGTTTATGCTGGCCCCGCTTCACCCTGGCGCCACCGATAGCGGCAATAAAGGCAATCGCGTTGTCGATAGTTCGACAGACAGTGCGCCGCTAACTGGCAGGCAATGGTATTCATGGCAGAATAAGCCGCGCTTAATGGCGCAACACAGTGCACAAACTGGAGCTTTTGAGCTCTGGCTTGATATTTCCTCGAAACTGTTCATCGATCTAATCAACAGCGACACTCTGCTGGCGACGACCCGCTGTATGACTCGTGGCTTTGCTAAAATTTTGATAGGTTTCAGACAGCTATTTTACAACAGCAGTTCTTTTATGCGCTGAGTTTAGTGGCAACCTCCTAATGCTTGCCAACAGTCCAAGCCATGCCTTAAGATATCCAGCTATTTTCTGTCGCTAAAATTATATGACTATTGCTAATGCCATCAAATTTTTCTGCCAATTGGGTGTCCATCAAGATTCTGTTGTCGAACATTCGAAGCTGTTCAAGGCCGTCAGCTACAGCGCCACAGAACCGCTGTTGCCACGGGGGGAGAGACAAAAATTCGCCTTTTTAATCAGCTCTGGAATAGTCCAGGCCTGCCACTATTCAACAACAGGTGTGATTCGCACTAAAGAATATTATTTTCCCCAGGAGTTATGTCTGTTGTATTCCCACTGGCTCTGCAATACTGCTGCCGGTTATCAACTTGAAGCCCTGCAGAGCGTGCAGGCCATTCGCATTCCACTGCAACTATTGTCTCTTGAACCATGGCAACCGGCACTGTTACAACTGCTAAAACAGCAGCTTTTATACAAAGAGGCGAAGGAACAACTGTTGTTGCTAAAGACTCCGCAGCAGCGCTATCTGCATTTAATTAAGCACTCACCACTGTGGATAGAACAGCTTAACAACATGCAAATTGCCCATTACATCGGTATCAGCCCGATCAGTTTATCGAGGATAAAAGCCAGAATTAAGCAAAATTGACAATCATATTTACGTGGCTTAACTTAAGTTAATTTCTGTACTGCAAGAGTTGCGGATAATGACCTGGATTTCAACTATCAAGGTATTTATCAGTGTCTGCTTTTATTTTGTCACAACTTTTAATCGTCATTGCCATCGGCTCTGACCTGGCCTCATTTCAATACAAAAGCAAAGCAAAAATCGTTGCCTGCCTGTGTATCTCGGGGGTGCTAATCACACTGCACTTCATTCTTTTGCAACAGTACACTGCCGCCGCTTTAATGGCGCTAGCGACAGTGCGGTTTTTTAGCAGTCTGTTCACCAGCGCACCAGCTATGATGCTGCTATTTGCCACGTTGTCGGTGCTGATCAGCGCATTCACTTATGTTGATGCCCTTGCCATAATCAGTTGTTGTGGTTCACTGCTGCATACCATTGCCGCATTTTGTAAAAACGATCAGCGGCTGCGACAATGGATGTTGCTCGGCAGTGTTTTTTGGCTGTTGCACAACTATCTGCTGGGTTCACCGGCCGCTGTATTAATGGAAATATTGTTTATCGCCAGCAACTTAGTTGGCTACTATAGATATTATCTACGCCCATCCACAGAAAAACAACCCCGCAACAGTTGAGATTTTTGAATTATCCCAGCACTACTTTGGCGTAGCTGGCCGTTTCAATTTCCAACACTTCTACAGTCAGAGAAACTGCCGATAAGTGCAGCTGTTGTAACTGAGCAAGAATGGCCTGTGATAATTTTGCGCGCTGTTGCAAAGTGCGACCGTCTAATAATTTAGCACTGACATGCACAAATGATTGCCTGCTACGAGCACTCTGGTAATGAATGAAAGCTTGGGATCTGGTTTTAATATCGTGCTCTTCAAACAGCCCTGAAGCTAATGTTCCCTCAAATACGGCGTTAATTAACTGCTGATCATCTAAGTCATCTGAGTGTTCAATAATACAATGTGGCACTGGTGTCTCCCAATAAATATAAGAGGTTAATAATAGTATTTGCACGACAGTTTGCATCATAGCATTGCAGCGATTAGCTAAGCTATGTATTCAACTGAAAGCGGATTTCCTGAGGTTATTTTCCTGACTCTGGCAGCCAAACCGATTTAGCCAATGGCTGCTGTCGAAATTTTTGCCGCTCTCTGCGCACTTCACCGGCATTCAGTTTGAAGTGTTTATTAAAGACCCTCGAGAAAGCCGCCTGTGACTGGTAGCCCACTTGATCACAGACATTGGCGACTGTTTGCCCCTGCAATAACAGACCCCAGGCCAACTGCATCCGCCACCAGCTCAGATACTGCATCACAGTCCAACCGCTGACACTTCGAAAGCTGTTACTAAACGTTGTTCGCGATTGATTGGCAGTGACCGCCAATTCGGCCAGCGACCAATTCCTCTGTGGGTTTGCGTGCATAGCTGCCAGTGCTTTAACTAAGCGAGGATGATTATATAGCGCCATAAAACTGCGCTCTGAGAACTGTTTCTGACAACTAAAATGCTGTTGCAATGCATAGATAAACAACAATTCTGAAAGCCGATCCAGAACGACGGTGCTAGCGCAGTGCTGTTGGTAACTCGCCGTTATTATCAAACTCAACAGCTGCTCCAACCAATCACCGCTGTGTTCTCTGCGAATGATCAGCACTGGCGGTAAAGCAGCCAATATCTGCTGAGCCGCTGGATGGGAAAAGCTAACTTTGCCGCAGAGCATCCCGGTACCCGACAATGCACTCGCCTCTTGATAGTTTAAGTGCAGTTGGGGCTCAGCACTAGTTTCAAGTGCCCCCATACTGTGTGGCAGTTCTCTGGGAAAAATCAGCAGATCGCCGCTGTTCAACTGGCAACTCAGCTGCCCTGGCACTTCCAGTGAACAGCTCCCTTCAGTGACTATATGAAAACAAGTCGCTCCCAATTCATGTTCGTTAATCCGCCACTGCCCACACACTTTGGCATTGTGATACACCTGCACTTGCATTTGTAACATACCCATTAGATCTGAAAATGCCTGCATCTGCACAATTCAC
>ASZI01000094.1 GCA_000416315.1 Osedax symbiont Rs2 | reverse complement strand
TTATCCGTCTAAATTAAATTTTTTATACAATTAATTTGAAAACTACAGCCTTTGCCCAGATCGCTGTAACAGCGAATTTCTCCGCCGAGTGTTTGAGTCACCAAATTGTAGACGATGTACATTCCTAAACCGCTCCCTCCCGAGCCACGCTTAGTGGTAAAAAAAGGCTCGAAAATCATCGCTGCCACTTGCGGCTCCATGCCTTTGCCCTCATCTTTATAACTAAAATCTATGCTATCGCCCTGCAGATTCAACTCTATAAATATCTTGCCTGGCTGCTTATTCGGATATCCATGATTGAGTGAATTTAAAATCAGATTAGTAATAATCTGAGACCAGGCACCGGGGTTAGAGTAGACAACAATAGATTCATCGCCGCTCACTATGACCTCTACACAAGTTCGACGAATTTCCGGTTTCAGGCTGAGAATGGTTCTCTTGATATAATCCAACAAGTTAAACTCGCGCATTTCCTCACTGGATACATCCACTGCAACCAGTTTGAAATTACTGATCAGCTCTGAAGCGCGATCTAAATTTGCCAGGATAATTCCCAGTGACTGGCCGGTACTTACAAGATACTTATCTAGTTTCTTCTTTGTTAATTTCTGCGAGTCAATCGCCTGGTTAACATCGGCATTTTCGTCTTTTAAGTAAGAGCTGGCGGTTATGCAAATGCCGATAGGGGTATTTAGTTCATGGGCCACTCCCGCTACCAGGCGCCCCAGGGAAGCCATTTTTTCTGACTCCACCAGCTGATCTTGAGCTCCCAACAAATTATTTAAGGTCGACTGCAACTCTTCCGTTCGCTCTCTAACAATTATTTCTAACTTATCTTTATGAAACCTCAGCTCCTCCTCGGCTTTTTTTCCGACACTGTAGGCGTGGTTAAGGCGCATTTTCTCTTTGTATAATTCTAAAAAAACACTCACCTTACTGCGCACTATCTCTTCGTTGATCGGCTTTACTAAATAATCTCCCGCGCCGCTGGAATAGCCTTTGAACTCAAAGGCCTCATCACGGGCAAAAGCAGTGATGAAAATCACCGGAATATGACAAGTCTTCGGGTGATCCAATAACAGACTGGCGGCTTCAAAGCCATCCATACCGGGCATTTGCACGTCCATCAAGATCAGGAAAAAGTCATGCCGATGAGCAATAGCCAAGGCCTGTTGTCCAGACAGAGCCCTGACAAAGGTCAAGTTTAACGACTCCAATGTACGCTCATATACCCGGTGATTATTCGGTTCATCGTCGACAATTAAAATTTTAGGGTTAAACTCTTGCACAAATCCCCCCAAAAAAACCTTTCTTTGTAAAGCACTGCCAATGCAAAAGTTTATATCTGTATTTGCTCACTGAAATAGCGACTTCCCTGCAATAGGTATTTATTTTTGAAGACTTAAACACAGGCTGTGCACCTGTATATTCTGTATTTTGCATCAACACTCTCAAACAACGCATGCATTTTGGCAGATCCCAGTGTCTCCTCTCTGCCCAGTACCAAATAGCCCCTATCAACTAAACTGTTATTGAACAAATTAAGCACTCGCTGCTGTAATTGATGATCAAAATATATTAGAACATTTCGGCACATCACTAAGTGCATCTGCGCAAACTCTTTATCTTTAACTAAATTATGATTGGCAAAGGTGATGTGTTGTCGCAGCTCCTGGTCAAACTTTATATGCTCATGTTTAGTGTGATAATAATCAGCCAATTTATTTTTTCCTCCAGATTTTTTGTAATTTTTCTGATATTTCGACATATGTTGCTGCGAGTATATGCCCTCCTTGGCCAACGTCAGAGAATGGTTGTTAAAGTCAGTCGCGTATAACTGAGAGCGATCCAGCAAACCCTCCTCCTCTAACATGATAGCCATAGCGTATACCTCTTCCCCAGTCGCACAACCCGCGTGCCAGATATTGATTCGCGAATAGGTTTTGAACTGTAGAAATACCTGAGTACGAATCTTTTTAAACACCAGAGGGTCTCGAAACATATCTGTCACTGTGACCGACATATCATTTAGGAAGAGATTAAAATAATCGGGCTCATGAACGAGCTTTGCGATCATTTGCGATACGTTGTCCAGCTCAGAGTGCACGACACGATAAAGTATACGTCGCTCAATCGACTCCCTGGCATAGTGGCGAAAATCATAGCCATAGCGGAAGTAAACGGCTTCTAAAAGCTGGTTAACTTCAAACGGGACCGTATCTATTTCTTTCATCAGTTAATTAGCTCAGATCTAACTTTGCCAGTCGAATCCCATTATCAATAGCTATGCATTAAAATTCTATGCGGTAAATTCTGAATCTTGTGTGCTTATTACATAAGTTGCAGTATCTTGGATCGGTAAGAGCTGCCGGTGGGTTTACTGGCTTCAATTGTCCCTGATTGACTGCCAGCAAGGGGTAGTGATTAGTAAATATATTTCACAAAGGTTTATAACAATTTTCTATACACTGTTAATATTATGACTCCTCAATAATAGACATGACACCATGAAAAATAACCCCATCAAACTCCTGTTAATAGAATTGATTCTATTAGTCTTAATAATGGCTTTGATACCCTACGTTATCTCAGTCGATATAAATGTGCTAAACAATGGGCTCTCCGAAATATCGATCACTGAGTTTGCTCAGGAGAGTTTTATATTTATCGCCGCATTAGTCTTCCTGTTAAAGCTCAAGTCAGAGCCGCAGTCCCGGGGATTATTAATCTTGATTTGCGGTTTATTCAGTATGATGTTTATCCGCGAAGGGGATTACTACTTAGATTTTGTCTATCACGGCTTCTGGAAGGTTCCAGTGCTATTAGTGCTGGTCAGCACTGTGTATTTCAGCTACAAAAACAGAGCGACTATTATTGCGCCATTAAATCGGTATAAAAACACTAAGACTTTCACATATATCTTTATCGGCTTTCTAATCACTGTGGTCTTTAGTAGGTTGTTTGGCACTGGTAGTTTATGGGTAGAACTCTCAGGCAGCACTGACAGTGGTTTTATTAAAACTGTGGTACAGGAAGGACTAGAGTTGTTTGGCTATGCACTTATCCTCGTCGGCTCTGTATTACTGCATTTAAATAAATCAACTGATCAATAAGTAAGATTAAACCAAGCCTGCTTAGCAGGCTTGGATTTACGTTTGAGCGATTAACAGCAAGTCTATCAACTACAAACTACTTGAAATTAATAGATCTCACTTTTTCCAGCTTTCTCAGTCTTAAACCAAAGTGCCAACGCTTTACCTCTCACTATTTACAGCTTAGAAATTATCAACAGCAAGCCAATAAGCCACATTGTACTTGTAACCAATAGATCTCACTTTTGCCAGCTTTTCTCTGTTTTAAAAATACTGCCAACGCTTTACCTCTCACTAATTACAGCGTAGAAATTATCAACAGCAAGCCAATTAGCCACATTGTAATCCCGACCAAGATGTCTAATTTTTGCCAGCTTTTCTCAGTCTTAAACCAAGGCGCCAGCGCTTTGCCTCCCACTACTAAGGTTAAGAACCACAGTGCCGAGGAGACGCTTGCCCCCAGAGCAAACCAGATTGGCTGATTATGGGGAAGTTGCCCGCCGATACTGCCCAGTAACACTACCGTATCTAAATACACATGCGGGTTTAGTAGGCTCAGCGCCGTCGTCGTCGCGATCGCGGCAGCCACTGTCATAGTCTTTATCGAGCTCGTCGACAAACCTTGTGGGGAGAGTGCACGACGAAAAGCTAAGCCGCCATAGACAAATAGAAATGCGGCCCCGAAGTAGCTGGCGAGCACAATAAGCACTGGAGCGGCACTAATCAGCGCTCCCAGGCCTAATACCCCGGAAAAAATAAGTATCACATCAATGATTACACAGACACTAGCTATGACCATAGCGTGTTGTTTGCGCAGTGCACTACTCAATACAAATGCATTTTGCGAGCCAATGGCCATAATCAAACTGGCCCCTATGCCCATGCCTTTTAGAAAAGGAAAAAACCACATAACTATTGCCTCTTTTGATATGAATTAGATGGCAACACTATGCTCAAGCAGCTTTCATTAGTACAATTAAAGTTTTTTAAAACTGATTAGATTTTCTAATCAAGGATAGTGAAATGATTGATCCTAAAGGACTAAGTGCGTTTATAGCCATAGTTTCTAAAAGTAGTTTTGAGCAGGCAGCTAACACTCTGTTTATTACCCAATCGGCAGTTTCACAGAGATTAAAGCTATTAGAGCAGAGTTTAGGACAGACCTTATTACTTAGATCACCGACTATTAAGCCGACTCCCGCAGGGCAAGCACTGCTTAAATACGCCCATAACCTGAGTCAGATTGAACGCTCATTAGCCCAGGAGTTAGCCCCTAAAAAACAACTGCAGTGGTTAAAGGTCTCTATCGCCACTAATGCCGATTCACTGTCCACATGGCTACTAAGTGCTTTAGCACCTTGGTGCCAGCAGCATAAGGTACTGTTAGACCTGCGAGTGGATGATCAAGATCAAACCCATCAACTGCTGCGCAGCGGTGAAGTACTCGGCTGTATTAGCTCCGTTGAACAGCCTACTCAAGGCTGTACTAGCACCTCATTGGGCAGTATTAATTACCATTGCATCGCCAGTGCTGATTTTAAAAAAAAGTATTTCTCCAGGGGCGTTGATCAACGCAGTTTACAAAAAGCGCCCACTGTTGTTTTCAGCCGCCATGATTTATTACAGCATCAGTATTTAAAGCAGTTCTATTCACTGGATGCCAACCGACAACTGCAGCACTTAGTACCTTCTTCCGATGGTTACCTTGAATGGATCAGATTGGGGATGGGGTTTGGTATGGCGCCAAAACTGCAAATGCAGCAGTTATTAGATAATGGCGAGTTGGTACTTATAACCCCCGAAAACAGCATTGCAGTCCCTCTGTATTGGCAGCAGTGGGGCATCAGCACAGATTTAAGCCGATCTCTGGCAGAGCAAATACAGCACTTTGCCAAGATCGCCCACGGCCAAGATCTTAATCTAAACTAATTGTATTGGCTAAAAATGCTAGCAAGATGTACAGGGGTTATCACAACAGCGATGTTCCCGCCTACTAATTACCAACTTAGCCTGCTGCTTGAAATCAACCTGCATGCAGGTCTATCGCAAAGATTAAATAAGCTCTTTTAAACTGATACGACAATGCTGTTGATGCCCTTGTACTGTCTGGGCATTTAACATGCTATTAATTATTGCCTGTTGCAATGATTCTATCGCCGTATCAAAGACCAAGTCGATTTGGTTTTCTGGGTAGCGCAGCACTTCGCTCAGCACTTCCTGAGTATGACTTATTTGATTAGCCGTGCTAAATGCCAGGCAAATATCACCACTGCCGGTGCCCAACTGGCTGCCAGTTTTTGCCAATGCCACTACCGAGCGTTTAGCTAAACGCTTTAATTGCCTTGCATCTAACGGTAAGTCTGTGGCAATAATCATGATAATAGAACCGCTGTCCGCTCCCTCTAACTCGCTGAGGCGCTTAGCTAATTGCTGCTGTAATTTGTGCTCCAGTTCGCAGGAGTAGTGACTAAAATCTTTTAATCTGCCCATATTCGAGAGCACCAAAGATCCGATGCAATAATCAGATCCATCTTTGTGCAGTAAACGTGAAGCAGAGCCAATGCCTCCCTTAAGTTTATAAGCCGACATTCCCCTTCCCGCTCCGACACTGCCCTGTAAAAAGTCGGCCGAGGCATTCTCAATGGCTGCAAATACATTTTCAGGTTTCACATGCTGGCCTCGAATATCATTTAAATAACCGTCGTTACATTCCAGCACTAATGGATTCACCGTACCTTGTGCACCTATTTGCAGATTATCTTTGAGCATATATTTAATTAGAGTATCGCTGGCAGTCCCCACCGAAAGGGTGTTAGTTAGCAGTATTGGTGTCTCTAATTCAGCTACTTGCATTAGCCCGACTGACTTGCCAAAACCATTAATAACTTCGACAGCGGCAACACATTTGTTTTCAAAGCAATTACCTTGGTGTGGCAGTAAGGCAGTTACCCCTGTTTGTATCTCTGCATTATCTAAAGTGCAATGTCCGACGCTGATGCCGGGCACATCGGCAATAGAGTTGCGTAATCCCTTAGTGTATTGCTCTGTGTACATCTGCTTTTCCAAGTGGTTTGAGGTGTGGCTAAGATGCTATTAGATTGAAGAGATGAAGTAAAATGGGATTTTCAGAATACTTTTTTTAGTGGGTGTGTTGTCTGGCCAATTTAATGTCAGTTACTAACTGTCAGACCTTGATTGGCCGATATTTCATGGCGGGGGAAAGCGACCCCGCTGTTGGCAGATACTTTAGCATGACAGCCATCTGATCACAGCTGCAGTGATGCCTCGCCAAGCCCCAAAAAGTTGACGCTTACATAATCCCCCGCCTTTGCCCGCGGATAGCCACTCCAAGTACCTGAAATTATCCAACTACCCGCTGCAAGTTTATAACCGCGCTTAGTGCCCTGATTAACACCCGCGCACAACAGACTACGAGGATCTTGCTGTGGGTGACTGCCAGAGTCTTCTACAATCAACTGTCGATTAATAAATAACTGTACCTTTTGCCTGGCATAGTCAATGTTCTGCCAATCTTTGAGCACCTCGCCTATCACAACCGCACCGTTCATTTGGTTATCTGCTAAATGCTGTGTTTCTGAAGCCTCCTGCCAGTTATGCAGACGTGAGTCGAGGATTTCGACAGACACAGCAAGCGCATCAATACCCGCTAATACCTGTTGCTCGCTATAGGATTGACCCGGCAAAAAGTCCCTGTTTATTCGATAGGCTAACTCCGCTTCAACATGCAGGGCATTAAACTTTCGCTCGCTGAAATTTGCAGGGCTACGCTGGCTATCTTGACTGGCAATAGGCGCGATAAACGCCTCGCCATCATTCATTAACCCTATTTTCCAATGTCTAGGATTAGGCTCTAAATATTGCATTTTTTGCTGCTGTACAGCGTAAGCTTGGTCTACGCTCAAACTTAGATCTGTGTTAATTACAGTTCTAAGGTTATAGGCAGTGGTAAGTTCAGCTGCCAGTTTTTTTATCTGTGGCACAGTTATATCTCTGGTGAAGTTAGTTACACACATGCAACTTAACAGTAATTAACGAGTAGCATTGGATTATTAAGCCTCCATGGGAGGCCTGGCTGGTTGAATTAATACAGCAACTTACAATTGCCTTAAAAAGCCAAAGTGATTGCTTTAGTCGTACAATAACTGCCCAGTGCTTGCAGGCCCTTTTCGCGACCAATACCTGAACGCCGATTGCCGCCAAAAGGCACTTCAATACCCCCTGCCCAGTAATCGTTAACGGTAATCTGCCCGGCATCGATAGCGCGGCTAAGTTGCATCGCCGAGCTGATATTTTGCGTATAAATGCCTGCAGCTAAGGCAAATTGAGTACAGTTAGCCGCTTCGATTGCCTGCTCCAGAGAATCAACAACCTGGACGCTGAGTACCGGGCCAAAGATTTCCTCTTGTACCAGTTCGTCGTCCATGGGCACATCATCCATAATCGTCGGTTGATAGAACCAACCATCAGCGGTCTCTGCACTGTGCATTTTGTTGCCACCACAGGCAACTTTTATGCCTCTGCTCCTGGCACGATCGACAAATCCAGCAATTTTATCGAGTTGCGCCTGCGAATTAATCGCACCGTAGTTGGGATTATCCAGTGACTGACCGGGCTTTAACGTCGCAACCTTTTCAACAATTTTGTCGACCAGCTGACGATGAATTTCCCGGCTAACCACTAAACGCGACCCGGCAGAGCAAATTTGTCCGGCATTGTAAAAAATGGCCCACAACACCCCTTCAGCTGTTTTCTCGATATCACAATCTGCCAGTGCCACAATCGGAGATTTACCTCCTAGCTCCAGAGTAACGCTGGTGATATTGCGGGCAGCAGCCTGCATCACTAAAATGCCAGTATCGACTGATCCGGTGAAAGTCACATGTTTTACTTTTGGATGCTGAACCAGTGCCGAGCCGGCCTCTGCTCCACTACCGTTAACCACATTATAGACGCCGTCAGGTAGGCCGGCACGCTGCAATACTTCTGCCAGCATCAGTGCTGTTAAAGGCGTCTGCTCTGCAGGTTTAACTACTGCTGTACAACCAGCAGCCAGTGCCGGTGCAATGCCTCTTATGGTCGTCGCTAAAGGATAGTTCCAGGGGATAATGTGCGCAGTTACACCCACCGCTTCCAGAGTAGAAAAAGAATAATTACCCTCGCCAAGAGGAAAACTATCACCTTGAATTTTATCGGCGCAGCCTGCGTAATAGCGCAGAGCTGCAACTGAACTAGTGATATCGCCCTGAGCTTCAGCCAGCGGTTTGCCGCTGTCTAAGGCTTCGACTACAGAAAACCACGCACTTTGCTGCTCCAATATATCAGCGGCCCTGGCGAGGATTTCTCCGCGGCGGCTGGCTTTGGTAAATTTCCATTGCTTGTGAAAAACATTGCTGGCAGCCTCTACCGCCAGATCCACATCATTTTTTTGCGCTGCACTGAAACTGGCAAATACCTTGCCCGTCGATGGATCTAGAGTATCCATGATCTGATCGTTTTCTGCATCGCGCCATTTGCCACCAATAAATAACTTGCCGGGCAAGCCTTTCAAGGTACCAGTGTTTTTATATTCAGCGATTAACTGCTCTATTTTCTGTGACATCTAATATCCTTAACAGCCTTAATGTCTATCTATCTATCTATCTATCTATCTAGCTAGCTAGCTTGTGGGTTAAAATCTTGATCCATTGAAACTGACTTGATAATCGGCACTCGCCAACCACTGAGAATCCACTCCGATTCCCCAACCAGGAGTTTGCGGCAAAATTAATTGCCCTTCTTTAATCTCATAACCAGGATCAAAAACCCCCGCCTGCCATGGGTAGTAATCCAATCCTTCAATGGAATATTCGAGATATTTACCGGCATTGGGGATTGATGCCATCAAGTGTGCTGAAAAGAGTGTTACCAGAGACAAGTTGGCACAGTGCAAAGTACAGGGAATCCCCGCTTGCTCAGCCATTTTGGCCACTTGTAAAGTGCGGGTCATTCCGCCCATATAACAGACATCCGGCTGGATGATATCCACTACTTTTTGACCGATAATCTGCTGCCATACATTGATATTATTGTCTTGCTCACCACCTGATACGTCGATATCCAGAGCGTTGGTTACTTTTCTAGTTGCATCCAACTCCCAGTATGGGCAGGGCTCTTCGAAGTGCGAAATGCCATAGTCCTGCAGCATTTTTCCCACTTCAATGGCTTTGTTTGCACTGTAGGCACTGTTGGCATCAACCAGCAGAGTCACCTCATCACCCAGGCTTTTTCTTATATGTTTAACTATCGCTTCAGTACGGCCCGGCCATTGATCAATATCGTGCCCACATTCGCGGCCCACTCTAAATTTAAAGGATGTGTAACCAAACTGTTCACGCAAGCGGATAAAGCGCTCGGCTTCTTCCTCTGGTGTGATATCGCGGCGCATGCTCGAGGCGTAGACGGGAAATTCAGTCTTATTACTGCCTAATAACGCAGCGACACTTTTACCTGCCGCCTTACCATGGATATCCCAGAGCGCAGTATCTAGCCCGCACAGTGCCCGATACAGATAAGTGCCTGGAAATTTATGTTCGCGCTCGAGTATCCGCTGGCTCAGTGCCGGCAGATCGCTAGCATCTTGTCCTAAGGCATGTGGGGCAATGTGACGGTGCAATACTTGTGCAGTAATATCCGCGTTATAAGGGGATACTTGCCCCCAGCCCTCATGGCCATCTGTAGTACGAACCCGAACAAAACCAACATACTCGTTGCTGTAAGTTTCTATACTGGCTATTTTCATGCCCAACTCCCAAGCTATTAATAAGATCAGGACATTATGAACTGGAATCATGGCCAAACCAAACGAAGCATTCACACCCTAAGACATGCTTAAATTTGTAGCAATAAAACTCAATACACTATAGCCTAGCCCTCTAAAGCTGCACAATTAAAGATATTCAAACATGCAGTAAAGTTTTCTGGAGTAACCATGAACTACCAGCTTCCGCCACTGAATTGGCTGCGCGCTTTCGAAGCCGCTGCCCGCTATAACAATTTCACTACCGCCGCAAAAGAGCTTAATTTGACCCCAGCAGCTGTCAGCCATCAAGTGCGTTCACTGGAGGAGCATTTAGGCATATCGTTGTTTGAAAGGCTGGCGCGCAGTTTGCGCCTGACCGATAAAGGTCGTGCTTACCTACCTTCTGTGCGCAATGCATTTGAAGACCTTTCCGCTTCCACCATTGGCTTGTTTGGTGCCAAAGGCAAGCAAACCATTAACATCCGCTGCACCGCTGCATTTTCTATGCTGTGGCTAGCTCCCCGACTCAGCGATTTTCTGGATCAGTACCCAAACATCGATGTGCGCCTGGATACAGCGATCTGGACTGAAGCATTGGAGCAGGCTGATATTGATATAGACATACGTTTTGGCAGTGGTCACTGGAGTGGCTTTAACGCCCAGAAGCTGTTGCACTTGCCCTCGGTAATTGTGGCAACACCAGAGACTGCAAAACTGTTGAACAATCCTTTGCCCGAGAACAAGCCTTTATTGTCAACTGTTCGCTGTACTCAGATAGTCGGTTGTGAAGGGCGTTGGCAAAAAATCCTTAAACAACACTTTAACGCCTGCAGTTTAAAAGTTTCTGTGACCGTAGATACCTCGATAATTGCCTTGCAATTAGCTTGCTCTGGCTCATCCCTGGCACTAGTGCAAAAAAGCTATGCACAGCCTTACCTGGCGGATGGGCGACTAGCAATAGTAATAGACGAGGAGTTTATCTACGACGAATCGCACTATGTACTGCTTCCCGATCACGAAGGGCGCGCTAAGCCAGAAAGCTTACTGTTTCGCAACTGGTTAGTCGCCCAAACTGAAATTGAGGTAGAGCAATCTGACCGATTGCCCTAAGCGTTAGTTTCACACGTCTGCCAAAATTAAGTCGGCGCCTTTTTCACCGACCATAATTGCCGCCGCGTTGGTATTACCCGAGATCAACTCTGGGAAGATAGACGCATCTATCACTCGCAAGGACTCAACCCCGTGCACTTTTAGACGATAATCAACCACACTGCTCAGAGGATTTGTTCCCATCTTGCAGGTGCTGGTTGGGTGAAAACAGGTCCAGGCGTAACCGCGGATATCATCAATCAATTGCTGATCGCTTTGGCAATTAGCCCCCGGGCGCATCTCTTCGACGATAATATCTTTTAACGGTGCGCTCTCGGCCATTTTGCGCAAATATTTGACGCCCTCAAGTAACGTCTGCACATCTTCATCAGTGGAAAGATAATTGGGTTTTATCAATGGTTGTTGCAGCGGGTCACGAGACACAACCTGAATATAGCCACGTGAGCTAGGTTTACAGTTTGTCAGACCCAGTGAAAATGCCGAAAACGGATCTGGATTCAGCAGCGGTCGGGTACCGGCTGGCGCACGGGTATAACTCAGAGGTGAAAAATACAGCTGAATATCAGGCTGAGCTAACTCTGCACGAGTCTTGATGAATCCGCCAGCTTGGTTAATGCTCAGGCTCAGCGGTCCCCGTCTTGTAGTGACATATTTTAAGCCAGCGCGAACTTTTCCCCACAGTGAATGCAGTTCATCGTTAAGGGTTGGCTGTTTACAGCGATACAGATAATCCATGCCAAGATGATCTTGCAAGTTCTGACCTACCGCAGGGCTTTCATGCACTAAGGGTATGGCCAGAGAGTCCAGCAAATCTTTCGGACCGCCCCCCGATAGCTGAAGCAGTTGAGGCGAATTGATTCCCCCGCCACTGACTATTACTTCTTTGCAGACAAACAATTGCCTAGTCCGCCCTTTGTGCAAAAACTCAACCCCGATCGCCTTTTTGCCCTCAAACAAAACTTTGCTGACATGGGCGGCAGTGATAACTGTTAGATTGTTGCGCTTGCGTGCTGGGTGCAGAAAAGCTTTGGCTGCAGATTGTCTAAAGCCGTTTTTCGTAGTGGTCTGGTAAAGCCCGATCCCCTCTTGCTCAGCGCCATTTAAGTTATCATTGTAATGCAAGCCGAGTTGCTGGCCCGCCCGGATAAAATTTTTGCACAGTGGGTGCAGGTCACGGGAGACATCGGCAACATACATAGGGCCAGTGCCACCTCTATATTCATCCGCCCCCAGTTGATTACACTCTGATTTTTTAAAATAGGGCAACAACTCCTTATAGCTCCAGCCAAAGTTACCTTGAGCTGCCCAATTGTCAAAATCAAGCTTGTGTCCACGTATATACACCATGGCATTAATTGAACTTGAACCACCCAGGACTTTACCTCTGGGCCAATAGCTCTGCCGATTATTAGTCCCCTCGTCTGCTTGCGCCATATACATCCAATTGACGGCCTTTTGATAGTAGGTCTTGCCATAGCCTATTGGTATTTGAATCCACAACCGCTTGTCACTGCCCCCCGCCTCCAACAGTAACACCGAGTGTTCTGGGTTTTCACTGAGCCTATTAGCCAGTACACAGCCAGCGGATCCAGCACCGACGATAATGTAATCATATTTCTGCATGTTAAAGGCCCTATGTAAGATATTGCATTGAAGATATTTCTGGGAGAAATAAAAAATTATCCCTATTATTCTTCAATTGAGAGAATTGTTGGGCAGAATATAAAGGAGAACAGAGTTTGATTACAAATACTTTCGATACTTTTTATAGTAAGACATTGTTTTATTTGTGGCTAGGGATTACACGATTTGCATCAGTGCATCAAAAAGTAATAGCTGGCATTTAAACCTTGGCCAGCAACTGAAAAACAAATACTGATACTGATACTGATACTGATAAAGTGTCTTGAATAAATTGAGGCGTTTAGCAGAGAAATTACCGGTGTAAAAATAAACAGCTAGAGAAACCTATCTAGGTAAACTGGTTAAAAAGTGGCTCGTAGAAATAAGGCAAACCCAAGCAGCAAGGCCTACCTTGTATCTATCGATTATAACTATTAAGAATTAATTTAAGATTCTTTTATTCCAAAATTGACCAGCCAGTTCTTCCATATCGTTCGCCATTGATTTCACTGAATCACAAGTTTCCGCTGCCGCAGTGGAATCACGCGATATCTCGGCCATTTCCCGGATCTCTAGTAGATTCGAGCTAATTTCAGAGACTACTGAAGATTGCTGATCGACTGCGACTGCAATTCTTCTCGCCATATCAGTGATGTTTCCAACCGATCCATTAACATTCTGCAACTGCTCTACCATATGCTCGCTTTGCTCCACGCAAGTCATAGCACTTTTTTGGCTTGATGCCA
>ASZI01000093.1 GCA_000416315.1 Osedax symbiont Rs2 | reverse complement strand
CCATCGGCACTGGCGACACTGTGATTTATAAAGCTGCTGCGCCCCTCGATTGAGTAGGAGACTATAGGGGTAGTCACATCACCTGCAACATTGAAAGTGTCGGCACCTAAACCACCGATAATAGTGGTTTCCATGTTGGCGTTAGTGCTGAGCACGTAGAAAGTATCATCGCCTTCCAGGCCATCCACTTCCGCCAGCTCTACGCCGGTAAAACCAACATTCAAGCCGGCACCAAAGATGCCTTTATCGGTAATCATAAAGCTGTCATCCGCTTCAGTACCTAAAACAACAACGGTATCTGTACCGTTACCGCCATCAATACTTAGCGGCGAGTTGATGCTGTATTGAATACTGTCATTGCCATCACCGCCAAAGAGTTCAACATCGCCTCCGCCAGCGGTTAGCTGGCTGCCTTTTTTCAGGAAGGCGCGTATCACAAAGCTATCATCACCGTCTTCGCCGTAAAGCTTCGTAGTGGCTTTATTGCTGTAGACTTTAACCTGATCTTCTCCGGCACCGCCGTAGATAACCATCGGCAAGCTATTACCTTTACTGAGGAAGCCCAAAGTTGTTTCAGTTGTTTCTATTTCATCGCCAATGGCGACATTACCCAGTGATGAAAGTCGATCATCGGCAAACAATTGTCCAATCTGGAAGCTGTCATCTCCCGCGCCGCCATCTAAAGTAGTGATACTGCTGTTATCGTCAGAGAAGAAATTATCATTGCCATCGTGACCATTAATTCTCAGGCGTGCATTGATGTTGCTATCGTAGTTGATGCGTTCAACATTGGCGGTGTAGCCATCGTTGCCATCCTGGTGCATGGCGGCGACAAAGTTAGCCCTTAACAGGAAGTTATCAACTGCTGCAGTACCGTTGATGGTTAATTTATCGGCACCAGAGGCCGCACCACCAGTATCGACAACGTCGATCACATAACCGGCATCAGCCGCTGTGCGATTAATCACATAACTGTCAGTACCAGACTCGCCATCGAGCTGTAGCTTATCACTGCGACTGTGCAGTTTGTTAATGGTGATCAGGTCGTCACCGGCGCCAGTGCGGACAAAAGTATCGCCGCTTAGCTGCTGTACATCGAGCAATACCTGATCATTGCCAGTACCGGTATTGATCTGGATCTGAGCGGCAGATAGTTGACCGTACAAAGCAACAGTTGCCGCTTCGCTGTCAGCGCTACCTATGTCAGTATTTAAGATTAGCGTGCTGTTAGCTGTTAACTGTGCACCTTGCTCTAAACGTAACTCATCGCCAGCGTTTAAAGTTACAGAGCCAAGTTTTGCCTCAACTGAAGCTGTGCTTGCCAAGGTCAGGATATCAGTGGCCGCTGCAGCAGAGTCACTCGCCGTCAAGTTGATATCACCTGCATCAGACACTACTTGTTCGATGACAGTCAGTGGGCTGTTAGCTGTAATTGAGATATTAGCCGCTGCACTGACACCGCTTAACAGACCTGTCACATCGCCAAGTTGCAGATGTCCGCTGTTTAGCCAGTCAATACTACCGCTAAGCGCCTGTGCTTCCAGGTTATTAATCTGTGAGCTGATTGCAGTGCCGCTGCCTATGCTATCTGCCGCTATGATACGTACTTTATCGGCGCGTAAATTGACTCCTGAGCTGGCTCCATTGGCAATACTGGCAGCAGCTACAATATAAATATTGGCATCCGCCGCTCCTGTGTTATCTGAGTCTGCAACTAAGTTGCCCAGCCTAAGATCGCCTGCTGTTTCACTCAGGTAAGTATCTAAGTAACTGTAACTGTTTATTACACCTGCATTTGCCCCATCAGTGTCTATTTCCAGCTGATTACCAAATTGGCCGATGCCGCCTTTGAGAGCGTTCAAGTGGATGGAAACCGCCTTGATATCGGTATTACCGGTCAGGCTTATATCCTGGAAGCTATTATCACTTTCACTGTCCAATATCGACTTGCTGGCCTTTAAGTAGACATCTTTAGCGGACTCAATATTGCCAACCATTAAATCTGATTCAACCGCATTTAAGTAAACGTCATTGCCCGCATCGGCACTCGCTGCACCGCTGATCTTAAAGTCCAGATAGTTAGGGCTAGTTGGAGTAGCGTCACCAATTTTGCCACCAGCCAATAACTGCAGATTAACACTGCGTATATTGATGATGGCGTTAGTCAGATCGGTAAAGGCATCGCGAATATCCGCAGCAGCTATCAGTGATACATCTGCGGATGAACTGATTTTTTGCACTGTTACAGAGGCGCTGCCGCTAGGGGCCTGGCCAATAGTAGCACTGCTTAACTGGCCGGCACCGATGGTGACACTACCCACCGCTGCCACATCTGCAATATTCAAATCTGCAATTTGATAAACGCTGCCACCAATAGTCGCAGCGCCTTCTACTTGCCATATATTGGCCAGACCTGATGTATCAATACTTAAGCTGGCACTGTTTACTAATTGCAGCTTAAAGGCAGAACCATCTGCCGCTTGTATATCACCGCGGGCGATCATCACCAGATCATCGCCACTGGTCACAGCACTGCTTCCAGTACTGTTATCAATAATCGCACCTGAGGCATTCAGGCGCACCCAGCTGGCCCCTGTGACTTGATCCAATACTAAATCACCGCTTTGCTCAATGGCGATACCGGCATCAGCAGTAGCTTTCAATGAAGCGGCGCCTGCGAGGTTTAAATCATCCCACAATTGCAAAGTAACGTTTTGCAATTGCATCACTATATCGTTATTTAACAGAACTAAGTCCTGCGCTGGTGCAACACTTTGACTGACGATGCGCTCCCATGGTGCCCCTGAGGCCTCAAAATCTGCTGCCGATAAATCTATGTTTTCACCAGCACCTGTGTACTGGAACAATACCGGAATACCGTCTTGTGGCACTTCTACATAAGTGTCCTTGGCCACATACAAAGTGCCGGTCGTGTCTGTGACTTTAATACCGCTAACGCCCAGCCATTTGCCGTCACCGTAGTCGATATCGAATTGTGACACTGTTGCATCACTATCCATGTAGCGATAGAACAAGTATTCGGTCGAAACAACGTCATTGCCGGTCGCCGCTGACAACAGCTGCTTGTGTGCATCACTGAGTGCATTCACTCCCGCTGACATGTCGATGACAACTGATTCGCCGACCTTACCAAAACCACCGTTATTAGCGCTCAAGGTAATTTTGCTTCCCGCAGCCAGTGATTGAATATTGGCCACCTCTGCAGTAGAGGCGCCAGCACCACCGATGATCACAGTACCGGGATAGAGTTTCGCCACTATGCCGGGAGATAATATGCTGTCAAATAACGGCTTATTGATTGCTTTTTGTGCCAGCACATCGCGTTTGAACTGACTGTTTTCCGAAATTATAGGGTTACTATCTTCAACTTGCAGCTGCGCCAGTTTATCGTAGTTTTGATCGTACTCTGTATCTGTTGTATAAGCGTCATTTAACTGGGTAGCAGTCGCTAGCGCCGCCGCTAAATCAGCGCCGCTCAGATGACCGAACAAATTATCGTAGTTAGTGTAATCCTCCACATCGGCTTGGTAGCCTTCTATGACACTCTTATCATAAGAGCCATCATCCCACTCCCCCTGTACAACAGTAGTAACCGTACGCAATCCCTGCCAATACTGATGATAATCAGCAGTATTATCGCTGGCCTGATTAACAATGTGTGACTGAGCATAGAAGTACTGAGCATTTTCAGTATCTAGTGCAGCCGCCTTTGCAGTATCAGTATTGGCATCCAGTATAGAGCCATCAGAGCTAGTCAGATCTATACCGTAGCTGTTAACTTCCTGAGCACCGATGATACTGGCAACATGCATGTCTCCAGATACTTCTGTGAGCGCCACATTACCCAGTGCAACCACAGTGACTGTGCCACTGCTGTTAGTGATTGCTGAATCTATACTCAGATGACCAATAGCCCCGCCTAGAGCGGATAAATTAATATTGTTGCCGCTGATATCCGTAGTAGTGCTGCTTGTGGCCTCATAGATACCACCGCCAGCATTGATATTGACGTCGTATTTCGCATAAACCTGATCGATATACAGTTTGTTGGAGCTAACCTGATTTACACCTGGATTATCGTCTTTAACAACACCTAAATTAATGCTGCCATGACTGGAAATAATAGTGTGGCCACGATCCTGGAAGTTACCTTCCAATACCACATTTATATCACCTCTCGCTCTGATATCCGCCTCGCGGGTCAGTGCGTAAACCCCATCTGACATAGTCACAGTACCAAGTATCGAATTGACACTTAGTGCCCCCTGATCTGGCAGGGTTATACGCCCAGCTAAGGTAATGTTGCCAAAGCTTACAATGTCGACATTAGCATCGGCATTTCCCGACAGGAAGCTCACTGCAATGCTGTGATCCGCCTTCAGCGAGTGGGTGTAATAGTCTTTTAGACCTTCGACAATAGTGACTTTAGTGTGCACGGTTTTCTTGCGCAACCAGCCGCCACCTGTGGTCCAGGTATCAGTATCTATGTCATTGACACTAGTATCACCGGCGGTTTGTAAGTAAGTAATTTTGTACTCGGGTGCAGTGGTTGCATCGGCAACGATAGACTCAGATTCAAGTAGCGGCTTTTTATCGGTAAATTCAACCGTTTTCCACTTGTAGCTGTCATCTTTCACCAACCAGTCGGCTAAGGCGTTGTCACCAAATAGATTGAAGCTCTTCTTTTCATACTTGCGAATTTCAGTTTGTGTTTTGCCCTGACCTTCAGTCCAGACATATCGGGTACCTTCGCTAACCTGATACTGAAAATCTGAACTTGAGCTCTGGGTAGTCACATTGCCCACTTGGGCGTAATCAATCTTGGAGATCTCACCAGTAGCGGCATTGCCCACTACTAAAGTGCCCTGGTAGGCAGTGTGAGTAGCCACAGATCCGCCGTGCTGATAGACATCTTTCGTTAGCGTAGCGCTGTCAATGATCGTCACTGTGCCCTGGCGGTATTTGCGGGTATCAATATCATTGATGATTAACTCGTACAGACTGTGGTTTTCGATATTGACCGATGCATAGCCACTGGCTGCGACAATGCGTCCATTACCGGTACTGATAATCTGCCCGGATAGCACAACTTCGCCACCTGTAGGCACTATATCTTCAACTACTATAGCTCTACGACTGGCATCCCAGTAACCGTTTACGGGTACTTTGACATTGCTTGAATCATTGGGGTTGGCAAAGCTGATACCGGCAATCGCCTGACCTTTAATATTGGCCAGCTCAACATCGTTGGCACCACCATAAAAATTAGCCGCTACTTTTAAATACACGGTATTAACGCCACTTTGAATCAGGCCGTTAATGTTTAAGTGACGTGCGGTGATGGTAATTTTGCCCATCGACAATATCTGTGAATTATCGCTATCAATTGCAGATTGCATCCCGGCAATGCCGCTCAAACTATAACTTAATGCTCCACCAGGTATTGCGTATACCAAGCTACGCAAGTTGCCATAGTCAATGTATTGGCGCGGATCTTTATTAGTGTGGTACCAAGCCTCTGAGTTAAGAGAGAAGTCACCGGCGGCAAATAAATTAATAGTTTCGGCGCGAATCTGGGTAGACACTTCAATAGAGCCGTCTTTGTTGTTGATGTAGGCGCTGCCGTTTTCATTGACGATATTGCCTTGAATGTACATGTTCTGCGGAATAGCCGGCAAGGTAAAGTCGCCGTAGCTGGATCGGGTGCTCTTAGTATCCTGGAACAAAACAATTTCATTAACTTGCTCTACTTGCGCGTTGCTCAGGTCGCTGCCATTAGTGTGAGTCACACCGGCGCGCACTGCCACTGAATTCACATCTTTGTAGTTAAACTGGACCGCGCCTGGCGTGTAAGTTTTTAAAACACCACCGACGTTCTCAACCCGCTGGGCATCTTGAATAACCAAATCGCTGACACGCAATGAGAAAGGTGTGCTGTTAACAACCTGAATAGTGGCTCCGGCGCGCGCCTGGATATTTCCCATGTTACTCTGCGCCGCTAAAGAGTCTGCTGATTTACCGTCAATCTGGATGTACACAGAGCCGGGAGAAGCATATACGTTTGGTAAATCTACCATCAACATATCCAACTCGCGGTTGTAGACCTTGCTGTCCGCATGCGCAGTATCGTCGTAGCTTAAGTAGCTTCCTACATAGCTAGTACCTAAATTGCTCCAAAGGTCGACATCTGAAAAATCAGCTAATTCAAGGATAGATTCCTGATTAATCTTACTCTTATAATATGTACCGTTTTGCGCCAGAATAACGTCATTGACATCTACCTGATGCACTAGATCCGACAGGCCTAAATCATCAATTTTGGCATTGATTTGCGCTAACTGTACCTGATAGCGTGCGATCGCCTCAGCATTGGTACTGTGCGAAATCATCCAACTCTTCACTTGGGCTTTTTGCTCAAACAAAATCGTGCCCAAGTTGGTAAAGGTCAATACCGGTGCATCTAACTCCTGGGGCTTAACGACATAAAATTGATTAGTCATTGCCGTGGTCAGTGAGCTGGTAACAGTACTCTCGTAAACACTGTACAGCGCTTCAATATTGGCAGCACCGAGGACGGTGATATCTGCCCAGCGCGAAGGATTATTATAATTCTCAGTCAGTAAATCAATCTCGACACTGTCAACAGGTGTATAGGCGTAATAATTAGCGCCATGTTTGATTACCGTACCCGTGGTCATCTTAAACTTGATCGCTGCCACATCCAAAGCCTCCATGACGTAGACAACGTCTGAAGGTAATTCAGGCACTTGAACGACGCCGTCTTTATCCGGCACACCAAATAACAGTTCTTTTTGCACGGTACTTAGTGCATTGATATCTATTACACCACTGGCATTGACATGGCTGTCTAAAATACTTTGCACTTCTTCCACAGGGCGTACCTGCAGGAAGGTTTTGTTGTTAACTCCGGCAATAATGTTGGCACTGGCATCGACAGTAAAGCTGTTAGTAGAGCTAACGTCACCTTTACGGTCGACTTCAAAACCGTAGGGAACAGCGGAAATTGACAATGTCAGACCAGACTCTTGTGCTCTGTCTCCCCAGCCAATTCCCTCACGGGCCTCGACTGTCACATCGCGCATCGCTTTGATATCGACATTAGCACCTAAACTAATGTTGTTAACTTCGACAATATCCGCCTGCGGATTAGGTGCATTAATACTGACCGAGGTAGACACTGAAGTGATTTCAACATTAGAGGTACTCTCCAAAATATTCAGTACACCAGTGCGGCTCTTGCCAGCATATAAATACAGATCGCCGACTTTAATATTGGCGTTGCTGATATCAATAGTATTAGTCGCGTTAGTTTCGACATCGGCGCCGCCACCTGAGGCACTCTGCAATCCGGATATGGCTAATATATCCGCGGATGCGCGGTTCTCTGAGTCCGTTTTAGCAGTGATATAGACATCGCCAGTGACGTTTTCGATTAATGCATCGTTCAAGTTAACTTTTGATTCTGAATCCGCGGTGATTTCACTAATAGCAACGTTTATGCCTCCTGCGAGACTAAGCGTTTCCAGTGATATATTGTCCACCGCTTTAATATCGTTAATCGCCTCGATATAAATAGAGGCTTTATCGTCATAAGTGCCATTGGCAATCAACTGAATCCCATCAGTCAGATTGACAGTAGCTTTGTTATCTATTGAGGTGGTGCTGTAAAGTGCTGAGACGGAGGCGATTGATGCAGAGCCGGTCTGTAAGTTTTTACCATTGGCATACATAGATTTATCAAAACTATTAAACGCATTCACTTTCATATCGTGAGCGTTAATCACAGTAGCGCTGCTACCCGGGCTGGAACTGTTGGTAGAAGCACCTAAGTTAATATCTGCGAATGTTTTAACATTGATGTCTAAGCCAGCCCCTGTCCCCGCCAACAAGCCGATCGAATAGGCATCGGCACTGGCATCAATTTCCTGATTCAGCGTAGAGCTAACATCTAAAGAAGTTACATTAATAGTCACCCCTTTACCGACATTGGCAACTACCGCCTGATAACTAGTGACATTGCTCTGTGACCCCCCTCCCGCCACTAAACCCCCGGCTCCCGCCACTGATTTAGCCAGGATATCATCCACTCCTGAGGCGTCCATTATCAGTTTAGCGGCATTGATTATACTGCTGTCGCCCACTTGGACAAGCACTTCGTTAGTGCCGTCAACGCCCTGTTCAATATCGGCAATCATCGCACCTATCGCAATACCACCGGCTGCACCACCGCTGCTCTGTGCACGAGCCTTGTTGGTCGATGTAGCACTGATTTTAACGGTATCTGATGCACTTAAATTTGCCGCACCTGTAGTGGCTTCAACAACAGTAGTGATATCGACATCGGCACGGTTAGCGGCTGCAGCTAACAAGCTGGCAGAGAAACCTACCGCCTCTGTCTCTTTAATCTGGTTATTGGCTGTAGCTAGCAAGTCTATGTTGGCCGCTGTAATGCTGGCATTGTTGATTCTGGCGTTAATACGACTCTTTGCATCGTTACGCACTAAGGCGACACCGACAGAGGCACCGATACTGGCACTGATGGCGACGTTAGTGACTTTGATATTTAACTCGGTAGTTTCGTCGGCCTTAACGCTCAGCTTGCCACCGACCAGCGCTGCACCGCTGCCTTTTACTTTGGCATCGACTGTGTTGTCGATTTTATTGTAAATATCGACACCGCCACCACTGGCGCCTACTAGCCCAGCACTGACTGTAACTGCGGTAGCCTTGATGTTTTTAAAACTGGCATCGGCTTTACTAGTAACGTCCAGATTATTTGCCGCAAAAACCTGGAAGCTGGATGTTCCCAGTGTTGTTGAGCTGTTCAAATTCAGATATGAATCGACATCCATAGCAATAGTATTTTCGATGGTCGTCACTGAAATAGACAGGGCACCGCCGATACTGATGGCCACTGCTACTGCAGTCGCATTTCCTTCTGCTTTAGTTACTTTACCAATTGCATCTGCGTTAATCAGCAGGTCATGGCCAGCCAACACATCAGAGCTTTGCACATACGCTAAAGTACTGCCTTTGATGGTATTGGTTAATTTGATTCCGACACCGGCACCAGAGAACGAGAACTTACCACCGGATACTGCGACGCTGGCTCCGTAGACTGTGCTGCTGACACTGGCATCGCTGTAAGCTTGCACTTTAACGTCGTTAAGCGCGTTAATAGATGAGCTGGAGATACTTGCCTGAGTCTGGTGAGAATCGTTAGTAGCACCATCACCGATAGTATTCTCTAACAGCGTAACACCTACTGCACCGGCGCCGCCTATTGCACCGCCGCCTAGCGAGACACTGGCGGCTCCGACATTGGCATCAATGCTGACATCATTTCTTGCCAGCACAGTCACGTCTTGAGCGACATAATTGGCTGTGGCGTAAACAAGCGACATGCCAGATTTTAGAGTTGCAAAATCAACACTGCTAGGTAGCAATGTCCAGTTTGTTAAGTTTGCCGCTGCCAGTTCGGCATTTGCCGCATCCAGGCTAATAGCTGTTGAACCGTTATACTGGTAGGTATTGCCATCGAAATAGCGTAATTTTTCGTTGTTAAGTACTTGCGTATGTTCAGTGGGAATACGTTTGCCATTGACATCGTATGCATAGCCATCGGCGGTAAAGTTTGCACTATAATCAAGATCAGCACCGCTGTAACGATAGACTCCGTCGCTAAACTCAACCAAATCGCCACTGCTCAGTACTGCAGAATCTCCAGTAGCTAAATGATCGTAACGCTGTGCAGTTGTGATGCTCGCACCGATTATCCTGGCTTTAACTTGGTTCTCTATCTTGTTAGTACCGCCGACACCCGCACCCGAGATAGCGATTCCTACCTTTCCAGCGGCTACAGCAACGGCGACTGCCTCTGCGTTTAATGTCACTGTGGCATCTTCTATTGCACTGATAGACAAGCCACCATTGCGGGTCTGCACTTCAATACCTGAGACTAATGCATCGATCTGATTGGAGACATTGTTCTCTGCCTCCACTGCGGCAACCGTGACAGCGATACCTGTAGTACCAAATCCTGCAGCTACTGATACACCGACTACTTTCGAGGTGATGGTGCTGGTATCTTGCGCTAAAACGCTAACTGAATCGGTGATTATTTGGGCGGAGCTACCTTGCACTCCGTACACTTTAGCTTCGACTAAGGAGTCGATAGTGTTATAGGCAAGAGAAGCCGCTACTGCGATAGCTACAGCAGTATCACCTATAGCTAATCCTAAACTGGCAGATCCTGCAGTAGCATTAATAGTGGCGGTATTGACGGCACTGATAGCAACTGATGCCGTGCTAAGTGTCTTACTGGTATCAGTACTATTATTTACATAAGCTGATGTCTTAGCGTAAATATTGTTAGTAGTATTTACTCCAGAACCTGCCCCGGATACTCCAACACCGCTGCTTAAGGCAACTGCCAATGCACCGGCACCTACGCCTGCGGTTATGGTCATATCATTAGTGGCAGAAATAATCAGCGCGCCAGTGCTATCAAGGCTACTATTTTGCAGATAGGACTCGGTGCCAAAGCGGTTCGAGGATGTGCCTATATCATTGTGCGAAATGGCCGCACCTATGGAGATACCAATCGCCGGATCGCCGACACTGACCGCCGCCGCGACTGCGACGACTAGGGCATCGATGCTGGAATCATTTTCTGCGTTAATGTTGACTGCAGCAGAGCTGTAGATCACTGAATCAATCACACTTGCCGATGTAGAACCGCTCAGATTATTGTGTGCATCTGCGCCGCCGCCAGCCAGTGACAACGACAGACCACTAGAACCCAGCGCGACTGCCAGTGAAGCTGCGACTGATGTCGCATTGATTGTCGCATCAGACTTTGCCTTGACTGTCACCGCCGCCGTGCGCTGATTTAGCGAGCCAAGTAAAATATTATTCAGCGATGCACTGAGGTTGTTATCAATATTATTTTCAGACAGCGAGACACCGATAGTTAATGCCACCGAAGGGTCTGATGGCGCAAAACTACCGGCAATAGAGACCCCAACTCCCATCGCAGTGATCTTAGAGGTATCCTCAGCATAGATATTAAGGCTACTGCTAAGCACTGATTTAGCAGTACTAGTACTTTTCACAACCGCCGATATATCTGCATTGATATTGTTGACAACACTGACACCGGTACCAGCACCTGAAATACCTGCACCGGTACTTCCGGCTATCGCCATTGCACCGGCACCGACACCTGCATCGATGGTCATGGTATTAATACTGCTAACCGTTAACGCACCGCTAGTATCTACACTGCTATCTTGCAGGTAAGCGCTCAGGCCATAGCGGCTCGATGATGTGCCTATATCGTTGCGCGAAACCGCCGCACCTATGGCGACACCAATGGCTGGGTCTCCAACACTGACCGCCAGAGCGACTGCCGCTACTGTCGCATTAATAGTTGAAGTATTTGCCGCGTTGATATTCACTGCAGCAGAGCTGTATATGGCAGAATCTATGGCGTTCGCCGATGCTGAGCCAGTTACATTATTATGCGCATCCGCACCGCCACCACTAAGTGAAACCGAAGCCCCGTTAGAGCCCAGTGCAGCAGCTACAGATACTGCCACTGAAGTAGCCGTAATAGTCGCATCAGACTTTGCTTTGACAGTGACCGCTGCTGCACGCGCAGTCGAAGAACCGAGCTGCATATTATTTAGCGATGCATTCAAGTTATTGTCTATATTGTTCTCAGCCAGAGAGACAGCGATAGATAATGTGAACGACGTTCCTGTCGGTGAGTAACTGCCGGCAATGGAGGCACCAACCACTACAGCACTGATCTTTGAAGTGTCTTCGGCATAGATATTCAGGCTACCTGCCAGCAGAGACTTGCGGGTACTAGTAGAGCTGACAACTGAGCTAACATCTACTTTAATATTGTTAGTAGTAGAGGCGCCTACACCGGTTAGGGCGCCCGCAGAACCTGATTCAGACTTAGCCAAGCCAACAGAGACAGCTACTACATTGGCTATAATCGTTTGTGTACTTTTGGCAATACTGCTGACTGCGCCACTGACATCGATATTGGTATCGGTAATCAATGCAGAGATCTTATTAGCTGCATTGCTATTATCCGGGTCTTTGCCTAAGTTGTTAGTCGCTAAACTAACTCCAATAGACCCCGCCACTCCAGTTCCAGTAGTTGCAGCAGCGAGTGCAATACTGGCACCAAAGACATTGGCAACCACTTTGCCTGTGACTTCAGCCTTCAGTGAGATATTGGTATTAGCAACAGCTGTTCCTGTTTGTTGACCTATGCTTGAATTAGTTAACAGTGCCTGGGTATCTCCGTACACGGAGTTGCTTACGCTGGCACCGGCTCCCGACAAACTGACACTGGTAGTGCCACCACTTTGCAGCCCTACAGATGCCGCTACAACAATAGCGACTATATCGGAATTATTTTTGGCATTTATATCTAAACTGGCATTGCCGTTGGGCAGCGTAATTGTAGAATTATTGGTTTTTGCTCTGGTATTAGCGCGTACTATATTGGTACTGATTGCCGCTGCCACCGACAGACCAACTTTAGTATCAAAGCCGGGGGTTGTGCCTGCGACTACTGAAGCACCTAGCGCAATAGAAAGTATATCGGCTTCAGAATCGGCGGTTAATTTAACCGAACCTGTGGCCATACTCAGATTGACAGAATCAATCAGCGCATCAGTGTCAGAGCTAATATTATTTTCAGCATAAGTAACACCTACTGCTCCGCTGCCTGCATAGGCGACGCCCGCTGCAATTGCATAAATTTCCGATTCGTCGTTGGCAACAATGCTGGCACCTATGCCACTTGAATTAGCGCCGCTGACGCTTATGCTATTGATATCATTCAAGTAGGCATCAATATTATTGGTGACATTATTGACGGAAACGTTACCGGTCAGCGCAATACTTGTACTGTTAGTACTGGCAGAAGTTTGAGCGATGCTAGCCACCCCTAAGGACAGTGAAGTTGTCAGTATTGTGCTGTCATTTGTCGCATCAATGGACAATTGACTTAAGGTTAAAGTACCAATTTGCGCAACACCTGCCCCGAGGGTAATGTCAACATCGTTGATCAGCACCACACCCGCTGCTGCCAGGGCAAACTTATTGGTCTCTGCACTGGCGTAGGCGATTGGGAATGAGTAGACACCGCCACCTTCATAACCTGTGACACTGAGCTTGTTAGCACTCAAACTCTGCAGATTAGAGACGCTGGCAAGGGTGGTATAATCCGCTTTGTGGTAGACGAAGGCACCTGCGCCACTTATCCCGTAATTGGTGTTTGTGGTTTCTGGGGTGGTCTCACCCGATGCTGCCTTCTTCCCTGTAGCCCAGGCTGAACTCACCGCAGCGCTAATAAGTAGACCTTCACTTTTAGCTTCAACGACTACGTCACCATCTACATTCACAGTCCCGGATTTAGTTGTTGCCAACTCTGGAGAACCAATCAATGCCTTGGTCACTTTAGTAATATCTGTAACAGTTGCCGAAGCCCCCCCCCCTACAGAGGCCCCCGCGCCACTGCCACCAGCCAAACTAATAAAATCAACACGGTTGTTAGCTTTGACATTCAATCCTACAGCAGCCGTGGAATTATTGACCTTGGAGGCGGTTACATTAGCCCCGGATTGTATTTGGGCGATAGTGGTGCTGTTTATGGTGTTGCCCATGTACAGCCCGGCAATACCTAAATTACCAATACCTGCGCCCGAGGCGTAGCCTATGTTTACACCAAAAATTTCTGAGTCGGCATTCAGGGATATAGTGTTGGCTCTTATATTGGCCCCTGATTCAATGATCACCTGACTGTCGGTAGTCACTGTATTGATGACGACCCCGGCCCCAACACCATTGAGACTTTCAGTGGAGCCCTTGGCTTTATTGATAGCCTCTGGTGTTAAAAAGCTCTTGGTTGAAGTTCGATTAGCGGTATAGTCAATCGACTTGTTTATAGTGTCTGAGCTGAGTGTTAGATTACGATTTTGCAAGACTGGGGTAAAGCTAAGCAAGTTTGTCGCTGCACTTTCAAGCTTAGAACCACTGGCAGTGAATGAGTTACTCAGTGTATCGCGTTGATTGATTTGCGCACCGGATAGAACTTTTGTCAGGGCGGTTTGCTTGGAATTCAAAATGGTGGCGTTTAGTGCCATTGAAAACTTAGCACCCGCGGCTTTTGCAGAACTCTGGTTATCGATCAGGTATAAGTCAGATACCCCGCCAAACAATATGCTCGGCTGGCTAGTGATCATATCTCCCAGAAGCTCCCAGCGCGTCAGATCACTAAAATCTTCAATGTTTAAAAAGACATTATTATCATCGTCACCGACAAACTTGTAGACAGCGCCGAGCCAGTAAGATGAAAGTTCAGGCTCCTCGCTGGCTATTAGCTGTTTCCAAGCATAGTCAGTGGTATCAAAGCGTATCAGGTCATCTTTTTGCATAGCATAGGACTGTGATATCTGTGATCCACTGATCAAGGTAGGGTTGACGTAATTAATGGTGGTGTCTTTATCAATCAAACCGGTCAGGTTTTGAGCCAGAGATTCAATATTCAGCGCCCCCAGCACATCCAATTGAGTACTGCCCTGTACTTGGCTGATTACATTATTATCCAAACTGCTGATCACCACCGATACAGCACCACCAAAGGGAACTTGCTTGTAAGCGGCGGCGTCAGCCCCAGTTTGAGAGGCCTGAGAGGGTGTAAGTGACTCGGAAGTGGCTGAACTCAGTAAGCGGGCATCGGCACTGGCGAGAAGATCCAAAGAACCAGCTACTTGAATATCGGTATTCTTAGCTACTTCACCTATATAAGCACTGACATTGTTGATGTCATTAACGTAGGAAAAAGCGTTCCCCGCCGTAAATTTAGTCGGGCTGTTACGATCACCTGGCTTGAGCATTTTCGAGACAAACGGGATGCTGGAGCCTTTAGAAGCTAAACTCGCTTTCTTTTTGTCCCAGTATTTGCCGATCGCCGTAGGCACGCGATTAACCACGCCTGAAGCTTCAGTTCCTGAATTACCTTCCACATCACCTTGTATCTGCACCGCTTCAACGGTGACATCACCTTGCACTAGTAACTTGCCTGACAACGTAGCTGTGGTATCCCCTTTTTCTAAATGCACAGCCACACCTGTGGCAAGTTTGCCACTGACACCCGCATCACTCTCAGCTAGCACATAGGCATAATCAAAAGTTCTGGCCTGCAAGGTAAAATCACCTTTGGCAATGATATTAGCAGTGTCAGAGGCGATCGCATTATTGGTAGAATCTAGTATGCCGACAGCGACACTGGCGGCATAACCTTTAATCGCTGTATCAAAACCAAACAGCGGTCTGGCCTGGACATTTAAGTAGTTAGAAGTCTGGCTGATAATTTCAATGTTATTTTCACCAATTAGTGTGCCGTGCACTTGCACATCAGCGGTGGACTTCAAGTTACCTATTGCGACGACTATAGCAATGGATGTCGGGTTAGCATTCACTCTGGCAATAGCTTTTGCCTTGATGCTGATGTTGTCACCTTCAATGACAGCACCGGCGGCAATATTTACCGTTGCCGTGACATTGGCATTGGCGTAACCGGCAATCAGACTCTGCTTGTCCAAAGTGTCTACGACACTGTCACCAAAATCCTCAGCGGCATTCAAGGCCCCGCCGCGCTGACTGACTGGAGTGAGTGGGTCTGATTCGGCAACGGCATAGATAGTGATATCCCTGCCTTGAATAGTCGCCGCATTAACAATGATAGAAGCACTGTTGATGTCGGAGTTATAAAAGCCTATGCCACTGATTTCGTCGCTGTCATCTATAGCAAGTAATGTAATATCACCACTGTTAGCCAGTGTTAAACCTTGCGCTGAGAGTGTGACGCCATCTGCAACAACTATATCTTTTGCCTGAAGAGTGATGTTACCTGCATTGGCACTGTCGCTGTCGGTGATGATATCGGCATTCACCGTTATTGTACCGCCGGCTTTTAATTTTAAATTTGTAGCGGCAACATTGAGGCTGGCATTAACAACCAGATCTGACGAGCTGCTGCGGCTATAAGCGTAGTTTGTACCTGTCACTGTTACCCAAGTAAAATCTGCACTGGTCAGCTCTGTTGTACCACCGTAGAATACGACTTCATTATTTTGCGCTGCATCTAATACTGTGGCACTAATCGCCGTACTGCGACCAGTGATATCAACTTTTAACTGATTACTGCCCAAACCGGATTTCAATGCGGCTGTAGTAGTCCCTGCATCCAGAACCACATCTAAAGCCGCTGTGACACTACTAGCGTCTAACAATAGCGCTCCTGTAGACGCAACCAATGTGACTGTATCAATTGAGCTAAAGCTGGCGCTGAAATCATCAGAGACAGTAGCACCTTTGAAAAGTAACTGGCTGTCGCCCAGCTGCAATGTAGTATGAGTGGCAGTGGTACTAGCTGTTAAAGTATTAACACCTAATCCACCCGTTACAGACCCGGCTCCCAATCCCAACTCAAAGCTGTCATTACCTTTAGAGCCGATCAGTACGTCATCGCCACCATTTCCTTTTTGGCTGGTCAACTGTAGGCCAGCAAGCAAACTTAAACTCACCCCCTGAAGTACTGTGTCAGTGATCCCGCTGATGCCCAATACCGACAAAATATCAGAACTGCTCCCTGCCACTGTCAAGCCTTGCAGACCGGTAAAGCCAATTGAGGCATCTGCCTGATTAAAACTAGCGGTTAATGGACCACTGTCTCGATCATCCATGCTATTGATCAGATCAAGAAGTTGTTGAATACTCGTCAATGCAGACAAGTCAACATCGATAACTGATGGACCGCTATCATCCAGAGTGAATCTCAAAGTGTGCTCTGTCAGCTCACTCCAGCCCTGGATGTCGTACAGTGAACTTGAGGCTGACACCCCGTGAAAATCGCTGGCATTGAATGCATCAACTAAGCTTGAGCCCAACATTTCCACAGATTCAAGGCCACTGATGGTAACAATGTGAGTATCTACAATTAACTGGTCATTATCTAAATTTATACTGTGGGCATTGCCAGTGTCAGCACTTAAGTCGACGACCAATTTATCACTGCCGCTACCTGCAACTATGATATCGGCACTTTTACCCTGCAGGTAAATTGTGTCGTTACCATCACCGGCATCAATAGTATTGATGCCACTACCGGCTTTAATAGTATCTTGTCCGGCGTATGTATTGATCATTGTCAGGCCAGCATAAGCACTGACATCAACAAGATCATCCGAAAAAGAGCCAAACAATTCAATTTTATCACTAACACTAAAGCCAACCAGAGTATCAAGCTCTGTAGTGCCTGCTTGAGTAAGACTAGCTGTAGCACTGTTACTCACCGCAATAGAACTGGCTATTTCTTGAGCAGCGTACAGACCGACAAATTCTACATCCCAGATATCGCCATTTAGCTGTACACTCAAATGGCCAAATTCTAGACCTAATGCTTTTTCGATAGCCGTTGCCACTTGCGCAGCAGTACTGTTCCAAAGTATTTCTTCAGTAACAATAGTCGACGTTGACGTGGTAATTGTAAGAACGAAACCGCTTCCCGTGGTTGCTCCTGGACGGGTTAACTGCCATTTTTCATTATCACCTTGCGCCAGATCGAAGCTGTAATTAGAACCACCGCTAGCGCTAAGTAGCGCCCGACCAATGAAATCTTCGCTGAATGTATCAACACCGGCGCCTGCTGTTATGGTATCTGCCCCGGACAAACCTATTAGAGTATCACCCCAGGCAGAGGCTATCAGGGTATCGTTGAGTTCTGAACCTGTCAGAGTGATATTGTAGTCATTGGCTGCGCTGGCATCGAGCGTTTTTCCCGCAGTATCAGAGTCTTCAGTGATAGCTCGCAAATACAGGTTTTCTATATTAACTAAAGTGTCTTCATCGTCATTGCCAACTTTTAGCTTATTTGTAGCCACTGTAAAGTTTGCGTTACGTAATTCAACTAATTCATCGCCTGAGACATGACCTCGACCATCAATAGTATCACCACCACTACCACCCGTTAACAGGTCATCTAAACTACCGCCGATCAGATAATCATCACCCGCTCCGCCATCTAAATGCAGCTGCACATCCGCGGCTGAAAAATCAAAGTAATTCTCGCCACTACCGCCAAATGCACTGATAAAATCTACATCATTGGCGGTAATCATGCCGCTGTCACTTACAAAATCAGTACCGTCCCAGTTACCACTGTGTAATATAAAATCAGATTCTGCGACAACCTTGCTTAATTCAACATCAATTCCTGTCGCGCCTTGTTCTCGATAAACTACAGCATCATAACCACCGGCACCTGATACTGTATCGCCAAAATCTACGACAAAATTGTTATCGTTGGTATCTCCGGCCAGCACATCATCCTGATCGGATCCGACTATCGTATCGATGCCTGCCACTTGGGTAAAACCTGTGGCGTCTCCGGTTTCTAAATCAACAGTTACGCCACTGGCACTGTACTGTGAGTAATTGAGTTGATCGGTACCACTACCGGCTAAGGTATCAAAGCCCGTAAACTTAATGCCGGAATTACTGGCAGCTTGTAACTCGTAAAGTTGCTGGGTTTCCAGAGTGGCCAGTACGCCTTGATTATCTTGCTGGATCAGCCATTGATAGCTGTCATTAATCGCTGACAACACGTGTGACGAATCACTGCTGTGAGTCGCCTGAATTTCTTCAACCGAGATAAACTCTCCCGAGCCATTGTCGCCAAGTGAGCCTTCATTATCACCACTTACCTGCCATGAGCTCTGTTCTACATCGTTGCTCAGCGCTACCGTATCGTCACCGCCAGCACCGTCAAACTGCACCACATAGGGCTGTTCACCCAAATCCAGAAAAGACTTATCTACTGTTAACTTGTCGTTACCAGCAGAGCCTGTGATAGTAATGATATCGCCAGCGGCGATATCACTTATTTTCATTTGCCCCAGCACTGCTGAGTCGCTGTTGTCTATCAGTTGAATGTATTGCTGGGAATCTGCAGCTGTCATCACCTGCAAGGTCACATCTGCACTGGCGGCAAAAGCGGCTGCCAGTGGGTCTGCTGAGAGCAGCAATCTGGGTTCAAGCTGTTCCAACTGGAAAGCATTTTGCTTGAACAGATCGCTCATAGCATTGCTCTTACCATTGGGGTTGGCTCGCTCAATCGCACTGATCAAACGTTTCTTTTTAGGCTGCGTAAACTTCTCAGTCAAATTTCTGATTCTTGACTTCATAGTTTGCTTACCAATAGATCGAAAAATAGCCATAGCTTAAACCCATTTTTTTAAAACATTAACTGATTACATCTTTGTGCAAGCGCGTGGCTTGCAAGGCAGAGCGCGCCCTTTCTTGCCAGTACTTTTTAGTGCTGTGTCGTATCGCCAGGGAGCAAGTCGCTCGCTGCGGGCTCTGGCGCCACTGCGTTTTCTGGCAGATGCTTTAACACTTTGTTTAAATTTTGCATAGATTGCAGGTGCAGGTAGACCAGCTCCAACCCATCATTATTAAACAAGCTCTGCAGATCTTCTGCAGAAAGCGCTTTAAGCTTTTCTCTGTTGATCACCTTAAAGCCAGACAAAGTACGTTCTTCGCCACCGGCCAAGGTAAACTTAGCACCCATATCTTCAAACAGACCCAGGGTATTTAGCTGCTTGCAAAACGCTTGAGTGCGCGCAAAATGCTGCTGATAATCTTGCAGAAAATCTAATACTTTGCCTAAGTACTGGGTGCGCTCACCGTCGGCATCAAACAGACGCTCTCCGCGACCTTCCTGATTGCAGCCCTCGTAGTTCTCATCGACACATAATGTCAACGTATCGCCTTCATCAGTGCTGGCAAAGACAAAAGGATAACGGCGAATAAAGGCCGGCACATAATCAACATTCCAGGCGCCCGCCGAATCGATATAGAGATTCTCATCTTCGCGTATACCCATAACCACTACCGGCAACAGATCATCACCAGAACCTGCAAAAACGATGCTGTAATCTGCAGCAGCACTGGGAAACTCTACAGCCATCAACGGCACTGAGTTAACTGCTTTAGCAAAGTTAAAATCTCTACCGGCCTTAATCGACCAGTCTTGATGACGCTGCTTGTTTACTGCTTCAACTTGTCCGTAAATTAATAATTGAGTTGCCACTGTACTTCCCCTTAATTCTTAAAATTGCAAAGCTGACACTTTGCCTATATTTGTAAGAGAGCAACTAACTACTCTCTGTTTATACTAAATAAAACTTTTGCAACATTGCCCTGCCCGCCGAAGGCAGTCAGATGCAAATCATCTGTTAAAAGGACAGCTCTTCTATCTGTGAAAAAATCTCATCCACATCCGTTGGCACCGCAACCCCTTGCAAGTAAGTATT
>ASZI01000092.1 GCA_000416315.1 Osedax symbiont Rs2 | reverse complement strand
TGCTCTGCGTTGACTACAGGGATCAGAAACTATGTCCTTAGTGTTAGAAAAAGTATTTCGCCATGTTGAAGGTGTTGACCACCTTCATGATATCAATATTGAATTTAAGCCCGGCTCTTTCAATGTCCTGCTAGGGAGAACCCTCGCCGGCAAGACTTCGTTGATGCGCGCCATCGCCGGCTTAGACAAAGTAACTTGCGGCAAGGTGTTAATCGATGGCGAAGATGTCACTGCGCTAAGCGTGCAAAAACGCAACATTTCGATGGTTTACCAACAATTCATAAATTATCCAAATTTAACTGTGTATGACAATATCGCGTCACCGCTAAAACTTAGTGGCACCCCCGCGGCTGAGATAAAAAAACGGGTCTATGAAACAGCCAATATGTTGCACATTGAAAGTTTCTTAAAACGCTACCCGTTAGAGCTATCCGGTGGACAGCAGCAGCGCACAGCAATGGCCAGAGCGCTGGTAAAAGATGCGCAGATAATTTTATTTGACGAGCCACTGGTAAATTTGGATTACAAATTGCGTGAAGAGCTGCGCCAGGAACTGCGAGAGCTATTCAAGGCGCGCAACAGTATTGCTATCTACGCCACCACCGAGGCCAATGAAGCACTGGCACTAGGAGGCACTACCAGCCTGCTGCACTGTGGTCGACTGTTACAATCGGGCCCCGCAATAGAGCAGTATCACAAGCCGATCAATTTACACGCGGCGGATCTGTATAGTGAACCGCCAATAAACTTATTCAAAGGCACTATCAGCGACAGCCAGATTAGCTTTGAGAACTACGCCAGCTTCCCGGCGGCCAATAACTTTCCCTCTATATCCCCCGGTGATTATAGTTTTGGCATCAGACCTAGTCACATCAGCTTAGTACCTAAAAATGACTCGGATATCGAGCTCAGCGTCAAAGTAGATGTGGCAGAGATCAGCGCCTCTGAAACTTTCCTGCACGTTGCCAATAACGATTTACAAATGGTCTTACAGCTTTCTGGTGTGCATGATTATCGAACCAATACTGCAGTCAACATTTACCTGCCGCCAGAAAAACTTTTTGTCTTTGACCCCTGTGGAAAAATCATCAAAGCACCCAGTACCTCGGGCTCAGGAGGCTATCAATAATGGCTGAAATACATTTAAAAGGCTTAGCTCATAGCTACAGCAGCAACCCAAAAAGCAGTGCTGACTATGCCATTCATGAAATGGAACACGTCTGGCACCAAGGTGGCGCCTATGCACTACTTGGCCCTTCAGGTTGCGGCAAAAGTACCTTGCTGAATATTATTTCCGGTTTGATTAAACCTTCCCATGGCAGTGTCTTGTTTGATGGCGTCGAGGTCAATGAGGTTACAACGCAAGACAGGAACATCGCCCAAGTGTTCCAGTTTCCGGTGATTTACGATTCGATGACCGTCTACGACAATCTGGCGTTCCCACTGAGAAACATGAAAATCGACAAAGACAAGATCGACAGCAAAGTTAAAGAAGTTGCCAATACTTTAGATTTGACTGACATTTTACAGCGTAAGGCCAGCAACTTATCTGCAGATGCTAAACAAAAAATTTCCATGGGCCGCGGTCTGGTCCGCGACGATGTATCGGCAATTCTGTTTGATGAGCCGCTCACCGTGATAGACCCTAATCTGAAGTGGAAGCTGCGTCGACAGCTCAAACAAATCCATGAACGCTACAATATCACTATGGTTTATGTTACTCACGATCAGTTAGAAGCCTCCACTTTTGCCGATAAGATAGCCTTGATGTACCAGGGAAAAATTGTCCAATTTGGCACCCCCAGAGAACTGTTTGAAAACCCTAACCATACTTTTGTCGGCTATTTCATTGGCAGCCCTGGAATGAACTTCCTCAGTGTCGAAAAGCACCAAAGCGAAGGTTCGGTGCAGTTTAGCTTTGATGGTATAACACTGCCTTTAGAGGCCAATCAAAGAGCTCTGTTGAGCAACAGTAGCAGCAAAAATTTAAAAGTGGGCATTCGCCCGGAATTCATCCAGTTATCCGCTATAGAACATCCCGACTCGCTGCCCTGCCAAGTTATTCATACCGAAGATTTGGGCACTTACAAAATTGTCACGGTACTCATGGGCCAACAAGAACTGAAAATCCGCCTGGGAGAAGAGCAGCAATCACCCTTGAAAACAGCCTATGCCACCTTCCCCAGCCAGTGGATGAAAATATATATCGATGAATACTTAGTGGCTACTGAAAGCGGAGATACCCGTGATGAATAAAGTGCAAAATAACAAAGCCTGGTGGCTGGTACTGCCGGTATTTTTACTGGTGGCCTTCTCCGCAGTGATCCCCTTAATGACAGTGGTCAACTATTCAGTTCAAGATATTTTTGATCAAAACAATGCCTACTTTGTCGGGCTTGAATGGTACCAGGAAGTACTCTCCGACCCCAGATTGCAAGATTCACTGGCCCGTCAATTTATGTATTCAGGCACGGTTTTATTAATAGAAGTACCGCTGGGTATTTGCGTGGCCCTGATGATGCCTACCCGTGGCTGGACCGCTTCGTTAAGTTTAATTGTGTTGGCATTGCCGCTGCTAATCCCCTGGAATGTAGTGGGCACTATCTGGCAGATCTTTGCCCGCAGCGACATAGGCTTGCTCGGTTATGTGATAAATAATTTAGGCATTGATTACAACTACACCAGCAATTCCGTCGATGCCTGGGCCACAGTTTTACTGATGGATGTCTGGCACTGGACCTCGCTTATTGCACTGCTGTGTTACTCCGGCCTGCGAGCAATACCGGATGCCTATTATCAGGCGGCCAGAATAGATCGCGCCTCCAGCTGGGCAATCTTCAGGTTTATCCAACTGCCAAAACTACAGGGAGTGCTGATTATCGGGGTACTGCTCAGGTTCATGGATAGTTTCATGATCTACACAGAACCTTTCGTATTAACCGGTGGCGGCCCGGGTAACTCAACGACTTTCTTAAGCCAGACCTTGACCAAGATGGCGATTGGCCAGTTTGACATAGGCCCGGCGGCCGCCTTTTCCATCATCTACTTTCTAATCGTATTGCTGGTTTCCTGGCTGTTTTTTACCACTATTACCCATTTAGACAAAGATAAAGTCAAGGAGCAGAGCCATGACTAGAAACAAGCGCATCGGCATTATTAGCTACTCAGCATTTGTATTGCTGCCTATTTACTGGCTCATCAATATGTCTTTTAAAAGTAATGAGGAAATAACGGGGGGGCTGAGCTTATGGCCGCAGGACTTTACGTTCGCCAACTATCAAGTGATCTTCACTGACCCTAGCTGGTACAACGGCTACTTTAACTCTGTCTACTACGTAGTACTGAATTCCATCATTACCTTAATAGTAGCACTGCCCGCTGCCTATGCTTTTAGCCGCTATAAATTCGTCGGCGACAAGCATTTGTTCTTTTGGTTGCTGACCAACAGAATGGCACCGCCTGCGGTTTTTCTACTGCCGTTTTTCCAGCTCTACTCATCAGTAGGTTTGTTCGATACACACATCGCTGTGGCACTGGCCCACTGTTTGTTCAGCGTGCCACTTGCCGTGTGGATACTGGAGGGTTTCATGTCAGCAGTACCGCGAGAAATAGATGAAACCGCCTACATAGATGGTTACAGTTTTGGCCACTTTTTTATCCGTTTGTTTTTGCCGCTGATCAGCTCAGGCATAGGTGTCACAGTGTTTTTCAGTTTCATGTTCTCCTGGGTGGAGCTCTTATTGGCGCGCACCTTAACCTCGGTCAACGCCAAGCCTATCGCCGCCATCATGACCCGAACCATTGGCGCTTCAGGTGTTGATTGGGGAGTACTGGCAGCGGCTGGGGTACTGACAATAATCCCCGGAATACTAGTAATTTATTTTGTCCGCAACCATGTAGCCAAAGGCTTTGCCTTAGGTCGAGTATAAGAGGATACAACATGAACTGGATGGCTTGGACCTTACCTACAGCAATATTTTTTTCAACCATTGGCTCTATTATTGTGATGATGACTGTGTGGGAAATAAAATCCCCCTGCATAGAGCGCAAAGGTTTTTTACCTATTTCAACGACTCGGGGAGACAGATTATTCATCGGTTTGCTGAGCTCGGCATTCCTGCACTTATTCACCTTGGGGTTCACCTCCGTGAACATTTGGCTAGCTCTGATCGCATCTGTTATATGGCTGCTATCACTGATGCGCTGGGGCTAGAAATTTCGCTAAATTCAGTGGCTGGATTTAGCTGGGGAAGATCAGATCAAGTCGGTTGCGCCCGCCTCACAGAAGATGTGAGAACAAGGTATAGACAACAGACATGCACCCCCCCCTAAAGAATTAATCGGGTTTCCGGTTATAGGTCAGAGAAAACTCTGCCCAACACATCGCGGGTTAACTGCAGATGGTTAGCACGCTTAAATTAGATGAGATTGAGGTTAAAAATGAAAAATAAAAAATCTCCGCGCTTATTGACACTGGCAGCAGTCATCGCACTGACGACTGTAGGAATGCAAGCTCAAGCCGATATGGCGGCAGCTAAAAAGTGGGTCTCCACAGAGTTTACTGAGTCAACTTTGAGCCATGCTGAACAGCTCAAAGAAATGCAGTGGTTTATAAACGCCGCCAAAGACTTTGAAGGCATGGAAATTAACGTTGCCTCAGAAACAATTGCCACCCATGAATACGAGTCAAAAACTTTAGCCAAAGCGTTCACTGAGATCACTGGTATTAAAGTTAAACACGACTTAATTCAAGAGGGGGATGTGATAGAAAAGCTGCAGACGCAAATGCAGTCTGGACGTAATATTTACGATGCTTATGTCAACGATTCAGATTTAATCGGCACTCACTTTCGCTACGGAAAAGTCGTCGCTGTCTCGGACATGAGGGAGGGAGACGGTAAAAAGTACACGCTTCCAACCTTGGACCTTAAAGATTTTATCGGCCTTGACTTTACTACCGGACCCGATGGAAAACTATACCAGTTACCCGATCAGCAGTTTGCCAACTTGTATTGGTTTAGAGCTGACTGGTTTGCAGACCCGGATCTGAAAGCCAAATTTAAAGATATTTACGGCTACGAGCTAGGTGTACCAGTAAACTGGTCTGCCTATGAAGATATTGCCAAGTTCTTCTCTGAAGATGTTAAAAATATCGACGGAACCCGAGTTTATGGACACATGGATTACGGTAAAAAAGATCCCTCGCTGGGATGGCGTTTCACCGATGCATGGTTCTCAATGGCTGGGGGCGGCGACAAAGGGTTACCTAATGGCCTTCCTGTAGATGAGTGGGGAATCAGGGTTAATGGCTGCCAGCCTGTAGGTTCTTCAGTTTCCCGAGGTGGCGCAACCAACGCTCCGGCCGCCGTATTTGCCACTACCAAATATGTAGATTGGATGCGTAAATACGCACCACCTGCTGCGCAGGGCATGACCTTTGGTGAATCAGGTCCGGTGCCTGCTCAGGGACAGATCGCTCAGCAAATTTTTTGGTACACCGCCTTTACCGCCAGCATGAACAAGCCAGGACTGCCGGTCGTTAATGAAGACGGAACGCCAAAGTGGCGTATGGCACCTAGCCCTAAAGGACCGTATTGGGAAGAGGGAATGAAATTGGGTTATCAAGACGTTGGCTCTTGGACTTTTCTTAACTCTACCCCACAAAAACAGCGTTTAGCAGCATGGTTATATGCGCAGTTCACTGTCTCTAAAACGGTATCGCTAAAGAAGACCTTAGTGGGCCTTACACCTATTCGCAACTCTGACATCAACTCGGATGCGATGACTGCAGCAGCACCAAAATTGGGTGGTTTGGTTGAGTTTTACCGCAGTCCTGCCAGAGTCCAGTGGACACCGACGGGCACTAACGTCCCCGACTATCCTAAACTTGCACAACTGTGGTGGCAGTATGTGGCCGAGGCATCAAGCGGAGAAAAAACCCCTCAGCAAGCGCTTGATGGTTTAGCTGCAGCGCAAGATAAAGTACTTAAACGTTTGGAGCGAGCCAATGTACAAGGCGAATGTGGTCCAAAGCTTAATCCTGAACAAGATCCACAGTTCTGGTTGAGCCAGCCGGGTTCTCCAAAGGCCAAACTTGCCAACGAGAAGCCGCAGGGCGTCACCGTTAATTACGACGAACTGTTAAAGAGCTGGAAACAAGCCTCTAACTAAACCTAGTTAGCAAAAGCGGGAATTATCCCGCTTTTTTTTGTCTATAATACCGCTCTATGCTTTTTAGCTGGCAAAGACAGCAGCCCGATACATAAATATAATATGTCTTAATATCAAGACACTATAAATTTGTAACAAAACTCAGTAAAAATTCTACGGGCCTAAAACACTGCGAAAGATCCTTAGTATTAGAAATTTAATATTATTTTCAACAGTTTAAAAGTTCTCAAGAAATTCATTCACAAAACACAGTGCTAATAAGAATAATTATTGTTTGCAATATTGATCCCATTACTATAAGTTGCTGTTTTTCTGAACTTATCCTTGAAAACTCTACTTCAAAGGGCTCATATTGTGAATCTAAACAAACTTACCTCAGCGATGGCGATTGCCTCATTTGCAACTCTGGCAACTTTTTCAACACAGACAATTTCAGCTCCTATCTATGCTGACTTTCCTGTAACGGTTAAAGATTACCAGGGCGACAAAAAAACATCTGTTTCCTACGGCGGTCAGATTGCGCGCCACGTACTACACAACTCGCTGAAGAAACTGGCCGGTCAAGGCAATGGCGCAGCAAACCCTGAATTACTGGCTAAGATGCAGTCTTACTTCGCAAATAAAGATGCCAATCGCGCGATTCTGGATCCTGTCAGTAAAGAGGGATTCACAGTATCTGAAACTGACGTTGATCAGCTATCCAAGGCCAAGAACCTTGCTGGTAAAGCCTACAAAGGTGCTGTTAACGGCTGGCCAGGAAATATGACCGCTGCTGAAGTATTAGCTTTCATGGTGGAAAAGGCTTCTGCCGCCGATGCCGGTTTTGATTTTAACAACGGCATGGACTACCCACAGCTTATTTCTAAATTCACTATGGGTGCGGTTTTCTACAATCAGGCTGTTGACTCTTACTTAGATGAAAAACTTGCTGGCGATGTTAAACCTAACGATCAGCCATACAAAAAAGGCGCGCCTTACACAGGTAAGGAGCATGTATGGGACGAAGCTTTTGGTTACTTCGGTACCCCCGCTAACACCCTTGATTTAGACGCTGCAACTGCGCATGCTATTGCCAAAGGCAAAAAAGAGGCGCTAACTGCTGCTGATCGCAACGCAAATGGCAAAATCGATCTGGCAACAGAAATGACTTATGCACACGCTTATTATGCAGCGAGTACCGATAAAGGCGGTAAAACCAATTACCTGCAAACTATCACTAAAGCTTTCATCGATGGCCGTCAGTTAATTACCGATGCCAAAGGTGAGAAACTTAGCGATGCACAGCGCAGCCAATTACTTGGCCACGCCGACATTATCAAAACTAATTGGGAATTAGTGATAGCCGAAGCTACTTTTAAGTACGCTGGTAGCGTCTACTCAGATGCACTTAAACTGCAAGCTGGGATTGAAAAAAACCAAGATGTTAAAGCCTTGTTCAAAAAATATATTCATCACTGGGGCGAGCTAAAAGGTTTCTCAATGTCGCTACAGACAAGCGGCAAAGATTTGGGTGGTGTTGCTGTATCGCTTAACCGCTTAATCGGTTACAGCCCAGTGTTACTTGGCAACACTCAAGTGACAGGTATTGATGCAAAAGGTAACTACCAGCAATCAAGCTCAGTTGATTTAAATGAGTTCGCCCTGCAGATGTTAAAAGTTCAGCAGCTGCTAGCGGATAATTTTGCACTTAAAGCACGTGCTAAAGATCAGTTAGCTAACTTAAGTGCGCTTGCCGCCAAGTTGGGATCGGGTAAAAATACCGAAAACGACTAGTCAACTCTATTGGCTCAAGGGCAATCTGTTGATTGCCCTTTGTCGAGTTCTTTATCAGGGTAACAGCTTTTCAACACGCCAGCCCTGCACTATCATTCAATCTACAGCTTTTTCTCTTTTCAATATCGTCACTTGGCAATTATTGGTAATGACTTCTTTTATTAGCGAATACTGGTCCGACCTCAGCGAACTTTTTAGTAACTCGCAGCAACGACTGTATTTTGGCTATTTACTTTGTGCGCTTATCATTGCATTTTTTTGGTTAATAAAATCCGGAGAGAATGTTAAAGGCAGCCTTGCCAAAGCGGCCGGAATGCGGCAGTGGCTGTGCCGCTCTGCCCTGGCCGATTACCAATTAATCATTATCAACAAGGCAGTCTTTTTACTGCTGATACCGCTGCTAGTGACTAAGCTGAGCATCGCCACCGCTATGTTTGAGCTAATGCATCAAGGTTTTAGCCAGCGCAGTAGCATAGACAATGAATTACCCAGTTGGCTGATAATCAGCGCCTTCACTTTATGCATTTTTTTACTTGATGATTTAGCCAGGTTTTATCTGCATAAATTAATGCATGAAATCCCCTGGCTCTGGGAGTTCCACAAGACCCATCACAGTGCCACTGCTATGACCCCGTTAACGGTATTGCGTACTCACCCTGTTGAGGGGCTGATCTTTGCCTTGCGCAGTGCCTTTGTACAAGGCTTGTGCATAGCGGTTTTTATTTATTTTTTTGCCGACAAAGTAGACCTTTACACAGTGCTAGAGGTCAATGTGCTGGTGTTTGCCTTTAACGTTGCTGGGGCTAACTTGCGCCACAGCCATGTTCCTATCTATTATTGGCGCTGGCTGGAAACTATCATAATTTCGCCGGCACAGCACCAGATACACCACTCGATTCAACCCAGACACTTCAATAAAAACTATGGCGCTATCTTGGCAATTTGGGATAAATTTTGTGACAGCCACTGTTACTCAGAACCTCAACATGCATTGCAGTTTGGCTTAAATCGAAAACAACTGCGCAGTGAGCACCACTTATATAGTTTGTACTTTGCTGCATTTGCCAATATATACGCCAGCTGTAAACGCTATTTCCAGCGAGCAAGCCGGTAGTTTTGTTTTGAGTTGTCTTTTCTAATCATTTTTATGCTCTTTTTTCTCGACTACACTGAACTAAGGGATTCTTGTATACAAATCAAAACAATTATCATTTATAATCAACCCTATGTCACAGCCGCGAATAACCAGACGAGTCCACTATGATTAAAAAACTTTGCACCTCATTGATATTGCTTACTACCACTGCCAGTCTCTTTACATCCGCCACAGTATTGGCCAGCGGGGAAGTTAATGTGTATTCGGCCAGAAAAGAAGCGCTGATAAAACCTTTGTTGGAGCAATTTTCAAAGAGTACCGGCATCAGTGTCAACCTGATAACCGGTAAAGCGGATGCACTGCTACAGCGCCTGAAGATAGAAGGTAAAGCCAGTCCGGCCGATATATTCATCACAGTGGATGCAGGACGATTACAACGGGCCAAAGAGGCAGGAGTATTGCAAGCTATCGATAGCGCTATCCTGAAAAAAAACATCCCCGCCAATCTTCGCGACGTCGACAAATTATGGTTTGGCTTATCACAGCGCGCACGAACCATCTTCTATGCAAAGGATCGGGTAAAACCTAGCCAACTAAGCAGCTACGAAGATTTAGCCACTAGTCAATGGCAAGGTCGAATCTGCTTGCGAAGCTCTAATAATATCTACAACCAATCGCTGGTTGCATCAATGATCGAAAATATTGGCACACAAGAAACTGAAACTTGGGCAAAAAAGATGGTTGCTAATTTGGCCAAACCACCTACTGGTGGCGATACGGATCAACTTAAGGCGGTGGCTGCAGGTGTCTGTGATGTCACCATCGCCAATACGTACTACTACGGACGCTTAAGCAACAGCGACAACGCCAGCGACCAACAGATAGTTGAAAAAGTGAAGATTTTCTGGCCCAACCAGAATAATCGTGGTGTGCACATGAATGTCAGCGGCGCCGGTGTGACAAAATTTGCCAAACACAAAGACAATGCCATCAAGCTAATTGAGTTCATGTCTTCAGCACAATCTCAAGCTTGGTACGCAGCGGTGAACAGTGAGTTCCCGGTATTAAAAAGTGCAGAGATCTCAACGGTGCTGCAAAGTTGGGGAGAATTTACAGCAGATCCCATCCCTTTGAATAAGCTGGGTGAAAATAACCGCTCTGCAGTAGAGCTTATGGATAGAGCGGGTTGGAAATAGGTCAAAAACGAACTCTCGACGCCGGGCATCTATGTTAAGCTTAGCGTCTTTTTTGCAACAACTTATAATACGACTGATGATAGCTAAAGCACTAAATTATAAAACTTTTAATTGGCTCAGTGGCTGTGCCTTGTTAATTGCTGTGACTTTGTCACTGCCGATATTTGTCGTCTCCAGTTCAGTATTTAGCGGTTTGGGCCCCACCTGGGTGCATTTAGCAGACACTGTGCTATCCGATTATGTCAGTAACTCGTTTCTACTGTTGCTTGGCGTCGCAGCAGGTACTTTGCTGTTAGGTGTTCCGGCCGCTTGGTTTACCAGTGTCTGTGAATTTAGAGGCAAAGTTTTGCTCACTTGGATGTTCCTGCTGCCGCTGGCTTTTCCCGCCTATATAGTCGCTTACACTTACACCGGGTTGCTGGACTTTGCAGGGCCAGTGCAAAGCTTTATCAGAGAGTTCAGCGGCTTAAAATACGGGGAGTATTGGTTTTTTGAAATTCGCTCACTGCCCGGTGCAGCTATAATGTTAACCTTAGTGCTCTACCCCTACGTTTATCTGCTGACCCGTGCCGCCTTTTTACAACAGTCAACTAACTCACTGGAAGTTTGCCGAACCTTAGGCTACAGCCGCTATCGGGCTTTTTTTCACTTGTCTCTACCTATGGCCCGTCCGGCTATTATCGCCGGTCTTACCTTAGCGCTAATGGAAACTCTGGCAGATTATGGCACAGTGCAGTTTTTTGGCATCAGCACTTTCACTACCGGAATCTTTCGTACATTTTACGGTTTAGGTGACTCCACTGCGGCTGCTCAACTGGCCTCTTTGTTGCTAAGTTTTGTCGCGATGCTAATTATTCTGGAACGCTATTCCAGACGCCAGAATCGCTATCATTCAAATTCCGAACAACGCGCCGCGCCGGCATTAATAAAACTTTCTAAAACAAATACTTGCTATGTATGGCTGATCTGTTTCAGTCCGATTTTGTTTGGCTTTTTGCTACCTGCTGCGGTGCTGCTCTACTGGTCAGTCTGTGAGGCCGTGTTTGAGGCCAGCGCTTTCTTTTCACTGGCCTGGAACTCATTTTACCTTGCCATTAGCGCCGCAGTCATTGCTGTATTACTGTCGTTACTGTTAGCTTACGCCCGACGCTTAAAAAGTAATCCTCTGGTAAATAGCGCCGTTACAATTTCAGGTCTTGGTTACGCTCTGCCCGGTACCATTATTGCCATAGGCATTCTTATTCCTCTGGCCTGGTTAGACCACCGACTAATTGACCTTTTTGAAAGCTTTTTTGACATTGAAATCGGGCTGCTGTTATCGGGTAGCTTATTTGCACTGCTGTTTGCCTACACGGTCAGGTTTCTGGCGGTTTCCATGGGCGCTGTGCAAACAGGATTAGATAAAATCAAACCTAACATCGACAACGCCGCCCGATCACTGGGCAATAACAATCTCAAAGTGCTGCAGCTGGTTCATGTACCACTGATGCGCAGCTCTTTGTTAACCGCTCTCTTGATTGTCTTTGTCGACGTGTTAAAAGAGTTCCCTGCCACTTTAATTCTCAGGCCTTTTAACTTTAACACTTTAGCAGTGCATGCCTTTGAACTCGCCTCCGATGAAAGACTGATGGATGCGGCGCCGGCCTCGCTAATGATAGTTGCAGTCGGACTGCTTCCCGTTATTTTACTCAGCAGGTCAATATCCAAAAGGCCGGCAATGTCAGTCTCAAAAGGGATTAAACAACAATGAACGCAGCGCAGCAGTTGACCGAAGAGAATTTGCTTGAGCTTCAAAGTATCTGCGTAGGATATGGCCAGCAGATTATTCTCAGTAACGTCTCCCTTAATATTGAAAAAGGCGAGATTGGCTGCCTGTTAGGCCCCAGTGGCTGCGGTAAATCAACACTGCTAAGGGCTATCGCAGGGTTTGAGCCGGTGCGACAAGGTGTGATTAAACTCTCTGCCAGATCCATCTCTGAGCCGCTGAGCACTCTTGCCCCGGAGCATCGAAACATTGGCATGGTGTTTCAGGATGTGGCACTTTTCCCACACCTAAGCATCGAGCAAAACATTGCTTTTGGTATTAAACAACTAGCTTTGGCGCCGCGAAGAGAAAGGGTAACACAGCTACTTGAGCTTGTAGGGCTCAGTGATTACGCCAAGCGTTACCCACATGAACTCTCTGGAGGGCAACAGCAGCGTATCGCCCTAGCCAGGGCACTGGCACCTAAACCTAAGTTAATTTTGCTGGATGAGCCCTTTTCCGGGCTGGATGCAAAACTTAGAGAGAGCTTAGTGCCGCAAGTGCGTGATATCCTGAAACAGGAACAAGTCAGTGCCCTGATGGTCAGCCACGACCAGGCGGAGGCATTCGCCATCGCCGATAAAATTGCAGTGATGGATAAAGGAAAAATTCATCAATGGGACAATGCCTACAACAGCTATCACCGTCCGGCTACCAAGTTTGTCGCCAGCTTTATTGGCAAAAGTAAATTCCTCGCAGCTACCACTTTGTGTGCCCGCTGCATCGAGACACCGCTGGGCAAACTTGAATCAAAAACACCGCATGGTTACGCTATAGGTGAAAATGTTGAAGTATTAGTGCGTTTAGATGATGTGCAGCACGACCCAGCCGCTTTGCACTTTGGTACAGTTACGCAGAAGAATTTTCACGGCTCCTACTTTACCTACGAGCTTACTCTGGCGGATGGCAGCCAACTGCTGTGCAGCACTCCCGCTCACTACAATTTCAAACACGACATTGGCGATCAATTCAGGATCAAACTTTCAATCGAACATTTGGTACTGTTTAGCCGATGAATTTAATCTTAGTTAGCCCCAGCGACTTTATCAGTACCGATGAAGTATTTTTATCTGATCGACGCTTTCTGCATATTCAACAGATACATCGCGCGCAACTCGGCCAGAGACTTAAAGTGGGATTACTTGACGGCAGCAGTGGCTACGGTGAGATCAGTGCGATCGACGATCAAGGGGTAAAACTGCAGTTGAGCCTTACACAAAAAGCTTTACCCGCGCTCCCTTTAACTCTCTTACTGGCTCTGCCCAGACCAAAAATGCTCAAGCGAATACTGCAGAGCACTGCTGCGTTGGGTGTCAAAGAAATTTATTTGATCAACAGCTACAAAGTAGATAAAAGTTATTGGTCTACTCCGGTACTAGATCCTGAATGCGTACATCAGCAACTGTTATTGGGGTTAGAGCAATCGGGGGATACTATATTGCCTAAGGTGCATTTACGTAAAAGATTTAAACCTTTTGTCGAAGACGAGCTCGACGCCATCGCAGCTGACAGTCAAAAATGGCTTGCTCATCCCTATCAGGCCTGTGCCTGCCCTGCAAGTAGCAATTTAAAGTCTACATTGGCGATAGGCCCGGAGGGCGGATTTATCGAATATGAAGTGGCTAAATTACAAGAGGCAGGCTTTAACTCTATTAGTTTAGGCCAGCGAATCTTGCGAGTAGAGACAGCAATCCCAGTGGCTGTTGCCAAATTATGTAATTTTTAATCTCCGATATTATTAGCCGTTAATAACCTGCGAGCACGCAGACCACATGCGTCGATACTTTTGCCAGTCAAAGCAGCGGCCTGGATCAGTTTTTCTGCCAGGTGCTATATCGCTGTGACCTACTGTACTGTGCCAGTTAATTTGCACATACTGCTGCTGCAATAAGACACTAACCTCGGCCAACTCCTGATACTGCTGCGCTGTAAACTTGCAGTCATCCGTCCCTTCCAGCTCTATTCCTATTGAGAAATCATTACAGTTATCGCGACTTTTGTAACTAGAGACTCCCGCGTGCCAGGCGCGGTTGTTAAAGTTTACAAACTGGATAACTTCGCCTTCTCGAGTAATCAATAAGTGTGCTGACACCTGCAGAGCTTTAAGCTGTACAAATGTAGGGTGAACTGAGCAATCTAAGTGATTTTGAAAAAATTTTTGGACGTATCCCCCACCAAACTCGCCGGCGGGCAAGCTAATGTTGTGGATCACTAATAACTCAATTGGACACTGAGGTGGGCGCGAAGTAAAGTTTGGCGAAGGTAATTGGCGCGCCCCTTTTAACAGCCCGGCAACGATTGAATATTTGTGCACCTATTTTTTCCTCAGCGGCATTTTTTCAGATATTATAGGCAAAATCATTAACGATCACTAGTAAGGGTGAGAAATGTCTCTGGACTCAGCATTACAGGCAGTTGTAAAAAAGAATGTGCGCACCGCACTGCAAGAAGACATTGGCTCTGGCGATATCCCCGCCAGCCTGATCCCCGGCAGACAACAAGCCACAGCACAAGTAATCACCCGTCAAGCGGCCGTGATCTGCGGTATCCCTTGGGTCGATGAAGTATTTCGCCAGGTGGATCCAGACCTTTCGATCGACTGGCAAGTTGAGGACGGTGATAAAGTGAAGCCCAATCAAGTGCTGTTCACTTGTACAGGTTCTGCCAGCTCA
>ASZI01000091.1 GCA_000416315.1 Osedax symbiont Rs2 | reverse complement strand
CTCTGCGCTATGCAGTAGCCTCTTTCTAGAGTCGACAGTGGACTGACGCTGTGCAGCATGGCAGCGGCGTTATGAAGCGCTTGGCGTTTGTCGCGCCCGGCTAGTGCCATCAGCTGGTTAATACGCTGTTTTAACTGACTGAGGTAAGTGTTGTTATGTTGTATAAGTAGCTGTGGGTTCTGGTTGTTTATTTTCTGTCGTAGCAAATCTATAGATTGCTGGTGGTTGTTGAGCGTGTCTAAGGTTGGCTTTGACAGTCGGTTTTTTAAGGCTAATAACTGCAAGCTTTGAAGTTCAAGGCGCTGCTGTGGTGATCTCATTCTAGCCTTGAACGCCAAGCTGGCGGCTCTGCGCTGCTGTATTTGGTTGCGCACTTGGTTTAAAAGTCGCTGTTGTAATTGGTCGATCTGAATTCGCAGTCCGTCCTGATCGGGGCTGATTAATTCGGCAGCTGCCGAGGGGGTGGCTGCTCTGCAGTCGGCAACTAAGTCCGAAATAGAAAAATCTACCTCGTGACCGACGGCGCTTATAATAGGGATGTTACAGGCAAAAACAGCCCGGGCTAGTGCCTCTTCATTGAAAGGCCATAGATCTTCCAGAGAGCCGCCGCCTCTGGTAATGATAAGAACATCGCACTGCTGCTGTTGTTCTGCAAGGGCGATTGCCTTGACCAGTCCATCGGCCGCATCAGCGCCTTGCACCTGACTGGGGTAAATTGTCACAGGCAGCGCTGGAAAACGTCTTTTTAATACGCTTAGTACATCGTGAATGGCTGCGCCGCTGGGAGAGGTAATAACCCCTAAATGTTTAACTAGTTTGGGCAGTGTTTTTTTATTATTGCTGTCGAACAGACCCTCTTTTAATAACTTGGCTTTTAATTGTTCGAAAGCAAGTTGCAATCGTCCAGAGCCCGCCTCTTCCATTCTCTCACAAATAAGTTGGTAATCGCCGCGGCCCTCATACAAACTGACTTTGGCTTGAACTATTATTTCATCGCCTTCTTTGGGGAGGAATTGCACTTGCCGATTACTGCCTTTAAACATGGCGCAGCGTATCTGAGCTCTGGCATCTTTTAAGGTGAAGTACCAGTGTCCGGAGCTAGGTTTTGCTAGATTTGACAGCTCGCCTTGCACCCGAATACTCAGGAATGAATTTTCCAGCATTGATTTGACTTGGCGGTTGAGCTCGGTGACAGACATAGAGCTTGTGTTTGCTGCAATATTTCTATTGTAACCGGATCGGGATAGGGGTGTGGATCGCATCTTGTTAAATGTATTCATCAGCTTATATTAAACTATAGTATAGCATTGAGTAATAGAAATTTAGCATTTGAAAATAACACTGCGGTTGGCTGATTGCGATTGTTTAAATGTCGGCTTTTAGGTATAATGCAGCGCTTATTTTTAACTGTTCATTATTTTCCTAGCGGGATTGTTAATCATGTTGCGAATCGCTGAAGAGGCTCTGACCTTTGATGATGTCTTACTAATACCTGGTTATTCAGAGGTGTTACCTAAAGATGTGTCCCTTGTCTCACGTTTGACCAAAGAAATTTCCATTAACATTCCTCTCGCCTCTGCTGCGATGGATACCGTCACTGAATCGCGCTTAGCTATTGCCATGGCGCAAGAAGGCGGTATAGGCATAGTTCACAAGAACTTGACGCCAAAAGAGCAAGCTCAAGAAGTTGAAAAAGTAAAAAAATACGAAGCGGGAGTTGTCCAGGATCCTATTACATGTCATTCAAAAATGACGGTAGGTGAGCTCAGGGCAATGGCTGATGCTGCTGGGTTCTCTGGTTTTCCTGTAGTGGATGATAATTTACTGGTGGGTATCGTCACTAGCCGTGATATGCGCTTTGAAAACTATTTGGATGCGACAGTCGCTTCGATCATGACACCTAAAGAAAAGCTGGTGACGGTTGTTGAAGGAGTTGAGCAGGAAAAGGTCCGCAATTTATTGCGTAAACATCGAATCGAAAAAATTCTAGTGGTTGATGACAGTTTTTCCTTGAAGGGCATGATGACCGTTAGAGACATGTACAAAGCCCAGGCCTTCCCAAATGCTGCCAAAGATAACCAGGGCCGTTTGTTGGTAGGAGCAGCTGTTGGGACAGGTCCTGAGACACCAGAGCGGGTTGAACTGTTAGTTGCAGCAGGTGTTGATGTAATCATCGTTGATACTGCTCACGGTCACTCTAAAGGTGTTATCGACAGGGTGGCATGGATCAAAAGTAATTTTCCACAAGTGCAAGTAATCGGCGGGAATATTGCTACAGCTGAGGCGGCAATTGCCCTGGCGGATGCAGGAGCTGACGGTGTAAAGGTGGGTATTGGTCCAGGTTCAATTTGTACGACACGTATTGTTTCAGGTATAGGTGTTCCACAGATTTCTGCAGTCGCCAATGTTGCAGCGGCACTAAAAGACCGTGGCATTCCACTGATTGCCGATGGCGGTATTCGCTTCTCCGGCGATATAGCCAAGGCGATAGCTGCCGGAGCTTCTGCGGTGATGGTTGGTTCTATGTTAGCAGGTACTGATGAGGCGCCAGGTGAAGTTGAGTTGTTTCAGGGCCGAGCTTATAAGTCTTATCGCGGCATGGGCTCTATTGGCGCTATGGCGCAGAGCTCCGGCTCATCGGATCGCTATTTTCAGGATGCATCAGAAGGTGCTGAAAAGCTGGTGCCAGAGGGAATTGAAGGCCGGGTTGCCTGCAAAGGCACTATGAAAGGAGTTGTCCATCAGTTAATGGGCGGTCTTCGTGCCTCAATGGGTTATACAGGTAGTGCAGATATTGAAAAAATGCGTACTGTTCCAAGCTTTGTGCGAATTACCAGCGCCGGCATGAACGAAAGTCACGTACACGATGTCAGCATTACCAAAGAAGCACCTAATTATCGTATTTAAAAATAGTTATTCGTCAAGAGTGGGGTGCTGATAAGTGCCCCGCTTTTTTTTTTGGCACAAGCTAATTAGCCGACGATGGAGTTAAAGACATGAGCGCAGATATACATTCCCAAAGAATTTTGATTTTAGATTTTGGATCTCAATATACGCAACTGATTGCACGCCGAGTGCGAGAAATTGGAGTGTACTGTGAAATATTTCCCTGGGATTGCTCTGAGACGGATATCAAAGAGTTTAATCCTAAAGGGTTTATTTTGGCGGGTGGGCCTGAATCGGTAACCGAGGGAGAGTCGCCAACAGCTGCGCAGATAGTCTTTGATTCTAAGTTGCCTGTATTGGGTATCTGCTATGGAATGCAGACCATGGCCACTCAGTTAGGGGGCCGGGTTGAAACTTCATCGCATCGCGAATTTGGCTATGCAAAAGTGCGTTTGGCACAAAGCTGCAGCCGATTATTTGATGGGCTTGAAGATCAGTTGGCAAACAATGGGGCGTCACTACTGGATGTCTGGATGAGTCATGGCGATAAAGTTGTCGAGCTACCTGAGGGGTTTAGCGTGATTGCCTCTACTGAGTCTGCCCCGATTGCTGCAATGTGTGACCCGTTGAAAAATTATTACGGCGTGCAGTTCCACCCTGAAGTCACTCACACTAAACAAGGTGGGCCGATTTTACAGCGCTTTATCTTAGATATTTGCCAGACACAAGCGCTTTGGACATCGGAGAATATTGTCTCTGACCAAATTGACCGAGTGCGTCAACAAGTGGGTGGCAAAAAAGTATTGTTAGGCCTATCCGGTGGTGTCGATTCATCGGTAGTGGCGGCCTTGCTGCACAAGGCAATCGGAGATCAACTCACCTGTGTGTTTGTTGATAACGGCCTGTTGCGCAAGCAAGAAGGTGATCAGGTGATGAAGATGTTCGCTGACAACATGGGAGTGAAAGTTATTCGCGCCGATGCCAGGGAATTGTTTTTAGGTCGTTTGGTAGGCGTCAGTGATCCGGAAAAGAAACGCAAAGTAATAGGTAATACTTTTATTGAAGTATTTGATCAGGAAGCGCAAAAGCTTAAAGATGTTGATTTTCTGGCGCAGGGTACAATCTACCCGGATGTGATTGAGTCAGCAGCGGCTAAGACAGGTAAAGCACATGTGATCAAATCTCACCATAATGTCGGTGGTTTGCCTGACGATATGGCATTTGAATTAGTTGAGCCCTTACGTGAGTTATTTAAAGATGAAGTGCGCAAGCTAGGCCTTGAGTTGGGGTTACCTGAAACTATGGTATATCGTCATCCCTTCCCGGGTCCTGGTCTGGGGGTGCGCATACTAGGCGAAGTTAAAGAAGAATACGCCGATATTTTGCGTGAAGCTGACGCTATTTTCATGGAAGAGCTACACCGTTCAGGCTGGTACCAGAAGACCAGTCAGGCATTTGCGGTATTTTTGCCAGTTAAGTCCGTGGGTGTAGTAGGAGATGCCAGGCGTTATGAATACGTTATTGCGCTGCGCGCCGTAGAGACTATCGATTTCATGACTGCGCGTTGGGCGCACTTGCCGTACGAGTTGTTGGAGGTTGTATCCGGTCGAATTATCAACGAGATAGCGCATGTGTCACGGGTTACTTATGACGTACCAACCCCCCCCCCCGCCACAATCGAGTGGGAATAATCAAGCCGCTAAAGCGTAATAGCTGATGTGCTCTGATTCAGCCCAGTACTGGATGGAGCAGGCGTTGTTGCATGCAAATGCCAGCGCCGAGCGCAACGAAGTGCCCGTCGGTGCAGTGGTGGTGTTGCAGGGAAAGATAATCGGTAGTGGTAGCAATGCGCCTATCGGTAACAATGACCCTAGTGCGCACGCCGAAATTCTGGCGTTGCGTCAGGCGGCGCAAGCAGTGCAAAATTACCGTCTAGTGGATGCCGACTTATACGTAACTCTTGAGCCCTGTGCAATGTGTGCCGGTGCGATAGTTCACAGTCGCATCAATAGGCTGTACTTTGGTGCTCACGAGCCAAAATCTGGTGCAATTGAAAGTAATTTGCAATTGCTCGATCAGGCTTGTATGAACCATAAAGTACAAGTGTTTGCAGGGATAAGGGCGCAGCAGTGCGCCGCTGTAATCTCTGAATTCTTTACTCGAAGACGCAAAGAGAAAAAAGCACTTAAAAATACACTGCTGCAAAGCTAAAGTGACAGCTATGCATCTCGCTATAAAGTAGAAGGTGGTGTTGTGTCGGGCTCTTCGGCTCTATTGGTCTGCTCCTTTGCAGGGAGCTGACTGCTGTCACTGTCATTGCTGCTCTGTGCCTTGAGCAATTGTTGTTGTTTTTCCCATTTTAAAATCTGTAAATAGCGCTTAATATTCTTAACATAATTAACCGGTTCGTAGCCTCGCGCATAGCCATGTTTGACTGTAGTAAAGTATTTTTCTTTGGTTAACAGTGGTAAGGTTTTACTGACGTCCTCCCACAAGTCGGGATTTAATCCGGCACGTTTCGCTAGGATTCTGGCGTCTTCCAAATGGCCGAAACCAGTGTTGTATCCTGCCAGAGCTAAGTAGGTCCTGTCGGGATCTTGAATCCGTTTCGGTATTTTGTTTTTTACAATGATCAGATACTTTGCCCCACCGATAATGCTTTGTTGTGGGTCAATTCTGTCAGTGACTTTTACCTCTTTAGCGGCGGCTTTAGTAAGCATCATGATGCCTTTTACCCCAGTGGGGGGTACCGCTTTTTCGTTCCAATGAGATTCCTGATAGGCAATAGCTGCAAGTAGTAACCAGTCGATACCGGTCTCTTGGGAGGCCAGTTTAAAAAAAGCTTCCAACTTGGGTAGTCGCTGTTGGAAATCTCTCTTAAAAGCCATTGTATCGAATGTATTGAGCGGGTTACTATTTTGATAGTATTTCTGCTCTAAGGTCTTTATCAGCTCGACTGTTTGTTTGTCAGAGAGGAAGCTATTAACGGCATCGATTAGAGAATTGTCAGGCTTATTGGCTAACAACCAGTGAATGCTTTGCGGTTGATGTAACTCAAAAGCCACCTTAAGACCTGGAAAGTAAGGGCCTATAGACTGGAACTCAATCGCGCTAATAACTGCAATATCAATGTCTTTATCAAGCACCTGTTGCAGCATGTCGTAAGTTGTCTGTGTTTGGGCGAGTGACCAGTTAAGCTGTGGATAGTTTAGTTTTTCAATTTCCAGCTGTTGATTTTGTAGTGAATTAGCGCTGACCAATAGCTTTCGCCCGACAACATCAGCGAGCTCAGTGGGGGCTTTAATGCCTTGGGTTACCCGATAAACCACCACCGATTGCTGTTTTGTATAGCTGGCGCTGCGGCGCTGGTACGGTGTATTGTCGGTAATAATAGCGCGCCCGGCGATGCTGATATGGCTATCGCGGTTTTTTAAGTCAGTGGACAGTTGCTGCAGATTTTGTCTGAGTGAGAACTCAATATCAACCCCCAGGTGTCTGGCGAAGGCGCTGGCAAGCTCGTACTCAAAGCCGGTGGCAGCGTTGTTTTTTAGGTAGTAAGTGTCCGCAGAGTTACTAGTACTCACTTTCAGTAAATTAGCCCGAACAATAGCGTCGAGCTGGCTGGTGTTTGCTGTTTGTACTTTGATTACCAGATATCCCAGCAGAGAAATACTGACTAAAAATACAAAAAAGTAAAATGCACGTGTTTTTCGGCTCATAATCAAGCTTTACTAGTACTCTAATGGTTGCGTCTAAGGTAAAATACTGGGCAAAATTTCGCCCTTTGTTTTGCCCATGAGGTTCAATCTGAAAATGCTTATTTTGCGTGGTGCCCCCGCCCTTTCCAACTTTCGTCAACAAAAGCTATTAGCGACCTTGCAACAGCAAGTTCCCGCTGTTAGTGGGATATATGCTGAGTTTATCCACCTGCTACAATTACACGAAGCGCTGTCTGATGCAGATCTTATAAAGCTGGAAACTATACTTCAGTACGGACCAAATGTAGCAAAAGAAGAGCCTGTGGGTCAAATGTTGTTTGTCACCCCTAGAGTTGGCACTATCTCTCCCTGGTCGAGTAAAGCGACTGATATCGCTAAAAATTGTGGTTTGAGCCAAGTGGCTAGACTGGAGCGAGGCACTGCATTTTATCTGCATTCAAGTGAGCTATTGAGTGTTGCTGAGTTGCGCGAGGTTGAGCAGATAGTTCACGATAGAATGGTCGAGCAAGTATTTCCTGAGCTAGAGATCGCGCAGCAGTTATTTTCTCAGGCTGAGCCTGCGCCTATGCTAAGAATTGACATCCTCGGTAGTGGTAGACAGGCGCTGGTAGAGGCAAATACCGATTTAGGTCTGGCTCTGGCCGAAGATGAAATTGATTATCTGGTAGAGGGATTTATAGGTTTAAATCGCAACCCATCCGATGTTGAGCTGATGATGTTTGCCCAGGCAAATTCAGAGCACTGCCGCCACAAAATATTCAATGCCTCTTGGGATATCGACGGTGAGGCTCAGCAAAAATCACTATTTTCGATGATTCGACATACTAATGAAGTAGGTGGCGAAAATGTATTGTCCGCTTACAGTGACAATGCCGCAGTTATTGTCGGCAGCAATGCGGCGCGCTTTTATCCGTCACAGACCGGCCATAAATATAGCTATAACGATGAAGCTATTCAGATTTTGATCAAAGTGGAAACGCATAATCATCCGACTGCAATCGCACCGTTCTCTGGTGCTGCTACAGGTTCTGGTGGTGAAATCCGTGATGAGGGTGCAACTGGTCGTGGTGGTAAGCCTAAAGCCGGACTGACAGGTTTCAGCGTTTCAGATTTAAAGATTCCAGGTTTTGTTCAGCCCTGGGAGTCTGATTACGGTAAACCAAGTCGTATCGTATCGGCCCTGGACATTATGATTGAAGGACCTGTTGGTGGTGCCGCCTTTAATAATGAATTCGGTCGTCCTGCCTTAACCGGTTATTTTCGAACTTTTGAGCAGAGCGTCAATGGCGCAGCTGGACAGGAGATGCGTGGCTACCATAAACCTATAATGATTGCTGGTGGAATGGGTAATATACGTGCCGATCATGTTGATAAAGGGCAGATTGAAGTGGGTGCCAAGCTGATTTGTCTGGGTGGCCCTGCGATGTTAATAGGTCTGGGTGGCGGTGCCGCCTCTTCTATGGCCTCTGGAAGCTCTGCAGAGAGTTTAGATTTTGCCTCAGTGCAACGCGGAAATCCAGAAATGGAGCGCCGCTGCCAGGAAGTAATAGATAGATGTTGGCAGATGGGTGAAAACAACCCAATCGCTTTTATTCACGATGTGGGTGCCGGAGGCCTCTCCAACGCTTTTCCTGAGTTAGTTAAAGACGGTGGCTGCGGAGGAAGCTTCGAGTTACGCAACATTAACAATGATGAGCCCGGAATGTCCCCGTTGGGGGTTTGGAGTAACGAATCCCAAGAGCGCTACGTATTGGCAGTGCAGCCTGAGCATATGTCGTTATTTGCAGATCTGTGCGCCAGAGAGCGCTGCCCGTACTCAGTGGTGGGTGAGGCGAGTGCGGAAGATCATTTAACTTTAGGTGATCAGTATTTCCAAAACAAACCGGTAGATTTGCCAATGAATGTGCTCTTTGGTAAGCCGCCTAAGATGCACCGCAGTGTACAACGTATAGAGTATGCAGTAGAGGCTTTTGATACTAGTGCTATCGAAATGGATGAAGCGGTTGTGCGGGTCCTTAACTTGCCAGCGGTTGCTTCAAAATCATTTTTGATTACGATAGGTGACCGAACAATTACAGGTCAAGTAGCCAGAGACCAGATGGTCGGTCCATGGCAAGTGCCCGTGGCTGATTGTGCGGTGACTACCGCGTCTTATCAAGGTTATCGTGGTGAGGCGATGGCGATGGGCGAGAGAACTCCCCTAGCGCTGGTTAATGCAGCGGCTTCCGGGCGTATTGCCATCGGCGAAACGTTGACTAACATGGCTGGCGCTGCAATCGCTGATATCAGCGACATTAAGTTGTCAGCCAACTGGATGGTTGCAGCTGGGCATGCGGGTGAGGATGAAAAACTTTATGATACCGTAAAAGCAGTGGGCATGGAGTTGTGTCCGGCACTGGGGATTACGATTCCGGTAGGTAAAGACTCCATGTCGATGCGCACTGCATGGCGTGAACAAGGTGAGGATAAAAGCGTTACTTCACCTATGTCTGTGGTTATCTCCGGCTTTGCTCCTGTAACAGATGTCAGAAAATCACTGACACCGCAGTTGCGCACCGATTTGGGAGAAACCGACCTAATACTATTAGATCTTGGTGAAGGCCGTAATCGGCTCGGCTTGTCTGCTCTGGCACAAGTTTACCAGGCGGTAGGCCAGGAAGTTCCCGACGTTGATAATGCCGATTTGCTGAAAACCTTTTTTGCTGCTATCCAGGGGCTTAATCAGCAGGGCTTAATAATAGCCTATCACGACAGGTCAGATGGAGGCCTATTGGCAACTGTTGCAGAAATGTGTTTTGCCGGTCATGTCGGCGTAGATATTAATCTTGACCTGTTGGCAGGTGAGCGCAGTGAGTGCTTAGCTGCGCTGTTCAATGAAGAGCTAGGTGCAGTGATTCAGGTTTTCAGAGATAAGACTGTAGAAGTCTTGACTGAACTAAACGCTGCGGGTCTGGGTGATATAGCCACTGTGATAGGGTCTCCGAATTGGGATGATGAGCTGCGTATACACTTCGATGAAGATGAAATATACAGCGAAAAGCGCATAGCTTTGCAGCAGGTTTGGTCAGAAACGTCATATCAAATACAAAAAATCCGCGATAACTCAGAGTGTGCAGAGCAAGAGTACAGCACAATTGCTAACGCTGATGACCCGGGTATGTCACCGGTGTTAAATTTCGATATCAATCAAGATATCGCCGCACCATACATAGCAACAGGCGTTCGACCTAAGATAGCAGTACTTCGCGAACAGGGGGTTAACGGACAAATTGAAATGGCCGCTGCTTTTGATCGGGCGGGATTTGATAGCGTCGATGTGCACATGAGTGATATTTTGGCACAGCGCGTTTCGCTGAAAGATTTTAAGGCGCTGGTTGCCTGTGGAGGTTTCTCTTACGGCGATGTCTTGGGAGCGGGCGAGGGCTGGGCTAAATCTATACTGTTCAACAGTGTCGCTAGAGATGAGTTTGCCGCCTATTTTCAGCGCAAAGATACATTGGCGCTGGGTGTGTGTAATGGCTGTCAGATGATTTCTAATCTGCAGCAAATAGTCCCAGGCTCTGAGCACTGGCCGAAGTTTGTGCGTAACAAATCAGAGCAGTTTGAGGGTCGTGTAGCTATGGCTCAAGTGCAAGAGTCAAGCTCAGTGTTCTTGCAAGGTATGCAAGGTTCAATAATGCCTGTTGCCATTGCTCACGGAGAGGGGTTAGCGCAGTTCAGCTCTGAGCAGCACTTAGTAGCTGCAGACAGCTGCGGCAGTGTAGCATTAAGATATGTTGATAACTTTGGCAAAGTGACAGAACACTACCCACAAAACCCAAATGGATCTCCACTGGGAGTGGCGGGGGTGAGTTCTTAAGATGGCAGAGTAACGATTATGATGCCACATCCGGAGCGTGTTTTCAGGGCAGTGCAAAACTCTTGGGCACCTGATGAGTGGCAGGAAGATGGTGCTTGGATGCGTCTGTTTCGCAACGCGCGTGTCTGGCTGGGCTAAACTGATACGCAGGATCTTAACAATGCAATATAGGCCAGCTAACCGCTGGTCTTTTTTTTGGATTACCCGGTTAATCCGGTCGGTTAAATGTGGGCAGAGAGAGTCGTTCTGCTAGGTAGTCGTAAGTGATCCGCTGGCTATCTAAGTGCTAGACTAGGGTTAGGCAGGGTGTATTAAAGTATCAGTGGAGTTGTGCTGCAGGCATTAAAAAGCCAGTCAGAGACTGGCTTTTTTGTATTCACAAATATTAAAAACAAAGGGTGAATACACCTTTGAGATAAATCATCAAAGGACTACTGGTTAAGCGTTATTAGCTGCTTTTGCCAGAGATTTGTACGTCAACACGACGGTCAGCGCGTAGGCAGCTGATTAGTTCTGCGCCGCGTCCAGAGCACTGTGCTACTGGTGCTGATTCGCCTTGTGCGTCAACGGAAATAAGAGATCCGTCTACACCAGAGTTGGTAAGTGCATTTCGAACGTTGTTGGCGCGTCTTTGTGAAAGAGCCATGTTGTAAGCGCTGTCACCGATCAGATCGGCGTGTCCTACTAAGCTGATGTTTCCAGATTCAGATAAACCGTTGATGTAGTCTGCAATGTGTGAAACATTGCCAACAGCAGCGCTATCGAAATCGAAGAACACTGCAAATTTCTTAGCGGCAGCTAACGCTGCAGCTGCTGGAGCTGTTCCGTCACATGCAGCTGAATCAGCGTCAGACCAAACTGAAGTCTTAAGGCAAGAGCCGTTGCTGATGCGCCAAATTGTTCCATTTGAATTTGTAGCATAGCCGTGGTTTTCCGAGTGTGCCATGGCAGATCCAGACATGGCCACTGCTAATGCCATGCCGGCAGTAATAGCGAACTTTTTCATTTTTAACTTCCTTTATAGTGTGAATTATTGCTACTAACATCACTTGCACACCATAGTGATATTCTTATATAGGCATGCGCATGTTCGAGTATTGTACTGATAGTTGCTCCGTTATGGAACCTTTTATTCTTAGCAGTATCAATCACTTTAATCAGTTATAGACTATGGAAGCACTTTTTTGAAGGGTTTGACTGACACTTTTTTATAAACGCCGGCTTTTTGGTAGGGATCTTCTGCGGCCCACTGCTGCGCGGTCGCTAAATTGTCGAATTCTGCCACTATCAAACTCCCACTGAATCCCGCCTCACCAGGGTCTTCGCTGTCTATTGCAGGATGCGGTCCGGCAATGATCAGTCGCCCTTGTTGTTTCAGGCTTTCAAGCCTGGCCAAATGTTCAGGCCTGGCTTGCAGGCGCAGTTGCAAAGAGTTGGGATGATCGTGACAAATAAATGCATACAACATGTATGAGTTCCTTATTGAGTAGGCGGCAGATCATTAGACTTGCTGTTGATTGAAATATAAACACCTTGGATGATGATAAATACTACGGTCAGACCTAACATGCCAAAAAGTTTAAAATCGACCCATGTTTCTTCAGAGTAATTGAAGGCCACGTATAGATTAATGATGCCCATAAAGGTAAAAAAGGTGACCCAAGATAAGTTAAGAATACTCCAGACTTTGTTTTTTAATTCTATCTGGGCGCCCATGATTCTCTCGATAACCGTTTTATCACCAATAAACTGACTTCCCAAAAAGACCACAGCGAATAACCAGTTAACTACTGATGGCTTCCATTGGATAAATGTTTTATCCTGAAATATGACCGTTGCTCCGCCCATCAGTATTACTAGCACTAATGTCACTAACTGCATTTTTTCAATTTTACGGACTTTAATCCAAGTGTAAGTGATTGCCAGTATGGTGGCGGGAATCAGAACAGCGGTGGCGATTATTATATCGCCGGTGAATTTATAGACAGCGAAAAAAATGACAATAGGTAAAAAATCTAAAAATAGTTTCATAATCTCTCAGTTAACAGCAGTTAATATATAATATTTTAAAGGTGGGCTAAATTTAACAGATAATCAGTCTCAGTTGTGAATATGTTGTAAAAATTGTTTACAATACACTCCGCTCCCATGCGGGTGCCGTTTCAAGCTGATTAGAAATGCTTGATTGTAATAGTATAAAATACACCTCGTTAATAATTTGTTATTTTGCGGTAACTATGATTTTTCCTCACTATGATTTACATACCCATACGACAGCATCAGACGGAGTTTTATCCCCATCTGCGCTATTTACTTCGGCGCTGGAAAATGAGCTAAAAATTCTGGCAGTCACTGATCACGATACCATTGAAGGCTGTTCTGAATTATTAGCGTTACAGCGAAGCGGCGAAATTTCAGATGAAATCAAACTGATTAGTGGCGCCGAGCTGACTTGTGTACTGGATCGACAAATATTACACGTCGTGGCTCTGGGTATTCAAATAGATAATCCTGCATTAACTGAGCATATGTTAATGCTGCAAGCGTTGCGTTTAGAGCGCGCTGAGCGTATTGCAGAGAAACTAGTGAAGAAAAAATTGCCCGATATTCTATCGCTTGTGCACGAAAAAGCTGCAGGGGCGCAAATCGGCCGACCACATTTCGCCAAAGTACTCTGTGACCTTAAGCTTGTGAGTTCAGAAGCCCAAGCGTTTAAAAAATATTTGGGTGCAGGTAAAGTTGCTAATGTCTCGGTACAGTGGCCGACATTGGAACAGGTATTAAAGGTAATAAAGCAAAGTGGCGGAGTTTCTGTTCTGGCACATCCAACAAAGTATAAATTAACCATGAGCAAATTGAGACGGATTATTGCTGAATTTAAACTATTAGGTGGTGATGCTATTGAATTTAGTTATCCAGGTGTTAATGTTCAACAGCAAAACATTTTAAAATTCGAAATAGATAAGCATCAACTGCTAGTATCGGCCGGTAGTGATTTTCATACTCCAGAAAATAAATGGACTACACTAGGTAGATATCCCAAGGTTGCAGATGACTTGCCTCATGTGCTGACAAAATGCTTAGCAGATAAAGTGCCAGTAAAGAGAATATAATGAGTCAGTTATTCCAAATACACCCGGATAATCCACAAAAAAGATTAATTCAACAGGCCGTTGAGATAATAAGAAAAGGAGGCCTGGTAATATATCCGACCGATTGCGCTTATGCTATAGGTTGCCACTTAGGTGATAAAACGGCAGTCGATAGAATAAAGCGAATTCGCATGCTCGATGACAAGCACAACTTTACATTGGTGTGCAGGGATTTAAGCGAGTTGGGCACTTACGCTAAGGTTAATAATCAGCAATATAGGATCCTAAAAAATCACACTCCAGGTGCCTATACCTTTATACTCAGGGCAACTTCAGAAGTACCGAGAAGGTTATTGCATCCTAAACGTAAAACTATTGGATTAAGAATACCGGATAGCAATATCGCACTTGACTTAATGCGTGAACTTGCTGAGCCTATCATGAGTACTTCTTTAATACTTCCTGGAGATAGTGATCCACTAACTGATCCTTATGAAATTAGAGATATATTACAACACCAGGTGGATCTGGTTATCGATGGTGGCTATTGTGGGATGGAAGCGACTTCAGTTATAAATTTAGTAGAAGATGTTCCAGAGATAATAAGAGTTGGAGCAGGTGATACTAGTCATTTTTAATACCAGTAAAATTATTATTTTGTTTAATAGATAAATGTTAAATCTTGAAAAATATTTAACTCTGGGTTAAGTTCATAACACTAATTTTATTATCTGGGATTAACTAATGACTGATTTTGTAAGAATTTTAACGCGTAAAAATTCGCTGCGTAAACAATGCCAGGAATTGTCTACTGAAGATATTAGCAAAATCATTGCTGATCTGACTAATATCTTAGATGAGCATAAAGAGCAAGAGCGTGCGCGCAGTGAAGCTGAGCAAGTTAAAATAGAAAAAATCGAAGCCATTCGCCAGGCGATGGCTGATTCAGGTATTGCTTTCGAAGATTTAAAAGAGTTAGTCCCCTCTGCACCAAAAAAGAAAGTGCAAGCTAAGTATAGAGTAATTGTCGACGACATTACTCATGAATGGTCGGGGCGGGGGAGAACTCCAGTTGTTTTCCAGCAGTACTTTGATGCCAACAGCTGTTCAAAAGAAAGCTGCTTAATTAAATAAAAGCTGTACAATAGCGCCTACCAGAGCTCCCTGATGTTTCGTCAGGGGGCTTTTTTTTTAAACCCATAATGAGTATGGAGCGTCATAAATGAGTGATGAAAAGTTACAAAAAGTATTGGCGCGCTCCGGATATGGCTCACGTCGTGAGATGGAGCGCTGGATAGATCAAGGTCGATTTTCTATCAATGGTGAAAAAGCAAAACTAGGTGACCGAGTAGCACGTCGCGATCAAGTCCAACTTGACGGCCGCGACATTGAATTGGTCTCTGAATTAGACAGTCCCAGAAGGGTGCTGATTTATAACAAACCAGTGGGTGAAGTCCCCCCCCGACATGACCCAGAGGGCAGGCCGACAGTTTACGATCACCTGCCGCCACTTAAGAATGGTCGCTGGATTGCAATAGGTCGTTTAGACATCAATACATCAGGGCTGTTAATTTTTACTAGTGATGGTGAGTTAGCTAACAAGATGATGCACCCATCGGCGAATATCGACCGTGAATATGCGGTAAGAGTCTTGGGTAATATTGATGATCAGATGATTTCCAATTTGAAAGAAGGCGTTTTGTTGGATGACGGTATGGCGAAATTTACCGATGTTCAATTCTTTGACGGCGAAGGTGCTAACAAGTGGTATCACTGTGTTGTCATGGAGGGGCGAAATAGAGAAGTGCGTCGCCTCTGGGAGTCTCAAGGGATTAGAGTTAGCCGTTTGAAACGGGTCCGGTACGGCACCATATTTATGCCCAGTGATGTAAAAATAGGTACCTGGAAAGAATTAGAGCACAAAGAAGTTAAAGTATTGGCAAAGCATTTAGAGCTTGCTGATAAAAAGCCAATGCGGATGAAGCCTGCTGAAAAGGCCGGTCTGGATCGTCGCTATAAAAATCAGCGGATCCGTCAGGAAGTAGGTCCAAAGCGCAAACAATAGAGCATGCAGATGTGTTTTTCGCAGTAACAGGCTAGAAAGTTTACCCCTGTCAGCAACCTAACCGCTGGCTGGGGTTTCTGTTTCGCTGCTTTAGTCTTTGCGTACAAACAGAGAGGGGTCCAACTCATAAGGGCTTGGCAGTGTTTCTAGCGCTAAACCTGCTTCAGTAAACAATGGCTCAGCCGCGTATTTAACATTGATAACCAGTTGCACAAAAGTCTCACTGCCAACAGTGACATGTTGTAAAACTTTAGCTATTTTGGCTCTTTGAGCGCAATCTATATCGCTGCCGATTATTATCGAATTATCCACATTTGCAGAGCTTAACCTGGCTGTTAATAAATACTTGTTGAGCTTGCCCCGAAAGTGCAATCGGGTAATGATTTCTTGCCCTGTGTAACAACCTTTCTTAAAGCTTACTCCATCCAGTGCCTGTAAGTTGCACATCTGTGGTAAGTAGCTGGTGCTGCTCTGCGGATAAATATCGGGGATAGCGCTGAGTATTTCTTGTTGTAACCAGTAGTCGCTCGAGCTTAAGCTCGCTTGCATGCCTTTATCTTCCAACCATTTTTTAGCTTGTTCGGGCTTAAGCCACAACTCATACCTTTCTCCTGGAACTTTGACCAGCAACTTATCAGCAGAGCTGCTAACCTGGTTGGTGGACGTCGGTGGCTGCAGAAAGTGTCGCTGTAGCATCGCGGCTGCATCGCTACCTTGAACACCAAAGCCTAACCACTGATCTTGCATGTCTAAGGCCTGAGCTTTTGAGAACATAATATATTTATTTAGGGTGCTCAGGGCTGTGTCTATGTTTTGGTTATTCAGGCGTAAGCAGAAACAGTCTTCAGCCTTAAGTGCCCGCATTAAGCTGATCATGCTGCCTTTGGGGTTGCAGTGAGCGGCTAGTCTGCTGCCTTCTTCTACGACCTCACGCATATCGCAGCTGAGCTGTCCCTGCAGGAAATCTTCGCTGTCCGGACCTTTTATTTGAATCAAGCTCTGGTAGTCGAGAGGGTGGATAGACAGTTTTTTGCAGGGCTGCTCAGTGCTGATCTGCAACTGGGTTGCGCTCAAAAACTGTTGCCATATAGGAGTTTTAATCATGTGCTTTCTCAGTGCTGACTCCGCTATTTAGGTGTCTATAAAGGAGAGGCTAATCAGCTGTTAAAGGGCTGTGTCTATTGAGCGGAGCCGAAACCAGTTATTCTGTGTGGGTATTTCTGTCCGCCATGCTCTCACCGAGTTTAGTCGGCATTTGTGGGAATAAGTGTTCTTTCCAATTGATAGCGTCTTCAGCAAATAATAGCACTACGGTAGAGCCCAATTTAAATCTTCCCATTTCGTCGCCCTTTTCAATGATAATATCAGAGCGCTGTGAGTTGCAGAAATGTTGTTTTTGTAATGCTTTGGCGATAGGGCAGACTTGTCCGCCCCAAATTGTTTCAATGCCGGCGACTATCATTGCGCCCACTAAAATCATTGCCATTGGTCCTACAGCTGTTTCAAATATTACGACTAGACGTTCATTTCGCGCGAACAGCTCATCGATGTTTTCAGCGGTTGATTGGTTGACGGAATATAAATCGCCGGGAATATATATAGTTTCTATCAGCTTTCCAGTAATGGGCATGTGCACCCGGTGGTAGTCCTTAGGAGATAGATAAATTGTCGCAAAGCGGCCCTGTTCGAATTTCTCAACCAGGGCTGGGTCGGCACCTAAAATTGCACTTAGGGAAAAGTCTTTCCCTTTGGCTTGAAAGATTCGCCCGTTATGAATGTCTCCCAGTTGGCTGATGGCGCCGTCGGCGGGGAACACTAAATCACATTGCGAGTCTATGGGCCTTGCTCCAGCTTTTAGCTCGCGAGTGAAAAAAGCGTTAAAGTCGACGAATGCTTCGGGGTCTTGGATTTTGGCTAAGCTCATGTCGACATCATATCTGGCAATAAACCAGCGGATAAATTGATTTTTAACTAAGGGTATTTTGCACTGCGCAAAGAAACCGACAAAACGAGATATTAAGTGCTGCGGCACGAATTGTTGCAGTACTATAAAAAGTTGTTCTTTCACAATGATACCCAATCTGGTAATAAAAATAGTGTGTGCTTGGCGGGGAGTCAGCTGACAAATCAGCTGTTCTTTTGACCCCCTCTGGCTTGGCCTGGATCTAACTACTCACTTTTGCTTCACACAGAAACTCCAGGGAAAATGCGCAAGTGCTAAAGTTGAAATGATATGCAGAGGGATAGTAAAGTTATCCTGATTAGTTATCAATAAGCTAAACGCAAATATCAGTAGTAACCGAAAAGAACAGCGACTTGGAGAGGCGAAACAAGCTTTTAGCGTTTAGTTCTATCTACAGATAGCTAAGGGCTTGAGAGGCATGGTAACAGAGGTTTCTGCTTCTCTCGCGAATAAAGTTGGTTATTTTTGCATCTTTGGAGCCATCTTGCATATCCAGGTAAACAACTGCAATGGCCCTGTTGAGTTTAAAAATTGAAACAATCATAAACTCGTCGGCTACCGCTATTTTTAGGTTTTTAGGTAGATTGGCAAAAAGTTTTTTTGCCGAGCGCGAATCGTAGACAACATAGCTTTGTTTATTGCAGCAGTTAGTGAGTAAGTTGCCGGAGGTCAGGGGGATGGACAGGCTCTTCATGGGCTCGTGATCGGTAAAGCCGATACTTTGAATGGTCTTAAGCGTCTGTGATTTGTGGCTTACTGAGAGCAATGCGATTCTTTTAACAGCAAGACCTTTTTCCAATCCCTGTAACATTGCCATTAAGACTTGGGTGGGTTTCTGAAATTTTGACTGCTCGGCGCTGGCGGATAAATGCGCCGCTATCAACTCGTAAAAACTTTGATCGTGATAGTGCTGGCTCTGTGTCGAAATGTCTGCGATGGGAATGATCATTGGAACTTCAGGTTGTGGGAACAGCCCTTTAATTGCGTTCAGCTCTTTGGCGCCCATTTTATAATGTGCATTTATTGCTGATGGGATTAATAGCAGTTGAAAAGCCGGGGACATTATTCCCGGAGAAAAGTATCCCCTGCTAGAGCGAGCGCAAATTTTATGCACTAAGCTAATGGCTGCTTCCTGGGGGATTCCCATATAGTCGCTGATTAAATCTATATTGTGTAATGTATCTTCTGAATCCCAGCTACGTGAGGCTGTTAATGCCAGCCAGTTGGCAAGTTTGATCGGGAAGTATTTTTGTTGGGTAATATGGTTCAGTTCCCTTATTTCCAGTGCCTCCAGGTTGGGATCTCGCAACGCTCTCAAGTGCAATCTTTTCAGTGTTTTCGAGGAGGGAGAGGTGTTGTGATCTTGAGCGAGCTGGGTGAGTTCTGATAACTGCCAAGCTATGGCGAGTTCTTTGGATATCATTTGCATGCTGCAACCTAAAATCTGTTGCTCGGCTTCAGCGGGGTGAACGTTATGTTCATGGATTAGCATTTGAATCTTTTGCATGTGCAAAGGGGCGTGTAGCCACAGTGACCATAGACCTATGCTATAAAATAATGCAGCCAGATAAGACTCTTCGATTAAAGGTAGGTTTTTGATCTGCATCCATTGCTGTAACTGGCTGGCTGCATGCTGACTACTTGCGACAGCGTGCAAGAAACGCTTCTGTTGTACGTTGGTAGGGTTGAGAGAAATTGCTTTTAAACTATTACTGATTTGCTCTATGCCGTCATAACCTAAAGAATTGACCGCGTGTAAGATGCTTTTAACTTCAGTGTTGTTTTGGTTATGTATGCGTTGTGCTGCCTTTACTACATACAAGCTGAGCACGGGGTCTTTATTAACCACAGCTTCAAGTTGCCCAACAGTTGAACTGACGCTGGTGATTAGCTTTTTCAGACGTTTTAAACTGCTGGCTTTTGCCGGCAGGGGTTTGTCGATGAGATAGTTGCTCCAGGCCTTGAGGCCATAAAGTATATCCTCATCAAAATCTTCAAAGTTACTAATAATCTCTTCGGTCATATTCAATCCTGAGGTTTAATCACTCCAATAATATGTCTTAGTCCGTTAATACAGTGTAGTAGCATTTAATAAAACATATATGTTAATAGAGTGTAAACAACAATTTGGCTTAATTGTCTTCGTTCAGTGAGTTGATAATGCGACGGTAACTTGCCATTCTGGATTCGCTGATATGGCCATCTTCAATTGCCTGCAACAATGCGCATTTGGGTTCGCTAAGATGTTTGCAGTCTCTGAACTTGCACATGCCGATAAATGGCTTGAATTCGACAAAGCCGCGAATAATGCTTTTTTCATCTAAGTGCCATAGTGCAAACTCTCTGATCCCGGGGGAGTCAATTAAGTCACCGCCGGAGGGGATATGGAATAGTCTGGCAGTAGTAGTAGTGTGTTTGCCTTTTCGAGTTTGCTCTGAAAGGCCCCCCACCTTAATATCGACTCCTGGAAGTAAAACGTTAATCAGCGAAGATTTCCCGACCCCCGACTGGCCGACAAAAACACAAGTATTGTTGTTGAGCTGGTCGTGTAAGGCCTGCATTCCATGTTCTAAAGTGGTTGAGGCGGTTAATACTTGGTAGCCAATATCTTGGTATCTATTAATTAGCAGATCAATACTGTCGCGATTTTTTTCATCGATCAAATCGGATTTATTCAGCAGTAAAATAGGTTGGATGCCACTGAGTTCTGAGGCGACTAGGTAGCGGTCTATCAGATTGCTAAAAGGTTGAGGTTCGATAGCAAAGGTAATAACGATGCGATCAATATTGGCGGCGACGGGTTTAAGCTCTCCGTGATTGGTCGGTCGCTGCAGCTCAGTGATGCGCGGAAGGACAGCAACAATCACCCCAGTTTCTGCCCCCTGTCGCCATATTACTTGATCGCCGGTTACCAGTTGACCTAAGTGAGTGCGCAAATGACAACGGAAAATGCGACCTTTTAATTCGCCTTGGGTTGCCTCTACATCAACTTGTTTGCCGTAGTGAGAGATAATTAATCCCTGTTGTTCGACACCCAGCTCGCTGGCATCCAGCTGATCGATGATTTTAGTGTCTGTTTTTAAGGCGCGCTCGGTGCGTTCCTTGTGAATTTTTTCTACTCGCCATGCTTGGCGGCGGGTTAATTTTCGTTTTGACATGTATCAGTGCTGTCCGATTCTCTCAATTACAGGATATAATGCGCTAGTTCTCCCACTTTATTTGCTAAATTGGGAGTTTGGTCGTTTAATTGCGCTGGCAACATAATGGCTAGTTATTCGTTTCAGGCTAATCTGCGCTATAATTAGTGCCATTAGCCGATCTATTATAAGTGGCTAAGCCGCCGCTGTCTCATAAATGAGGAAGATTGATGTCACTAAAAGATAATCTTATTTGGTTGGACCTGGAAATGACCGGCCTAGACCCAGAAACTGACCATATTATTGAGATTGCCACAATAGTCACAGATCCTCATTTAAATATTATTGCAGAGGGTCCCTCTCTGGTGATTCATCAGAGTGATAACATTTTAGATAATATGAATCCATGGTGTGTAGAGCAGCACGGTAAGTCAGGACTGACGGCTAAGGTTCGGGCCAGCAAAATCACTTTGGCGCAAGCAGAGCAGTTGAGTTTGGACTTTGTGAGACAGCATGTCGCTGAAGGAGCATCGCCTCTGTGTGGTAATAGCATTTCCCAGGACCGTCGCTTTATGTATAAGTATATGCCAGGGCTCGAAGCGTACTGTAATTATAGGCACATTGATGTTAGTAGTTTTAAGGAAGTGGCAATGCGTTGGCAACCACAAATATTAAAGGGTTTTAGTAAAAAAGGTAGTCATTTGGCGCTGGATGATATTCGCGAATCTATTATGGAACTCAAGTACTATAAAGAGCACTTTATTCGCAGTTAAGCGAGTCTGCTCTGCGGCATTGGTAAAAATTCGCCAACAAAGCTTTTAAGCTTTAGCTGTCAGTATCGTGACGATATTTGCCTCCTGATCCGGTACTAGTGCTCTGTTTTTTAGTTGTAGTAGTGCCCAGTTAATGTGTTCGGCAACTAGTGGGCTACAGTTATTCAGTTTAATAGTCAGTGCTGATTCGACAGCGACGCCTCCCCGGCTGTTGCCGAGGGCTACTGCAATGTTTCTCTGCCAGCCATCAAAGCCGGTTCTTCTGATGGCAGAGCCCTCAGTCTTTTTTAGGAAGGCGCTTTCGTCCCAGTTAAACAGTTCCAGCAAGCTGATGTCGTCTAAGTTATGACGGGGTTTGAAGTCATCTTCTGGGCTAAATTTTGCAAACCTGTTCCATGGGCAGATGAGCTGGCAGTCATCGCAGCCAAATATTCTATTGCCCAGCATAGGTCGCAGTTCTAGAGGAATAGCATCTTTACTTTCAATCGTCAGGTAAGAGATGCAACGCCTGGCATCTAAGATGTTGGCATCAACAAATGCTTTAGTGGGGCAGATATCCAGGCAAGCGGTGCATTTACCGCAGTGGTTTTTTAGCTTTTTTTCAGTGGTGGGCAGCGGTAAATCTATGAATAGCTCAGCGAGAAAAAAATAGGACCCCGCTTCTCTGTTTATAAGCAGAGTGTGTTTGCCGCTCCATCCAAGGCCTGCCTGTTCGGCTATCGCTCGCTCCATAATCGGAGCGCTATCAACAAAAGCACGAAACCCTAAATTATCGCACTGCTCTTGGATGCGCTTGCCGAGGTTGGTTAGCCTTTTACGCACGGTTTTGTGGTAATCCCTGCCCAGAGTGTAGCGAGCGATGTAGGCCTTGTCTCTGTCTTTAAGTATCTTGATTGAGTCTTTTGCCGGTGGCTGGTAGTCCATTCGCAGGCTGATGATTCTGCAGCTACCCGGTACTAGTTTTAAAGGATCTTTTCTTAAATCCAGATTGTTTGCCAAGTATTGCATTTGCCCGTGGTAGCCGCGATCTAGCCATTGCTGCATCAAGGCGTTTTCGCTATCCAGGGAAGGAATCAATATGCTCGACTGTTGAAACCCCAGCTGCTTTGCCCAGAGATCAATATTGTCCGCCATTTCTTGTAGTTGGCTTTGGTTCATAGGTTGAATCGGGCTTGTTGTCAAAGTTACTTGCTCAGTCAGTTTTAATGTGTGGGAGGTATTAGACCTCAGTGACCCAAACAGCAATTATAGTTGATTGTTGGTCTAAGTGAGAGTGAATTGTGTGCAGTAGTCGGCTTCGTTTAACTGTTACTAAATATAGGAGCTATCGTTGGGTTTGGATGGTAGTATTGCGCTTTTATGTTTTTTGTAGCAAACAACTTAACGAATTGTATTTGGTTCGCGCCTACTGGTAATTATTTAGCTGGCAGTGGATAGGGTTGCAGTGTTAGAAACGGTTATTTATTAATTTATAAGCAAGAGATGTACCTTATGACAGGCCAGTTCTACGCCGAAGATGAAGCCGCCATGCTGCGCTTTGGTCAAGTGTTATTTACCGCTATGGCCTCTGAAGGTGTAGTGTTTTTGCAAGGCGATTTAGGCTTAGGTAAAACCACGCTCTGTCGTGGTGTTATTCGTGCAGCAGGGCATAGTGGCGTAGTAAAGAGCCCTACTTACACTTTGGTTGAGCCTTACGAGTTTTCTGATTCAATAATATATCATTTTGATCTTTATCGTCTTTGTGATCCTGAAGAGCTTGAATATTTAGGCATAAGAGATTATTTTTCTACGGGTATGTTAAGTTTGGTTGAGTGGCCAGATAAAGGGAAGGGCTGTTTGCCGGTTGCAGATGTTGAAATAGAAATTAGTTTAAAACAACAGGGGCGATTATTGAGCTTCCAATCGGCAACAGAAAAAGGGGCCTTGGCCGTTGCTGCAATAGAGCGATTGCTAGCATAGTATAGAGTGCTGTTGTGACAAAATGACTGCAGTTGTTATCACTGGCAGAGATTGGAATATACTGCCAGCGGCCAGCCAATCAATAGTGAGAAGTAGTGTGCTGCAAATATTTAGCAAGCCGCTTTATTTTAAGTTATAAGATATAGGTTTTTCCGCAAATTATGATTGCTTTGATTAAATTTTACAGCAAGTCCTGTTTACACTTAAGTGTATGTTGTTTGGTCTTACTTTTTAGTCAGTCAGTACAAGCCAAAGAGCAAGTCAACAATGTCAGGATCTGGTTGGCACCTGAAAGTACTCGTTTGGTCTTTGATTTGTCAGGCCCAGTGCAGCACAAAATTTTCTCGCTTAAAAATCCCGATAGGATAGTCGTAGATATCCAGGGGGTCAGTTTAAAAACCGATCTAAATAAATTGAACTTGGCATCCAGCCCGATTAAAAAATTGCGTGCCGGAAACTCCCAGCCACTGCGGATCGTATTTGATTTAGATGAGCCATTAAAGCCTTCAAGTTTTTCGCTTGCCCCGAATAATGACTACGGTCATCGTCTGGTTGTTGACTTGGCACGGATCAATCTGGCTAAAGTGACTCAGATACAGCAGCCTGCTGTTAAGGTTGCTACTCCCCCCTCAAGCCCGGCTGTTGTTGATAGTGCTGAGGCGAGTGCAAATAGAGTAGCTAATGCCCCACAGGGTAAGAAACTAAGAGACATAGTGATCGCGCTGGATGCAGGTCACGGTGGCGAAGATCCGGGTGCAATAGGGCCGTCTGGGCTCAGAGAAAAAGTGGTAGTGCTGGCAATTGCCAAAGAGCTAGAAAAGCTGATTGACGCCGAATACGGGTTTATATCACGGATGATCAGACGCAGTGATTACTACGTTGGTCTCAGAGGCAGAACCTCTATTGCCCGCAAGAAAAATGCCGATTTGTTTGTTTCTATTCACGCTGATGCCTTCAGAAACACTAGGGCGCGCGGAGCGTCAGTATGGGTGCTCTCCAATCGAGGGGCAAGTAGCGAAGTGGGTCGCTGGCTGGCACAAAAGGAGAACAGCTCAGATTTGATTGGTGGCGTCGGCAACCTTAGTCTGGACAACAAAGACAAAGTGCTCAAAGGAGTGTTGTTAGACATGTCGATGACTGCCTCGCGTAAAGACAGCCGCGAAGTTGCCGCGAAAATTCACAACAACATAGATAAATTTGCCAAGATGCATAAGAGTGGGGTCGAAAGTGCTGGTTTCTTGGTGTTGAAATCTCCCGATATCCCCTCTATCTTGGTTGAGACCGGGTTTATTTCCAATCCTGGGGAAGAAAAATCGCTGAAGAGTACGGCCTATCGCAAACAGATGGCTCGGGCGATTTTTGCGGGTATCAAGGAGCACTTTTTACATAAGCCGCCAGTGTATACAGCTATCTACCAGCAGAAGCACGGCGATGCGTTGGTCAAGCGTCAGCGCTACAAAGTTGTCAGTGGTGACTCTCTGTCCGGTATTGCGTTTCGCTATGGAGTCAAGCTTGCTTCGCTTAAGCTGCTGAATAAAATTAAAGGTGACAAAATTCGAATTGGTCAGAGTTTGCAAATTCCGACCAGTTAAAGAAGCAGTTGCTGTTCTATAAATTATTAAACCAGACATCAAAATTATGCAGCGAATACAGTTATTATCGCCTCGCCTGGCAAACCAAATTGCGGCGGGGGAAGGGGGGGGGCGCCCGGCATCAGTAATCAAAGAGCTATTGGAAAATAGTCTGGATGCAGGGGCGACCAAGCTAGAAGTGGACGTTGAGCAAGGCGGAATTAAATTAATTCGCATCCGCGACAATGGACATGGCATTGATAAGGACGATTTGTCTCTGTCTCTAAGTCGTCATGCAACTTCTAAAATTGTTGAACTGGCGGATTTGGAAGCGGTGGGCAGTTTAGGTTTTCGTGGAGAGGCGCTGGCAAGTATCAGCTCGGTATCGCGTTTGACCTTGACCTCGCGCAGAGTTGATGCACAAGCCGCCTGGTCGGTGCGCTCTGAAGGTCGGGAGATGGCGACTGAAATAAGCCCGGCATCGCACCCACAAGGAACCAGCGTAGAAATGCGCGATTTGTTTTTTAATACACCGGCACGCAGAAAGTTTATGCGTACTGAAAATACCGAATTTAAGCATTTAGATGAAGTGCTCAGGCGCATCTCGCTGTCTCGTTTTGATGTGGATTTTTCCCTGAGCCATAATGGGCGGGTGATTCGCCAGCTAAAAAAGGCGCAGAGTTTGCGCGAGCAGGAACGCAGAGTCGCCGCTATTTGCGGTCCCGCTTTTATTGATCAGTCGATAAAAGTGGAGATGCAGGCCGAGTCTTCTGGCTTAAGTTTACGCGGCTGGATAAGTTTGCCGACCTTTTCTCGCAGCCAGGCGGATCTACAGTATTTCTTTGTCAATGGACGGGTGATTAAAGATCGGCTGGTGACACACGCTTTGCGACAAGCTTATTCTGATGTGCTGTTTAATGGCAGGCATCCTGCTTATGTGCTGTATTTAGAGTTAGATCCGGCGCTGGTCGATGTCAATGTGCACCCGACTAAGCACGAAGTACGCTTTCGTGAAAACCGCCTAGTACACGATTTCTTGTTTAGGGCGATTCACAGAGTTATTGGGGATGTGCGCCCGGATTTTCAGAGCGGAAAGTTACCCCAAGATTCTGCTGCGAGTGCTGTTGTAGCCGAGCAGGCTATTCCACAGCAGCAGGGGATTGGCTTAAATGTACCTGATAGCGGCTCAGCTGAATTGCTGGCTCAGCCAGCTCCCGCCTATCAGTCAGTTAATCCGTCGGCCAGCTATATGCGTGAGCAATCTAATAGTTATGGTCAGTTGGGGCGAGCCAGCCAAGCCAGCGCAGATGTTAATTTGGCGCAACTTGCAGACAATGAGTCGCAAGTTCCGCCGCTGGGGTTTGCAATTGCGCAATTGCATGGGATTTATATTCTGGCGCAAAATGCTCAGGGAATGATAGTGGTAGATATGCACGCGGCCCATGAGCGAATTGTCTATGAGCGTTTGAAGCGCTCTTACACTGAGGAAAAAGTTCGCTCTCAACCGCTGCTAGTGCCGGTGAGTGTGGCCCTAAGTGCACTCGAAGTAGACTGTGCTGAAGAGCACCACGGGATGTTTGCCCAGTTGGGGTTTGAGCTCGCCCGCCTGGGCGAGGAGAGTATCGCAATTCGTCAGGTTCCGGTGACGCTGGCCAAGTCCGATGTCGAACAATTGGTGAGGGATGTGCTTGCGGATGTAGTGGCGCTAGGTAGTAGTCGAAAAATTCAAGAGTCAATCAATGAGCTGCTATCCACAATGGCCTGTCACGGCTCTGTTAGAGCCAACCGTCAGCTTACTATTGCAGAAATGAACCAGCTTTTACGGGATATGGAGTCAACAGAGCGCAGTGGTCAGTGTAATCACGGTCGGCCCACTTGGACTGCAATGAGTTTAAGTGAGTTAGATAAATTATTTATGCGAGGACAGTAATGTCAGTGTCAAAAAACGTTCCCCGGGCCATTTTCCTGATGGG
>ASZI01000090.1 GCA_000416315.1 Osedax symbiont Rs2 | reverse complement strand
AAGTCGTAAGTCGTAAGTTGCCAGCCTGAGCGCATAAAAAGCCGAGTGGCGAACACACTAGTTCACGAGATCAACAACCCGCTATTGTTAGCTAATTTTCTTTTATTGTCTGTCTTTAAAACTTGCTAATTACGACTTGCAACTTACGACTTACCCTTTAAAATCAGCAGATACTTAAGGGTACAAATAATTGATTTTGGAGTAAATATGTCTTTTGAAATATTGATGGGGTTAGAAGTAACCGACGATCCAGGCTACGACAATTATCGCGCGGCGATGAAACCTATATTAAAAACTTATGATGGTCGTTTCGGCTATGACTTTAAAGTTTCTGACACCCTGATCAGCGAACAAAACCCTGATATCAATAGGGTTTTCACGATTAACTTTCCCGACAAGCAACAGATGAAAGACTTTTTTTCTGATCCTTTATACCTACAGGCCAGAGAAAAGTACTTCATCGACTCTGTCGCCAGTGTCACTATGATTTCCAGTTACCAAAAAACTGACTGAACAGTTGATAGCCCGGTTTATAAACATTGTGCTTAGTCTATGTTGCTACTTAAGCTCTGCTGCTTCGGCTGCAAATACAGTCAGATTTGTGGCCAGGAGTCGCTAGTCTGGCACAGCAGTTGCACAGTGCAAAATCCACTGCTGTAGCGTGCTAACATCGGGATTATTGCAATCGGACTTTCGGGCTAAATAGTATTCACGTCGACTATTAAAGGTAGCCTTCACTGGCGCGATTAACTCTCCAGAATCAAGTAAATCATTGACTAAATGCCGCCAGCCGAGCGCTATCCCCTGGCCCTTCAATACCGCTTGCAGCAGCAGTGGATAGTTATTGATCATCAACCCTTTTAGACGCTTGGGTGGATTGTGCCCCTGACTGCGAAACCAGACATTCCAGTCAATCGCCCTATAATGCAAACCTTGCCAATGATCCTCATCTAAATGCAACAGCGGCTGTTGCAGTATATCTGCAACCTCCAGCGGTAGATCTGTGTGCTCTATCCCCGCCTTGTGTAAATATTGGGGACTGCAAATCGGGAAAATTTCATCGTTGAACATGAAAGTGTTACACAAACTGTTGCTCTGTTGAACATCGCCATAACTAATCGCCAGATCTACTCCCTCTCGCTGCAAATCTACATCCCGGTCTGTGGCGATGACCCGCACTTCAATATTGGAGTGCTGCTGTAAAAACTGACTCAACCAATCATTTAATTTAAAGGTAGTAAAGGCGATAGTGGCGGCGATAGTGACTGTTTTTTGCTGTTCAGCTGTGTTTATCTGGGCCACTGAGTCTAAGATCAAAGCGATAGCACCGAGCAGACTTGGCAGTAATTGCTGCGCTGCAATAGTCAGTGTTAAACGCCGATTGTAGCGATTAAATAGTGTTGTCCCAAGATGCTGTTCCAGGGTTTTGATCTGCCGACTGACAGCTGCCTGAGTGACGTTGAGCTCATTGGCAGCAAGGGTAAAGCTGAGGTGTCTGGCGGCGGCCTCAAAAGTGATTAACGCATTGAGCGGCGGTAATTGTTGTTTTAAATTAAGCATAACACCCTGCTAACCTTATTGTTTCAGATAACATTAGGTTATCTGAAGTGCTACTTTAATATTGTTTGTGGCTTTTATCTACCCAAGGCACTATCTACCCAAGGCACTATCTAGTGCTGATGCTAGTGCAATAAAAATAACCAGCTATGACACCCAGGTATTCGCGATGCAGAGCAATGATCCGCTTCTTCAACCTTTCCAGCTGAAACACTTGCGGCTAAAGAACCGCATAATGACCACCTCACACGAGCCCGCTTACCCTGAAGATGGCATGCCCAAAGCACGTTACCGCGCTTACCATGAAGAGCGAGCCAAAGCCGGAGTGGCCCTGACCATGACCGCGGGATCAGCCACTGTCTCTCGTGATAGCCCACCAGTATTTAACAACATATTGGCCTATAAGGATGAGGTAGTCCCCTGGATGAGTGAGTTGGTTGATGCCTGCCATCAACACGACTGTGCGGTGATGATTCAACTGACTCATCTGGGTCGGCGTACCGGCTGGTCTAAGGGTGACTGGCTGCCGGTAGTCTCACCTTCGCACCGCCGCGAGGCCTCTCACAGAGCGTTTCCAAAAAAAATCGAAGACTGGGATATCGAGCGTATCGTTGTCGATTACGCAGATGCAGCGCAGCGGATGCAAGCGGCGGGGGTGGATGGCATTGAACTGCAGGCCTACGGGCATTTAATGGATCAATTCTGGTCTCCTCTGACCAATAGCTTAGAGGCACCCTACGGCGGAGATCTGCAAAACCGATTGTTTTTTACCCGCCAGGTTCTCAATGCTATTCGCGCCAGAGTAGGCGATGAGTTTATCGTCGGGGGGCGCTACACCGCAGATGAGCTCATAGACGGGGGGATCAGCTTTGATCAGGGACTGGAAATCTCCCGGTTGTTAAGAGACACGGGACAAGTTGATTTTTTGAATGTCATCCGCGGACATATAGATACTGATGCAGCGCTTACCGATGTAATACCTGTGATGGGCATGAAAAATTCGCCGCATCTGGATTTTGCCGGTGAAGTGCGAGCAGCCACTGGCTTTGCCACTTTTCACGCCGCTAAAATTCCCGATGTTGCCACCGCTCGCCACGCCATCGCCAGTGGCAAACTGGATATGGTCGGGATGACCAGAGCACACTTGGCTGACCCGCATATAGTGCAGAAGATCATCGCCGGTACAGAACAGCAAATCCGCCCTTGTGTCGGTGCCACATACTGTCTGGACAGGATTTATCAAGGTGCTGATGCCTTTTGTATTCACAATGCCGCCACCGGTCGCGAGTTGACTATGCCGCACAATATTCCCAGGGCAGAAGTACAACGTAAAGTGTTGATTATCGGAGCGGGACCCGGCGGTCTGGAGGCGGCCAGAGTCGCCGCTGAGCGCGGCCATAAAGTGACAGTATTAGAGGCAGCGGCTAATCCCGGTGGCCAGGTTGCTCTCACTGCCCGCAGCAAGCGACGTAAAGAAATGATCTCGATCATTGACTGGCGCATGCAGCAGTGCCAGGCCATGGGGGTGGATTTTCATTTTAATAACTGGGCCGAAACTGCAGAGGTCTTAGCCCATCAACCAGATCTAGTGATTGTCGCCACCGGTGGCATTCCCGACGTCGACATATTGCAGCACAACAATCATTTATTGGTCTCAAGTTGGGATATTATCAGTGGCGCAGTAAAGCCTGCCAAAAATGTTTTACTGTTTGACGATGCAGGTGATCACAGCGCATTACAAGCCGCACAAATGATAGCCGACAGTGGTGCCAAATTAGAGATCATGACCCCAGACCGCACTTTTGCAGCTGATGTGATGGCGATGAACTTAGTCCCATATATGCGCGAAATGCAGAAAAAACGGGTCATTTTCACTGTCACTTACAGATTGTTAGCCGTGGCGAAACAAGCAGATAAAATCATTGCGCAGATCGGCAGCGATTACCTAATTAGCGGCATAGACGAGCAGGCAAAAGTAAGGAGCGTCGATCAAGTGGTGGTTAATCACGGCACCTTCCCTTTGGATGAGCTGTATTTCCAACTCAAGCCACTGTCCTCAAATCTGGGGGAAGTAAATTATGCAGACTTAATTGCCGGAAGGAGCCAAACTGTCAAACATAACAGCCAGGGGCAGTTTCAGTTATTTCGCATTGGCGATGCAGTGGCGGGGCGCAATACCCATGCTGCAATTTATGATGCCCTGCGGCTGTTGAAAGATTTGTAAATTCAATTAACGCTGTTTGCCCCTTCGCACTCACTTAGCACTTCAGGGGCGGGCTAGTTGATTAGACTAGTGATACCAACCGTTGTCGTAAGCTTTGCTACCAAAGATCACATGAGCTCTGGCCTTGCGCGCCTGCTCTTTGTCCAGTGGCAGAGCATTAAATTTCTTATCTTTATACTCAAAGGTAAGCGGTGCTTTTTCAGGCTGTAAAACAGTGACTGATTCGGTAGTCATATAGGCGAAGTTTTTGTCGTACTGCATCATCGCCCGCTGTTTTTCCACAGGCACTTCTCTGGTTAAATCATGACCGAGCATGGGTGTATCACCACTGATTCCAGCGAGCGATAACAAGGTCGGTGCAAGATCGATGTGGCTGATCAATCTAGGGTCAGTTTTAGGCTCTATACCTTCACCTAAAATCAAGCCGGGAATCCTAAAGTATTCAATCGGCACTAAACTAGCACCGTGAACTCTGGAGTCGTGATCAGCCACTACTATAAAGATAGTATCTTTCCAGTAACTGGATTTTTTGGCTTTCTGCATAAAAGCACCCAGTGCGTAATCCGCGTATTTTGCGGCGTTATTGCGAGTTTGTGGCTCCTCGTCATACAGCTCGATTTTGCCCTCTGGAAATTCGTAGGGAGAGTGATTTGAGCTGGTAAATACTAAGCTAAAGAAAGGCTTATCACCTTTGGCCAGGCGTTCAAACTCAAAGTGCGCCTGATCGTATAGATCTTCATCTGAGGCACCCCAGGACGCTTCAAAATCGATCTTCTCAAATCTGGGTCCGTCGACTATGTCGGAAAAGCCATTACCCAAAAAGAAGCTTTTCATGTTGTCAAAATGACTTTCACCGCCGTAGATAAATTGACTGTGGTAGCCCTGATCGGTCAGCATACTGGCCATGCTAAAAAAGTTAGTTTGCGACTTAGATAACTTAACTACAGATCTGGACGGGGTCGGGGTAAAACCTGTCAGTACCGCCTCGATGCCGCGTACAGAACGAGTTCCAGTGGCGTACAAGTTAGTGAAATTCCAACCTTCGTGCATCAATTTGTCCAAGTGCGGAGTCAGCGGTAAACCACCCAGAGCACCTACGTATCTGGCACCTAAGCTCTCTTGCAACAAGATGACGATATTTTTTCCGCTAGCTTTACCTGTAGCCTGGCGATAAGTTGAGGTAGGGGCGCTTGGATCTTGATATTGTGCCCCCTGCATATTACTGGACTGACGTACTACTTCCAGTACTTCACTGTCGTCCATTTCGCCGTAGTAGCGCTCGCTGGATTTCTCAGCGCCCAAACCATTGATGGCAAAGCCGACCGAATAAGTCGAGTTGAGAATCAAATCATTGATTAAATGGTCAGTGGAAAAAGCCACCATCGCCGGGTTAATTGGCCGGTGACCAAAGGAGGAGCGCGCACCTACTACGCTCAGCGAAATCAATAGCAAAATGCTGATCGAGCGCAACGCCAGAGAGGCACTAGAGCGCTCCTGCCACTGCGAGCGAAATAACTTAAGCGCCACTATAGTGGCAATCACTAAAGTACTACTGGCGATAAATATCTCCAGTTTATAACCACTCCAGAGCATCGCGGATATTTCTTTAGGGTAGATCAAGTATTCGACAAACAAGCGGTTAGGACGAAGATCATACTCCAATATGAAGCTCGGAGTGATCACCTCCAAATAGGCAAAGATGACAAAAAAAACGCTCAACCAGATCAGTAATAAGGGATAAATATATTTGGCGGTACGTCGCACTAACACTGCGATACTTGTCACCAGCAGCGCTAGCAACGCCACATAGCTTAAAATAGAAGCGTCGATTCGCATACCGCTAAGCAGCACTTGCAACCAGCCCTCACTGGCATTAACCCGCTCCGCCTGCCAGATCATCAACATCAACCTGGAACAAGATAGCAGCAACAATGTACTAGTAAAGAAAACGATGATGACCCAATTGGGCCCGAAAAAATGTTTCAGTCGCGCCAGCAAGCTTAAGCTGTCGGGGTTATTCAATGCATTGTTCACAAAATCGGACCTCAAATATTTACACGAACGCTATTATACGGTTTCTGATCCGCTATTGTAGAAAATTTAGACTTACTGCTTAAGATGTTGATTAAAAAGAATTAACCGATACTTTATTGACAAATTAAAACTCTGGAATCTGATAAATGAGAAGAGCGAGGTGACAGCCTTGAGCGAATAAATAGTTGTGACAACGAGAGGAGTGAGGCGCCAACCTTGAGCGGATAAAAAGACGTGATCAGTTTGTTGATCAAATTCATAGCAGCAAGCAATAAATCCACCATTTATCGGCGGACTTATTCAGCACCATCCGGCATCTATGCATTGCCAACCATTTAGTCGCTCAGATTTGTGACTATTTAATCAGTATCCCTGGGCTAAGTTAACTGTTGTTGGCAACACATCAACAGCCCTATAACTATTAATATTATCAGCGACCACCCGTGCAGCGCTCTGCATATTAGTCGGTGCTGATATATGTGGTAGTACGGTTATCTGCGAGTGCTGCCATAGCGGATTATCAACAGGCAATGGCTCCATCTCAAAGACGTCTAATACCGCGTGACTGAGCTGTCCACTGTCCAGCAACTCAAGGAGTGCCGGATGATCTAACACAGCGCCTCGCGAAAAATTGATCAGCTTAGCACCGCGGGGCAAATTCGAAAGTAACTGCTGATTTAACAATCCTTTAGTTTCTGCGGTCAAGGGCAACAAATTTATCAAAATATCTGCTTGTGCTATCGCTTCAGGCAGCTGCTCCACAGAGACATAGTTATGCACCCCGGCAATGTTTTTCTGGCTGCGACTCCAGCAACTTACCTTATAATTTTGCTGTAACAATGCGTTGATGGCAGCGATACCCAACTCGCCCGCGCCCAATACTGTGACCCGGGTTTCCTCTGCCCTCGCACAAGGCAACTGCTGCCATAGTTGCTGTCGCTGCTGGATAGCGTATTGCGGCATATTGCGATGCAGATACAAAGTCCATGCCAAGACCGCCTCGGCCATAGTGGCAGCCATTTGTGGATCCAGCAACCTGACCAACTGCAGTTGTTTGCTCTGTTCAAGTTGTCGATTGTGCTGCCTGATGCTCGGTACTAATGCCTCTACCCCAGCCCACAGACTTTGTACCCAAAGCAGATTAGGGAAATTGCTTAAAATACTGGGGTCCGGGTTGGCGACAATAGCTATGTCTACTTCAGCAGCCAGTTCTGCAGAGAAAGCTTCAGGTAATAATATGCTTTCATCGGGCAACAGTTTAGTTAACATCCCCAGCCACTGCTGCTGTTCAGCGCTATCTAAGCTGCTGATAAATACTATAGCACTCATCAATTAAACACCTTGCTCAGATCCGCAAAGCCTTTAAGTTCTATCGGGTTGCCAAAGGGATCGAAAAAAAACATCGTGTATTGCTCACCCGCTTCACCGGCAAAACGCTGTGTCGGCGCTATCACGAAATCTAGTTGCTGACGCTGCAGCTTCGCGGCTAACAGCTGCCAGTCCTCTAGCGGTAGTATGGCACCGAAGTGCGGCATTGGCACTGCAACGCCATCGACCAAACCGCTCTTTTTTACCGCAAATGTCTCACCTAAGTGCAGTGATAATTGATGACCAAAAAAGTTGTAATCCACCCAAGTGTCGCTCCTGCGACCTTGCTGGCAGTTGAGTACATGGCTATAAAAATCACAAGCTCTGTCTAAATCAGTGACATTGAAAGCAAAGTGGAACATTGACTGCATCATTTCTCCAGCGGTTGGTAACTTAGATCTCTAGCGTAGCAATTTCAATCAACAACAGATACTATCTTATGGTTGAGTCAAGCATAAGAAATAATCATGGATAGCCGTTTTTTACAAAGTTTAATTATCGTTATCGAAACCGGCTCTATCGCCGCAGCCGCCCGCAGCCAAAACCTGACCGCAGCGGCCGTTAGTCAGCGGGTAAAGTCTCTGGAAAATGCCCTGGGATGTCGTTTGCTCTCGCGAACCGGTCACAGCGCTAAAGCGACCCAAGCCTGCCTGCAAATACTGCCCCGATTAAAACGCATCGTCGCCGAAGTCGATGCTGTGGCCACAGATTTAGACAGTAAACAGTTGCGTGGAGAATTAAGAGTCGGAGTAATTTCTACTTTACTTAGCACCTTGCTGCCTCGCTGTGTTCAGTACTTAGCTGATAGCGCGCCTAATTTATTACTGCAAATAGTGCCCGGTACTTCTAAAGCTTTATACCAGCAACTTCAAGAGCAACAGCTTGATCTGGCTATTCTTATCCAACCCCCTTTTGAGCCGGCAAAAGTCCTCAGGTCCGAGTTTTTGTTTGCAGAACCTCTGGCGCTAATCGGCCTGCAGCCCAGTACTGATATAATTCAAAGTATTAGCAGGCATGCGTTTATCCAATACGATAAAAGCGCCTGGGGCGGCTCCATTGCCAATAGTTTTTTAGTTGATAAGCAGATCAGTGTCACACCACTGTGTGAAATAGACTCTCTGGAGTCGATAGCCCTGATGGTCAAGATGGGGATGGGAGTGTCTTTAGTGCCGCATTGGCAAGGACTGCAAGCACTGGCCAGCAACTTACAAATTAGCCCCATCGAAGACAGCAAATATCAGAGAAACATTCAGCTGCTAACCCACCGCCAGAGCGGTCGGGAGCAACTGATAGCGGAATTCAAGCGAGCTCTTGACGCTGTTTAAGTAACCGCTGTAGCTATCTGCACTGACAGATTAGCCCTGTTGTGTGGCAACATTAAATTCAGTTGTGGCCCCACTGGAATAATGGCTGTTGGATTGATGTTTGTGTGTGATGCGTAGTAGTGCGCCTTGATCTGTGGCATATCTACAGTAGCTGCAATCGCTGGCATCTGGTATAAGTCGCGCAGGTAATTACTCAGCGCCGGATAATCAACAATGCGTTTTAAATTGCACTTAAAATGGCCGACATACACCGCATCGAAGCGTATTAAGCTAGTGAATAAACGCCAGTCCGCTTCAGTAACTTGCCCCCCGGTTAAATATCGCTGTCCCGTCAGCCGTTGCTCCAGAGAATCTAAAGCATCGAAGAGCTCAGTGACTGCCTCAGTGTAGGCAAACTGGGTGGTGGCGAAGCCCGTTTTGTAGACGCCGTTATTGATGCTGCTGTAAACCATTGCATTGACGGCATCGATTTCACTGCGTAGCAGCTGTGGGTAATAGTCTGCCGCTGTGGCGCCAACCTGATCAAAGGCCGAGTTAAACATGCGAATGATATCAGCCGATTCGTTACTGACAATCGTCTGCTGCTGTTTGTCCCATAAAATTGGCACACTAGCCCGCCCGCAGTAATCACCCTGGGCAAGTGTGTAGAGCTGATGTACCCGGCTGACACCATTGACGTTATCTTCGATCACTCCCAGCCCCGGCTTAAAACTCCAGCCGTCGTCATCCATCAACGCATTCACCACTGACACTGAGATCATCTGTTCAAGCCCTTTTAGTGCTCGCAAGATCAAAGTGCGATGTGCCCAGGGGCAGGCCAGAGAAACGTATAAATGGTAGCGATCCGGTTCTGCTTTAAATCCACCTACCCCAGTGGCACCCGGGCTGCCATCCACAGTCAGCCAATTGCGAAACTGCGATTGTTGGCGGACAAATTTGCCAGTGTTACTGGCGCTAATAAGGCCCGTTCTGCTCCACTGACCCTCGATTAATAGGCCCATTGGAGTTTCCTCGATCTGCTAATCATTTTGCTAGTTTTTCCATTTCCCATTTCCCATTTCCCAGGACATTTAGAACTTGCCACTGTGGTAATCTTCAACCGCCTGGATTATTTGCGCTTGGCTATTCATCACAAAAGGGCCATGGCGTACCACTGGTTCATTCAATGGCTTCGCTGCAATCAGCAACAGTCGGCTGTCTAAATTACAGAGCAGTTCTATTTTTTCACCTGCACCAAAAATCCCCAATTGCTTAGCACTGAGACTTCGCCCCGCGGCTTGCAACTCCCCTTCGATCACATACACAAAACTGTTATGCCCGAAAGTAATCGACTGAGTGAAGGTTGCCCCAGCTTTTAAACTTACATCTAAATAGGTTGGATCTGTGTAGTGGTTTTGCACTGGACCAGAAGTGCCTCTGTCAGTAACTCCGCTGATTACCTTTATCACTGTGCCATCGTCATGCTGCTCCAGCGCCACTTGCTCTGCGGGAAACTCCTGATAAGCAGGTGCGGTCATCTTGTCGCTGGCAGGTAAATTGATCCACAGCTGAAAGCCTTTCAATAAACCATCTTGTTGCTCCGGCATCTCCGAGTGTGTAATCCCTCTCCCCGCAGTCATCCACTGCACGCCTCCCGGGGCAATTACTCCCTCGTTGCCCTGATTGTCTCTATGGCGCATGCGACCCTCTAACAAATAGGTCACAGTTTCAAAGCCGCGGTGCGGATGGGTCGGAAATCCCGCCTGATAGTCATTCGGATTATCACTCTCAAAACAGTCCAACATCAGAAACGGATCTAACATATCCACTTCCCCGGCACCGATAATACGGGTTAACTTGACCCCGGCACCATCTGAGGCCGCAACCCCTAAAGTTACCGCGATCAATTCTTTTACGCTGCTGTGCTCATTGGCTACTGATGTGCGGTTCATTCTTCACTCCTATTTGGTATGTCACTTAGCAACAGTTTAGTTATTGATGACAAACCGATAAACACTAAGACTGGCAATTGATAGTTGCACTGAGCAGAACAATAGAGAAAGCGGCACAAAGGTCGTTACTGGGACGATTAACAGAGCAGTGGAGCCCTGTGCTAGGAGAGAAAGCTCAACAGCCAAGACCTACCTTGACCACTATAAGATAAAATAAACACCGTTAAATTGACTGACATCATCAACCAAAAAATAATTTGAAAGCTCAACTTTCTAGATTTATGCCGCAACAGCTTCTGGGCAACGATGGCGCCTGGCCAACCACCAAACAGCGAAAATAGCTGCAGTGTCACCTCTTTAATGCGCCACTTTCCAGTTTTAGCAGCACTTTTATCTCTCGCGTAAGCGAGAAAAGTGATGACGCTGGCAAACAGATAAAAAAGCCCTATCGGCGCAGTTAATTGTTGCCTAGAAATGCTGTATGACAGAAAGAGCGTAAAAGTAGCCGCGATTAGCAGCGCTAACCTTTGCACTTTTATTTGCATATATCCTCTATTCTTTTACTACTCAAACCTTTTAATAATTTCTGCCTACCAGCTCGATCAATTTATCGCCGCTCTGGCCGCCTGTTCCTGAGGCATCAAACTAGCGTAAATCATCTGATTTAGAGGCACAGCAACCCCAGAGAGCTCAGCTAATCTAAGCACCGCTCCAGTTTGACTATCTAATTCTGAGGGCTTACCAGCCAACACGTCTCGCTGCATCGAAGTATCACTGTTATAGCCGGATTTTTCTATCTGCTGCCAGACCAACTGCTGCATGTCTTGGGGCAATTCAACCTTCAGCGCCACTGCTACAGCAATAATTTCTGCGATTACCCCCTGCAGAAAGTTAGCGGTCGCCGGGTTGGCGCGCACAGCGCCAAAAGATGCTCGAGTGAC
>ASZI01000089.1 GCA_000416315.1 Osedax symbiont Rs2 | reverse complement strand
TTTTTGCATGTAATAGTCCCTATGCCGGATTCAGTGAGAGTGACTTTGCAAAATACATTATCTGTCGAGACATACTCTAAACTGCAAAGTGACGGTGTCAGTAAGCTCAAGGAAATTATCGGTAAACGCATTGATGCTTTTTGCAGTTCAGAGTTAGAGAACTTAGATGGAGCGCCAAAATTTGAGACACTGTTAGCAGAAGGGCCTATTCATCGGGAAATTATAGATGCGGCAGAGCGCTTGGGAGTGGACATGATCGTAATGGGCACACGTACTCACAGTGCCACCAAGCAGTTTTTTATGGGTTCAACCGCCAACCAGGTAATGCGTCACTCCGATGTGCCGGTATTGGTAGTCCCACTGAGTTAAGCTGAATTATTCGGGTCGCTGTAAGTGACTAACATGACTACAGCCAGGCTTTAAATGGCTGTAGTAGCTGCACTATCTTGGCGCCAGCTAAAATACAGCCTAGTCACCTGTGTGCATCCATTGTCTGTAAATCACTGACTACGAATAGACTTTATCTGAAAATTTCCCAGGCTATTTACCAAGCTAAAAAAGTGCATCGGATCGCCATCTCCAAAGCCCAGCAAGATATGGCCGCTATCAAAGCCACTTAGGGCAGCGTCATAACTGCGCCACTGCCCTTGTATCAAAGCTTGTGCCCAGGCGTGCGGCACAAAAGTTTGTCGCTGACCGGAAAAATTGTCCACATAGGCAAGTCCGGTCGCCACCCGGGCGGGAATACCCAGCGCTTTTAACATTGCCGCTAGCAACAGCGCGTGCTCGGTGCAATCTCCCTGCCTGCTTTTTAATACTTGCACGGCACTGGCATAACCTACACTTAAATTTTTATCGCTGATGTAGCTACGCACAAAGTTCTCAATATTTTTTGCCGCCTCAGAGGTAAAGCGACTGCCTGCAGCCGCTTGTTTAGCCAACGCGATAATCTGCGGATCATCGTTTTGCACCCATCTGTTTGGCTGTAGATATTGGCTGATAGCCTGATCTTTACCAAGGTACGGATATGAACCAGCATCTCCTTTAAGAGCACTAATAGTTAGCTCGGTTGCGTTATTTACACGAGATACCGACTGTTCAGCAGTTGCAGGAAAAGCTATTGTTTCGCTGTCACTATGAATAGAATACTGCAGCGTGTCTTGCGCTTGTTTTGGGCTGATCGCTAGCGGTGAGAGAGTAAACGTGGCTGTAAAAAAGTCTGAGGGTTGATTGGGACTAAGTGCGTACTGCTCAGTGCTGGCAATCATTTCCATGCTCGAGCCCATCATCGGCATAATGACTTTTTTCAGATTCATCTGCCGATCCATATAAACAGTCATCTGCATATTGGTAGCACCCATCGACATCTGTTGTGATACTTCGCTCAAGCGCTGTACAGCACCCATTAAATCCATCGCTACAGTTTCACCTATCACTACTTTAGTGGCAGTGGCCTGCAGTGCCCCGATCATATATGCCTGGAACTGATAGCGGGTTCCAGGCTTTGATCCACGCTCTAGCGCCAATAATCGCTGCCCTTCGTATAACAAATACTCCGGGGCCCACTGTTGCTGTTGTCTCACAACCTGCCCCGATGATTGAATCTGAATATCGAGTACCCCGGCGCTGGAGATCACACCGACAATGGCGACTCTGTCCGAGCCCTGTTCTGTGATTGAGCTAAAACTAAGTGCTCTACCGGTAATAGTTTCAACGCTCTGCTCCAGACTTTTGATACTGATCACTGCAGCGCCGCGATTAATCTGCATTTGCATCGTTACTGTAGTGGTCACAGTATTGTTTTGTACTGTGCGCTGCATTTTTGAGTAACCGGCCTTTTTTCCTGCCAGAAACAGTGCCAGCCACTGTATTTCATCGCTGTTTTGTATTTTCTGATCAAGCTGATTGCTGGCAAAAGCACTACTACCAATTAACAGCAACAACAGTGCAAATAGCGTAAAAAATCCCTTTTTATAATAACTTTTCATTTCAGATCCTTTTTTGCAGCCGCTGCCTCTGGCACTCAAGCTTTTCGTTTACTCACTGCCAGAAACAGTCCCGGCAATATCAACAGCGCCCCCAGCATATGAAAACTCTGTAGTTGCTCGTCTAAAAACATCCAGGCCATCGCCGCGTTGTACAAGGGGATTGCGTACATCACTAAGGAAGCTTTAGAGGCTCCCAATATATTTTGAATATGGGCATAGGCTGCATAGGCAGTAATCGACGAGATAATCGCTAAAAAGGCGATGGTCATGACAAAAGTATTAATAAATTGCCCATCCAATACCAGCGGTAATCGCTGGTATATCTCGATTGCGGCAAAGGGCGCCAGCGCTATCACTCCACCTACAGACATCGCGGCAAAGCGTAGAAACAGGCTCAGTCGAGTTTTCAAATGCCCCTGCCACAGCGAGTAAAACCCCCATGAGGCAGACGCCGCCAGTATCCAAAGATCTCCTGCGCTGAAGCTAAGTGCGCTCAATGCTTGCCAGTCACCCTTTGCCACTATCACTATGACACCGCTAAAGGCAAACATCACCCCCAGCAACTGGCGTTTATTTAACTGCTCCTGATACCAGAGCCTGGCAAACAGAATAATAAAGATCGGCGACAGCGCGTAGATCAGCCCTATATTAGTTGCCGTTGTAGTTTTAGCCCCCAGGTAGGGGAATGCACCGCAGATGCCCATGCCTAAAAAGCCCAACAGCAGCAGCTGTTTCCACTCGGCGATCAAAATATCTCGCACTGCCCAGAGTTTCAGACCAATAAAAGGTAGCAACACTAATACAGCCACCAGCCAACGGGTAAAGGCCAAGGTGAAAGGCGGGATGAGATCAGCCACTGCTCTGGCCACTATCATGTTGCTACACAGCAGTGCCGGTGTCAGCAGTAGTAAAATAAAAGCCCAGGTCCTGGGCGAGAGTACGAAGATTCTTGTAGTCGGCTGAATATTTGCAGATATTGACACTAGCTTGTATGACTCCTTAATATTTAAATGGCAGCTTAGCCGCTACCCCCTGCTCGGCCCATAGTTATCCGATAAATGGGTAACTAATAGCCTTAAACGCTCCGGGATAAATTTTGACTGGGCGTATTGTAATCTAAGCACGCCCTGATAGTTATGCTTTAAATACCAGTTGGGCAACACTTGTAATAAGTCCCCCCTGGCGAATTCAGGATTAGCGACAAAGTCCGGTAAAACCCCAATGCCCAGACCGCGTTTGATCGCATTCAGGCGCATTTCTGTATGGTTGACGCTATAGCGGCCACTGACCTCTACCTTGAATGTTTTGTTGTTACAACTCATCTCTAAAATGCTGTCATGACTACTCTCGCCCAAAGTGATGCAACTGTGTTGCGCCAGCTCCTTAGGGTGCTTAGGCAGTCCGTGCTCAGCAATGTATGACCGGCTAGCACAGAGCACTATTTTAACCTGCCCAAGCTCTTTGGCTATTAGACCAAGGGCGGGATTTTGCTGCAGCGATACCAATAAATCCACTTCGTTATGAATAGGGTCGACAATATGGTCAGTGACTTTTATCTGCAGTTTGATCTGTGGATATTTGCAGGCAAAAGACAACAGCATAGGCTCCAAAATGCGTTTAGCCACCGCCTTGGGAGCGGCTATGCGCAACAAGCCAACCGGTTCAGTGCTGGCTAGACTGGAAACATCCGCCGCCGCCTGAGCAGTATCCAGCATAGTTCGGCACAACTCATAAACCGGCTTGCCAGCCACGCTCAAACTCATGTTTCGGGTAGTGCGCTCCAATAATTTCACTGCCAGTAATTTTTCCAAACGGCTCACCTGCCGACTGGCAGCAGAGGGGGTGATACCCAGTTTACGACTGGCTGCACTAAAGCCCCCCTCGTCTACCACCATCACAAAACTGGCCATATCCGAGAGCGAGGCGATCAATTTATTTATGTCTGTCATGCACAAGTCCTATTCCATTTATACCTATTATGTATCTAATATTGATGAATTATAATCGCTTCTGTTGATAACACTAGCGCTGATGATATGCAGCCAACGCTTTCTAACGCTATAAATCTTCAGCAACACAGGCACTGCTGCAGCACAGTTTTTGAGCAGACAGAGTTGATTGCTGCTTTTATGATCATCGACTTGGCCTTTTATGCTAGTTTAAGGCGCTAATCGCCATTAATCAGGAGATACAATGTTTACCACTAATGATGCTTCACTGAATAAAGATCAGATAAAAGTTGGACTGGGACAACTGGCACCGGTTTGGTTAGACAGAGAGGCTACCACCGATAAAGTGGTGGCTATGATCAATCAGGCAGGGGCGGAAAATGTAGATTTAGTGGCCTTTGGCGAAGCCCTTATTCCCGGTTACCCCTTTTGGGTATCAATGACTGATGGCGCCCGCTTTAACGCGCAAGATCAAAAGGAATTACACTCCCATTACACCGACCAGGCAGTACAGATAGAAGCGGGGCATTTGGATAAAGTCTGCGCTGCTGCTAAGGGTAACAATTGCGCCGTCTATGTCGGCATTATCGAGCGGGCACTCAACAGAGGTGGCCACAGCTTGTACTGTACTATGGTATATATCGATAAACAGGGCGAAATTGGCTCGGTACACCGCAAGTTAATGCCCACTTATGAAGAGCGCCTGACCTGGGCTGCGGGTGACGGACACGGACTTAGGGTTCATCAATTAGGTCCATTTAATGCCGGTGGCCTGAACTGTTGGGAAAACTGGATGCCACTTTCAAGGGCGGCACTGTACGGCATGGGCGAAGATCTGCACGTCGCAATCTGGCCAGGTTGCTATCGAAATACTCATGATCTGACCCGATTTATCGCCAAAGAGGGACGCTCTTTTTCGATGGCTGTCAGTGGCCTGATGCGAAAATCCGATTTCCCGGACAATACACCACACATAGCGGCTATTCTTGACGCTGCCGGCGAAGATGAAATTTTAGCTAACGGCGGCTCTTGTCTGGCGGGACCCGATGGCGAATGGCTGATTGAACCACAGTGTGATACTGAAGGATTATACACTGCGGTGATAGACCATGGTCGGGTGCGCGAAGAGCGACAAAATTTTGATATTGCCGGACATTATGGTCGACCAGATGTGACTAAGCTAACAGTAGATAGACGCAGACAGGCACTGATAGAAACCATTGATTAAAATCTGCTAATCATTAAAGGCCTTAAGAACTGCCAAGTCAGTACCCTAAGGTCTACAATCTTGTATTGGCAGCGGCGCCAGCCGCTGTCTATGGCGCTGTAAAAAACTGTCCCCAGACCCTTTTCTGTGGGATGCTCTGCTTACTATGGCAAAATCCATTTACATCACCTATGAGCTAGCCTATTTAACTATTTGATTTTAAACAACTGTCATATTAATGTCAGCGCTTAGTCAGGCTGCTGTCGTCACTGTTTTTTTGTAATGAGTGAATAATAGCCACCCGTACCGCAGCAGAGGAAATACCATGATCGTTCGTAAACTAAGACTACAACGCGCCTGGTCGCAAGATCAGTTAGCGCAATTGAGTGGCCTGAGTATCAGGACGATTCAGCGCATTGAGCGCGGCCAAAAAGCTGGCCTGGAATCTATGAAAGCGCTAGCGGCTGTCTTTGAAATACCACTCGCTGATTTACAGCAACAGGAGCCAGACATGCACAGCCATGACAGTAAATTATCCCTTGATGAATCCCAGGCACTCGAGCAAGTAAGAGATTTAAAAGGCTTTTACACTCACCTTATCGAATACTTCATAGTAGTCGGTGGCCTATTTGTCTTCAATTACATCACCAGTCCAGAATATCTTTGGGCCTGGTGGGTAGCCTTCGGCTGGGGCATAGGTATCGCATCTCACGCATTAAGTGTATTTGAGATCTACAGCCCATTTGGCGCTAACTGGGAAAAGAGGCAAGTAGAGAAAAGACTGGGACGTAAATTGTAAGGAGCAGGCCCTGTGCATTTTTTAAAGCTTCAAGCCCAATAAATGCACAGTCTTATTTAGAGACAGATATCAATTTGGGCTACAAATTAAACCGCGAAGGTGCAAAACAATTAGTTGTCAGATCATGATTGTCGCCAACCATCAAATTAGCCAACAACTCAGCAGATGCAGGCCCAGTGGAAAATCCGATGTGCTGGTGACCGGTATTTAGCCATAAACCCGGCTGTTTAGTTGCCCCGATAAGAGGCATGCTGTCTGGCATAGTCGGTCTGGCCCCCTGCCACTGGGAAGAGGCACTATCGGCAAAGTTCAACGCTTGTCTGGCACTGTGTTCAACTAAATCCAGCTGTGTATTGGAATGCCCGGCACTTCGACTATTTAGCTCTACTCCGCAGCTGATGCGCAGACCATTAGCGATAGGCGAGGCCACGAAGCTGCCATCGATATCATGAATAGGCACACTCAGTGCCTGAGCCCCAGCAGAGACATATTCACGGTGACCTCCCCGTTCAAAAAGCATAGGTAAACGCATCTTCAGCTGACTAATAAGTTGTTTAGACCAAGGCCCTGCGGCTACCACTAGCTGCTGACAGTAGATAGGAGATGTATTTTCTGCCGCGCTTTGAGATGCAACCATCCAACCTGATGGACGCTTTTGTATATGGCTTATTTTGAGCTGTTTGAACTCCCCGCCTCTGCGCTTAAATTCAGCTGCGTAGGCTTGAACAAGTGCTCCGGGACTCGCCACCGATAAAGCATCATTTATTAAAATGCCCTGCGCATAGATTTCTTTTAACCCTGGCTCAAAACTACGCAGTTGCACGCTATCCATCTGCACGGTGCCGATATTAAACTGCTGGTAAATATCTTGCTCATACTGAGCATTGTTAAAACTTTTGCTGTTTCTATACAGTTTCAACCAACCACTGTGCCGCAAACTCGCCGCGCTATTGAGCCCGCTGGCCCAATCAGTGTG
>ASZI01000088.1 GCA_000416315.1 Osedax symbiont Rs2 | reverse complement strand
AGCTAACCGAAGATTCAGCGTTTGCAAGTCAGCCTGGGTAACGGCAAAACCTGACACATAGCTGCCGTTTTAACGGGCTTGGTGCTAGGTACTTTCAGAACCAAATATGCGTCTAGAAAACTAGGGGCTTACCACAACTTACATGGTCCCTATATTTCTGTGGGAAAATTCCCCGCCCCACTACATTTTAATGTTGACTGAAGGTCATCAACTGTATTATATTCCACCAACTGAAATAAATATCACTAGGTGATATTTATACACCCGTTAGATTAAAACATTGAAAACGAATGATGGATGGATGGCAACCCAATGAGGGCCGAGTAATAAAAAGCCAAGAGTTAGGTAAGCAAATGAGCGCAGAATATGTTGAAGCGCGTGAAAGTTAATAATACACCTCCAAGTTCGCCTTAATTTTGAATCGAGTTGGAACAAAAGTTTATTACAGCCACCCATGTGATTTTTAAAAATAATAAGTTAAAGAAAATTTTTCAACCAGTTGTTCTGTACTCAGTGAAGATATCATTTGAGCTTTAGTCCAGCAGGAAACAACAACGTCACTGAAGTACGTTAATTTAGTGTATTGCGATAAACGAATTTTTAAATAATACCGTTGATAAAAGCAATTTATCTTAATTAGGAAATAATATGAAAGCCGTAATAGTTAGTGGACCTGGTGCAGATAAAATGGCACTGCAAGAATTTCAAGACCCTACAATTGAATCTCCGAAACAAATATTGATACGCACACATGCTGCAGGTATCAACCCGGTAGATCATAAAGCGCGAGATGCCGGTGGTTTTTTCCCAGATGCAGTACCATTTGTCCTAGGGTGTGATGGTGCAGGCGTTGTTGAAGCCATTGGTACAGAAGTAGACAGATTTAAGGTTGGAGATGAGGTCTATTTTATGAATGGAGGTTGTGGCGGAGATGATCAGGGTACCTATGCGGAGTTATCTGTATTAGATCAGGACTATGTCGCATTAAAACCAAAGTCGTTGTCAATGGTTGAAGCGTCAACGGTCCCTTTAGTTTGGATGACCGCATGGGAATCACTTGTGGATCGCTGTCATTTAAAGTCAGGGCAAAGTGTATTAGTGCACGCCGGCGCTGGCGGAGTTGGCTACATAGCCATTCAAATAGCGAAACACCTGGGCGCCACCGTATTCACAACTATCAGTTCTGATGAAAAAGCCGAGTTTGCGAAATCTATAGGTGCTGACTTCTGCATTAACTATAAAACTTCTAATGTGGCGGAAGAAGTTTTACGTCTTACAGATGGACTTGGCGTCGATGTTGTTTTTGATACTGTGGGTGAAGACATTATTGGAAAATCAATTCCGGCAACAAAAGTTTATGGACATTTAGTAACGCTAGAGGAAATTCAATGTACCCCTGAAGAGATTGGGTTATTGAAACTCAGAAACTTATCATTGAGTTACGAACTGATGTTAACTCCAATGTTTTTAAAAATGCATGATGCTCGAAAAACCCAAACGGAAATGCTTGAAAATGCTGCTTCTCTAATTGATTCTGGAAAAATCAAAATAAAGTTAAGTAAATCCTTTGCAATAGAAGAAGTCCACGAAGCTCATCAACTTATCAAAGAAGGGCATGCTCAAGGAAAAATTGCCCTCAAGATTAGGTAGGCATCCTATTTGTTTTAAAAATGGCGAGTCCATTTAAAAAAGTGCCATTGAGTATTGAGTTCTTGCCAATCAAATGGCGCACTTCGGTGCGCTTCTTTTACTGTGTCCATGTGACAATTTGCTGGGCATATACTTGGGCTTAAGCCAACCTGATACTCCCTTAGCGACCATGAGAAAATAACATGAATAATAAAGAGATACGCCTAATAGTTGGCCTGACGATAGCTGAAGGTCAATTAGAGTTATTCAAAACTAGAGTACTAGCATTAATCGAGAAAGTTGATACTACCGAGCCAACTACAATTTCTTATGAGTGGTTTATTAATGACGCCGAAAACAAATGTTATGTTTCAGAATCGTTTTCAAGCTCAGAGGCTTTCTTGTCGCATTCACAAAATTCAGGTTCAGCATTAGGCCCAGTACTTGAACTTGCCCCTATAACCGAAATGATCGTATTCGGTAACCCAAATAAAGAAGTTGTAGCGGCTTTATCAGAACATGGTGCGCAATTCCTGGCCTTTGAAGCCGGTTTTTCAAGATAGGTCAACTGAACCAGCGATCCTATTAAACGAACGAGAATTAAAGGGGTACATAATGGCTGATTTAGATGATTTAAGAGATGGAAGTGATTTTGGGTTGGACAAACCTGTTGAGCAGGGCGGCTACTTTATGAAGGGCAGCAATAATAACAGCTGGGGATTCAAAGACCGCATGTCGCGCATTTTTCGCCCGGACACGGGGAAAAGTGTGATGCTTGCCTTCGACCATGGATTTATTATGGGACCTACCTCGGGCGTAGAGCGGATCGACCTTAGCATTCTACCTTTAGCACCCTATGCGGACTGCCTAATGGCATCGCGAGGCGTTATTAAATCTTGCATCCCGCCGACTTTTAATAAGCCAATCTGTCTCCGTTCTGATGCAGGGACTTCCATTTTGACGGAGTTGAATCACAACGAGACAATGGATGTACAAAACGCGGTTGCGCTCAATGCATCGGCGATGGCGGTTATGCTGGCGATCGGTGATCCCTCAACAGAAGCCAAAACCGTCGCCAATCTCTATAAGCTCGTCGATCAGGCCGAAAAGTTCGGCATGCCAGTGATGGCTGTGACAGCTGTTGGCAAAGATATGGCGCGCGATGCTCGTTACTTCGGACTAGCTTCACGTATCTGTGCTGAAAACGGCGCGAATATTGTGAAAACCTACTACACCGAAGGTTTTGAAAATGTAGTGGCCTGCTGTCCCGTTCCGATCGTGATTGCCGGCGGCAAAAAGCTACCTGAATTTGAAGCACTGGAACTGTGCTACAAAGCCATTCAATGCGGTGCGGCCGGGGTGGATATGGGACGCAACGTATTTCAGTCAGAAGATCCGGTGGCCATGATTCAAGCGGTCGGAGGTGTGGTACATGACGGCCTCTCTCCAAAAGAGGGATTTGAGAAATTCAACGACCTAAAAAATACTGTATAACTGGCCCCTAAAGCTAACGAGCTGACACGGCGCTCTGGTGCATGCATTCGACTCAAAACTGCTTATTGATTGTATCGATGGGCATTAAAGTAATGCCCCATTCGAACAATGGGCAGCACTGACGACCTACTAGAATAGTAGACACTGACAAGTGTTTACTATGACCCCTATTGGTCAATACCGTCGATTTTCAACCACAGATTCAACGCTATCTAATCGATAATAGAACTTCAAAGTAATTTAGGCGTTATTTGACTGGAAGAATACCGGGGGTATCTTTGGGGGACATTCCAAGAAAAATTTTATATTACATTAAGATCAACGGACTGGTTTAATTAATCAGTAGACACCTCCCCACCACACACTAAAAAAGCCCCACTAAATTTTCACCTCTAGGGGCATTTTTAAACAGTTTATTGATGCGTTGTCTTATTGAGGACGCGCAGTGCACCTCCTCTGTGCCCTCTGTGCTAAGCAGTCTTTTGACCTATTTGTGACACCCAGGTGCAACATCCGCCTAGATAGATGGCATTAGCCTTCACTTGCAGCTAAAATGCCTAGCCAATTATGTCCCACTGTTTATCTCAAGAATTAGGTGTCAGCCGTTATATGAGCACAGCAACGCAAAAGATCGAATTATTAGCCCCTGGTGGTGATGTTGAAGCAATTAAGGCGGCTATTGTCGCTGGCGCCAATGCGGTTTATTGTGGCCTAGATATCTTTAATGCCCGCAATCGAGCCACCAATATATCTTTTGATCAACTTACTGGTATCTTGAAACTTGCGCATAAGTACAACTGTGAAGTTTTCCTTACCCTTAACGTGGTTATGCTTGAGCAGGAAATGGCCGGCTTATTTAAGCTGCTGAACAAGTTAGTTAATACGCGGATCGATGGCATAATTGTGCAGGATTTGGGGCTATTTAAGCTGGTAAAAAAATATTTTCCAACGCTGGATATCCACGCTTCTACTCAAATGACCACGCATAACCCCGGGCAGATTTTATTTTTAAAACAAGCGGGTGCGTCTCGTGTCAATTTGTCCCGCGAACTAAATCTTCCTGAGATCAAATCATTAACCGCCCTGGCCCATGACAACCAATTATTAACAGAAGTGTTTGTGCATGGCTCTTTATGTATTGCCTTTTCGGGCCAGTGTTATTCAAGCTCGGTCAGTGTCGGTAACTCAGGCAACCGTGGTCGCTGTAGCCAGGCTTGTCGCGATGAGTATGAGCCGGGCAAAACCGGCCATAAATTCCC
>ASZI01000087.1 GCA_000416315.1 Osedax symbiont Rs2 | reverse complement strand
CTAAATACTTCGAGCAGCATAGGCTCAAAAAACGCCATTGATAGGTTTGTATAGTCGGGGTCAAAACTGCTCTGATCCCAGTTGCCACAGAAATATACAGCATCGTGGTAGTAGGGGTGATCGAGGAACTGTTCTCTGGCATCCGGGTTGCCACCAGTCTGTTCTGCATAATATTTGCGCTGGAATATGCCGTGTTTTTCTACCACCCAGCGACACTGTTCACGCACGTAAGGGGCGAGTATTACCGCCGCGTATTGATCGTGATTATAGGGGGCGTAGACATCACCTATATCGTGCAGTAGTGCACAGACTATCCAGTCAATATCGGCGCCATCCCAATAGGCTCGAGTGGCTGTTTGCAGTGAATGCTCTAAGCGAGTGACCTGGTAACCCGACAAAGTATCGTCGAGTTGTTGTAGGGCCAGAAAAAGTCTTGCGCCCACCTTGCTGGCGTAACCTTTTTCCAGCTGTTCTAAAAAATCATAATCTTCTTTGTCACCGGCAGTCATCTCGGTGAATTTAGCTATCTTGATCATTCTATAATTGCCCGTTGCTATTGAAGTTATTGTTCTGTTAATTATAAATTGCCCGGTTGGCAACCCGGTACATACTCTTTGGCCCGTCCCGGTCTATGTAACAGCCCTGCAAGTGACGAATACCCTGATTGGGGTCAAATTCGGTGCGCCCGTGTAAAATGCGGTTGTTATCAAACATCATTAGCTGGCCGGGATCGAGCTTAAATTTCTTTTCAAATCTAGCATCTTGCAATAATTCACCGAGGGTCTTTCTGGCTTGTTGGTAACGCTGTAACTGCGCTTCTGGCAGCAGCGGTAAGTCATCCAATCGCGGGCTGTAGTGAATGCCGAGAATGTTGCCTAAGGCATCTTTCTCTATCAGCGGATGGAAGGAAATCAGTTCAGTGTCTCTATCAAAAAAGCGGAACCTTACTACCGTTTCTGTCAGTAATTGATAGCCCTGTGGATCTTGTTTTTGCATAGCAGCGGCAATGCTTAAGCTATCAGATAACGTAGAATAGCCCCCCAGGGTGTGGTTATGCAGGCATTGCAGTAGCTGAATTCCCGGTACCGGATCGCGATACGGATTATCGGTGTGAGGACCGATAGCATATGGGGTGTATGCTAAGTCATTGGCGTCGGGCTTAGAGTAAACCTCGAAGTAGCGGCCAAAGTTAGTGTCGCGAATGTAACCGTAGTGCTCGGCTATGGATAATATACTGTCACTGCGGGTGGGCGTATTATCGAGCACGATGTAGCCAAAGCTTAAAAATGCGCGGATAGACTCCTGAAGTAGATTTTTATCTGTAAGTATTTGCTGCCAGTCAAAGTGCACTGCCGGAGTGTCACAGGCTTCCCATGCCGTCAATTCTGGCAGGCCGGTATTGAAACGAGTCGCCTGTTCGGTCAGAAAATCAATACTATAGCTGCTGCTGTGGCCATCGCTAAATGTCACGTTCAATAGCTCTGCAGATGTCGCTGCGGCCGTCACAGACAAGTCGCTGTCCAGCAAGTGCGGGTTGTACAGTCGCTGTTTGGTTTTGCTGTCCACCTGGTCTGGTTGCTGAGATCGCTCGCGCAGCCAAAGTGCCGGTAACAAGGTTTTGTCTCCTGCTAATAACAGCTTGACCTTGAAGTATTTGTTATGTTTTTCTATCTCGATATTCATTCTGCTACCTTATCCTGAATGCCTTTTATATAGCGGGATTTGAGCATGCTCCGGCGCGGCTAACAACTGCCTAAATTATAATAAAACCTATAAGAAAAACTTATGAAAAGATTGATGTCTAAATTACCTCCACACAAGGCGCTTATCGCCTTCGAAGCGGTAGTGCGTTTAGGAACGGTAACCGCTGCGGCCAAAGAGTTAACCAGCACTCAGCCCGCAGTGTCCCAGCATTTGAAAAACTTGGAAATGACCCTGAATCCCCAGTTATTCAAGCGTATCGGTCGCCTGCTCCCCCCGCCCGAAGCCGCCGTTAAGTACTACCACAGTATAGAGCCATTATTAAGTAGTATGGCGCTGGCCTCTGAACAGCTGCGCAGTGCAGAATCTGGCGCAAACCTGGTCAATATCGTCAGCAATTGCGGCCTGGCACATTTCTGGCTATTGCCGATGATTCCGGATCTGCAGGCAAAGTTCCCGCAGTTAACTATTAATGTGCTGCTCTCAGACTCCGCTGATTATCACACTGACGACTCTCTGTTGCTCAGTTTTGGTAAATTGGCGGATAGTACAACTAAACACACATTATTTGCCGAACAAGTCTGTGCTGTCAGCAGTGCCGAGTATGCGACCAAGCACGGCCTGAGTATTAGTTCAAGCACTGAACAAGTCGCTCAACAGTCGCTAATTCACATGGATGACTCAGACAGTCGCTGGTTGAATTGGCGCAATTGGCTGCAGTATTCTGATCAGCAGCTGGCAGAAAAGAAAAATCTGGTGTTGTTAGGCAACTATCACTCGGTTATTTCGGCGGTCCAACAAGGACAAGGTATTGCTTTGGGGTGGCTGTGTTTGATGCAACATTTAATAGACAGTGGGAAATTAGTACAGGTCAGTAGCACAGTGGTCAGCCGCGAGGGCTATGGCTATTTCATTGATACAGGTGTCGCCAGTAATACCAATGAATTGATGGTGATTGATTACTTAAAAGCCGCCGCCGCTAAATATTTAGCTAATTCAGCAAATGGCTAACGGCTTTGTGGTGTCGGGACAAAAGTGCGGTTGTTTAACAGTAACGGTTGATAGTTTAGGCCTTTTGCCAGATGAGTAGTTGGTTATTAGCGGGCATTGGGATGTCAGTCACTAACTTTAATTGTTGCTGTTCGGCCAGTTTTTGCAGTGCCTCAAAATCACGCACACCGCTTTGTGGGTCGCGATCTTTTAACCAGCTCTCAAAGTTTGCGTTGGAGGGGCTGGTGAACTCACCGTTATATTTAAACGGGCCGTAGCAGCAGAAATAGCCGCTTGTATGTAAGTGCTGCGCCAGATTGTCAAACAGTGCCTGAACGCTATCCCAGCCCATAATATGCAGTGAATTGGCCGTGTAGATCATATCGAATTGTCGCTGCGGCCACACTCCATCGACATCCAGCTCTATTGCGGGCCTGACATTTTCCAGGGCTGCCTCCTGGATGTTTGCCTGTAGCGCAGCTAGCCACATAGCTCTATCGGTACACTGCCAGTTAATCGCAGGTAGCGCTCTACTAAAATGCAATGCGTGTTGGCCGGAGCCACTGCCAATTTCCAGCACTTGTGCCCCCTGGTGTAACCAGGGTTTTAGCTGCTGTAATATTGGCTGCTGATTTCGCTGACAGGAATCGCTAAAATTAAGCATCGGCTACTCTAGCGACATAAACGGTGCCGACTGATACGCCGCCGGTAACGGGGTTGGGGAACTCAATTAAATGAGATTCAGAGCTGACAAATACGCTTAGCAAGTGTTCGGTAAAGCTATCCACTGGACTACCGTCGGACCAGAGTGCAAACACGCCACCGGGTTTTAAATGACTGGCCAGTTCGCTTAATCCCTGCTCTGTGTACAAATGTACGTTGCTGGGGTTTAGGACATTAGTGGGCGTGTGATCAATGTCGAGCAAGATAACATCGTGCTTCTTGCATGGGTCCTGGGGGTCATAGCTGTTCTGAGTGTCCTGGCTCATGGCAAAAAAATCGCCGTGCACAAATCGACATCTGCTGTCATCGGTGAGTCGACGGCTCATGGGCACTAAACCACGGTTGTGCCAGTCGATAACTCCCTCTAAATAGTCGACTACTATCAAGGATCCAACTCTGGGGTTTTCCAGGGCGACTGCGGCCGTGTAACCCAGTCCTAATCCACCGACGACTACATCTAAATTATCGCCGCCTAAAGCGTCGAGACCAATTTTAGAGAGCTGATCTTCGGATTCATGAAATAAGCTGGTCATCAAAAAATCATCACCTAGAATGATCTCATAGATGTCCAGGTCTCCAAATTGCACCATACGACGACGGCGCAAGCGTAAATCCCCGATAGGGGTTGGTCGAAAATCTAGCTCTTCAAACATTAAGCTCATACTGTTACTCCAAATTTATACAGCTTCTAATGTGGTAAAGCCGAGTACCAGCCATTTAATACCTTCATCATCAAAATTCACCTGGACCCGGGTTTTAGCACCGACGCCCTCGGCATTGAGTACTATGCCCTCGCCAAAGCTGTCGTGGAAAACCCGCTGACCAATATGCAGGCCGCTGTGCTGTTCCGCCTCTTGCGAGAACATACTAGATCTTGGCCGCGCTGTCATAGGACGACTAACAGTGGCGTTTAAGCGAACTTCTTCAATTAACTCAACCGGTATTTCGTTGATAAATCGCGAGGGACGATTGTAATTTTCCTGACCGTACATGCGTCTCGACTCGGCGTAGGTGATATACAACTGCTTCATCGCTCGGGTGATACCTACATAACAGAGGCGTCTCTCCTCTTCCATGCGACCCGCTTCCTCGGCGGATTTAGTACCCGGGAATAAACCCTCTTCCAGACCTACCATAAAGACTAGCGGGAACTCTAAGCCCTTTGCTGAGTGTAATGTCATTAGCTGAACGCTGTCCTGATGCTCATCAGCTTGTGCCTCGCCGGCATCCAGTGCCGCCTGATCGAGAAAAGCAGCCAGGGGTGTGGTGAACTCTCCCGCTTCGGCACTCTCTTCCTCAACGTTGACCCACTGGGAATTGAACTGCTTGGCGGCATTCACCAGCTCTTCCAGGTTTTCAATCCGCGATTGTGCTTTTTCGCCTTTTTCTTTTAGGTGATGCTCTATCAGCCCGGACAGTTGTATGGCGTGGTCGGCCAGCTCTTCCAGCTTAGTTCCCTGCGTATCACTGTCTAGTTGGTTGACTAAGTTTAAGAATCCCTGCAGTGCTTCAGTGGCGCGCGCCGGAATTTTTTTATATTCGACCACTTCATTGGCCGCTCGCCACATGGAGATGTTTTCAGCTCTGGCCTGCTCGCGAATCGCCTCAATTGTACGAGTGCCGATGCGCCTGCTGGGAACGTTGATCACTCGCTCCATGGCGGTATCATCTTCGCGATTGGCCACTAAGCGCATGTAGGCCAGAGCATTTTTTATTTCCAGGCGATCGTAGAACCTGTGTCCGCCGTAAATTTTATAGGGGACGCCAGCGCGAATTAAGCTCTCCTCCATGACCCGAGACTGGGCGTTTGATCGATACAGTATGGCGGACTCTGCCCGCAAGTTGCCCTGTTCCTGCCACTTCTGGATTTGCCCGACAACAAAGCGTGCTTCGTCTTGCTCATTAAAAGCGGCGTACAGGGAGATCTTGTCGCCCTGTGCCCCCTCGGTCCATAGTTGCTTGCCGAGACGACCGCTGTTGTTGGCGATCACCGCATTGGCTGCACTTAAGATAGTATTGGTGGAGCGATAGTTCTGCTCTAGCTTTACGGTTGCAGCGCCGGGGAAATGATCGCTAAAAGTTTGTATGTTCTCAATTTTTGCACCGCGCCAGCCGTAGATAGACTGATCGTCGTCGCCTACTGCCATCAGCTTGCGCTCGTGACCGGTGAGCAATCGCAGCCATGCGTACTGAATGGCGTTGGTATCTTGAAACTCGTCCACTAAAATGTAGCGAAAGCGCTCCTGATAATGCATTAACAAACTCGGCTTCAGGTCTCTTAATAGCTCCAGGCAACGCAGTAATAGTTCGCCAAAATCTATCATGCCACCGCGTTCGCACCCCTCCTCGTAGGCCTGATAAACTTTGATCATCAGCTCTTGAGTAGGATCATTACTGCGCTCGAGGTGTTTACTGCGCAGCCCTTCATCTTTTTGTGCATTGATAAACCACTGGAACTGCTTTGCTGGCCACTGCTTGTCATCCAGAGCCATGTCCTTACAGATGCGCTTTAATAGTCGATGTTGATCCTCACTGTCCATTATCTGAAAATTTTGCTGCAGATTGGCATCGCGCCAGTGAGTGCGCAATATTCTGTGTGCCAGACCGTGGAAAGTACCAACCCACATACCCTGGGGGTTAACTCCGAGCAATTGCTCGATGCGTGAGCGCATCTCCCTGGCGGCTTTATTGGTAAAAGTTACCGCCAGAACAGAGTATGGGGAGATGCCTTCAGTTTGTACTAACCAGGCGATGCGGTGAATAAGTACCCGGGTTTTACCTGAGCCGGCGCCGGCTAGAACTAATAAGTTTTCGACCGGGGCGGTAACGGCTTCGCGCTGGGCGTCATTTAAGCCGTCAATGATTGTTGTAACATCCATAGGTAATGCCTTTAAACGGGTAGAGAAGAAGGGTTGGCGCGACGATAAAGTAAAATTGCTTTCAATTCGTCCGGGTCTTTGATCACCATTTCACTGCTGTCCCGGCCCTGCTGTTGTACACCAAAAGCGGGAATCAATCTGGATAGCCAAAAGCGCATAGCGGCAGTTTGAGTCATCTGTGGCCAGGCACTGCGCTCGGCTTCGGTGAAGCTTCGGCGGTTGTTATAGGCCTGCAGCAGCGCCTGCTCCTTGGCCGGATCAATCTGCTCATTAGCATCGCGGCACCAGTCGTTAGCTACAATAGCTAAATCGAAAAGCATATAAGCAGTTGCCGAGTTGTACAGATCGATAATTGCGTTGATTTCAACGCCGTCAAATAATACGTTGTCGTGAAACAGATCGCCGTGAATGACCGTTAGTGGTAGCTCTTTGCCCAGATCGGCAAGCAGTTGGTCAAAACGCTGTACTTCATCTTGCAGCAACAGCGCGTCGTCCGTGGACAAATGTTTTTGAATATTAAGACTTTCTCGCCTCCACCAATAAACACCGCGGTGGGCGTTGCGGCGCAGATAAAAATCACTGGCGGCTAAATGAAACTCGGCTAATTTTGTGCCAATGGCAGCGCAGTGTTGTTCTGTGAGTTGCTCTTGCTCAAGGTGATGGCCGCTAAAACGGTTTTGCAGCATCGCCGGCTTGTTTTTGACTTTTTTTAGTGCGATACCGTTTTTATCTTTTGCTGGATAGGGAACTGGCAGGCCACGATCAGCCAGCCAAGTGGCCAGCTCAACAAAAAAGGGCATGTCTTGCATGCTGAACTCTTCAAACAAAGTGAGTACATACTCGCTCTGCAGACCTTCGTTGTTAAGGGTTACGAAATAATTAGTATTTTCGATGCCGCCGGCAATGCCTTTGTAGGAAACCAGTTCTCCCAAATCATACTCTGCCACCAAGGATATGAAGTCCGCTTTATCTAGCTGTGTATATACTGCCACTTAATCACCGTAAAAACTGTTGTGAGAGGGGGATTGGCACCTGAGTGCTATTCTGGCCTCTACTATTTAATGGCACAAATAATACGGGGTATGGGGGTTAAGTACTACTTTCTTTTTGCTCAATTAAGCACTGGATTGACAGTTCCTTAGATTAACCGCGTACATTATAAATGTACTCTATGCTGAGTATCTGTGAACGGATATACTGCCCTCTCTCTGAATTACTAATGGACCTCCACAATGGCAAACCCGTCACTCATCCTCGTTGATGGCTCTTCTTATTTATATCGTGCATTCTTTGCCTCTCAGCAAGCCGATCTTCGAACCAGTGATGGATCCCCAAGTGGTGCCGTTCGTTTAGTGACATCTATGATGCGCTCATTAGTCAGCCAGTATCCGGATAGTCGTATCGCGGTGATCTTTGATGCCAAAGGCAAAACCTTTCGCGACGATATCTACCCTGATTATAAAGCCAACCGTCCTTCTATGCCGGATGATTTGCGCTCACAGATTGAGCCTATCCATAATATTATCCGCGCTATGGGCATGCCGTTGATTATGATCGAAGGGGTCGAGGCGGATGATGTCATAGGCACTTACGCGAAGCAGGCAACAGAGACACAATGCTCATTGCTAATCTCTACTGGCGATAAGGATATGGCGCAGTTAGTCAACGAGCACGTAAATTTAATCAATACTATGAACAACACTATTATGGATGTGCCTGGTGTTGTCGAAAAATTTGGTGTTGGCCCTGAGCTAATCATCGACTATCTAGCATTGATGGGCGATAAAGTGGATAACATTCCTGGAGTACCAGGCGTTGGCGACAAAACAGCCCGAGCTCTGTTGCAGGGGATTGGCGGTATACAGCAACTTTACCAGCAGCTTGATGACATTGCCTCGCTGGAGTTTCGCGGGGCCAAAACCATGGCTAAAAAGTTGATAGATAATAAAGACTTTGCCGAATTATCCTATCTATTGGCAACCATTAAACTGGACGTTGAAGTCGACTTATCCATAGCGGATTTGCAAAACACTGCTGTGGATAAGTCGGCGCTGCTGCAGCTGTTCAGGACTTACGAGTTTAAGGGCTGGGTAGCTGAGTTAGAAGGTGGCGCCCAGACAGCAACTGCTAGTCAGGATAATAGCGCGGTTGTGGATGAAGCCATGCCCGAAGTACCGCAGGACCTTGATTACCAGATTATCTATGAAAAAGAACATTTCAACAGTTGGTTAAAAAAGCTCGAAGCTGCTGATTTATTTGCCTTTGATACTGAAACAGACCGCCTTGATTATATGGAAGCCGAGCTGATAGGGTTATCATTTGCGGTAAATCCCGGGGAGGCAGCTTATGTCCCCGTCGCTCACGATTATGTAGGTGCCCCGGCACAGTTGGACAGAAACTGGGTGTTAGAGCAACTCAAACCGCTGCTAGAAAATGCCCAGTTGCAGAAAGTGGGCCAGAACATGAAGTTTGATATGAACGTCTTAGCCAGGTACGACATCGCACTACGTGGGGTCGAGTTCGATACAATGCTCGAGTCGTACATCCTAAACTCTACCGCTACTAAGCACGACATGGACAGCCTGGTCGCTAAGTACTTGGGGGTAAAAACCACAAAATATGAAGAGCTGGCTGGTAAAGGCAAGAAGCAGCTGACATTTAATCAAATCGATGTTGAATTAGCGGGACCCTACGCCGCCGAAGATGCGGATATTACCCTTAGATTGCATCAGGTGCTAAGCGCTAAGTTAGCGGCAATAGCGCCGTTGCAAAAAGTATTTGCCGAGATCGAAAAACCTTTGATACCAGTGCTTTCGAGCATAGAGCGCAATGGCGCATTAGTTGATCCCACTATGTTGGCGCAGCAGAGCCTGGATATTCAAAATAGACTACAGCAGTTAGAGACAGATGCTCATCAGGCAGCTGGAGAAATTTTTAATTTAAGTTCGCCAAAGCAGCTGCAAGTGATTTTGTTCGAAAAACTGGGGCTGCCAGTGAAAAAGAAAACCCCAAAAGGCGTCCCCTCTACAGCAGAGGAAGTGCTGGTGGATCTGGCAGAGGCTTATGAACTACCAAAGTTGTTACTGGAATACAGAGGCCTGGCTAAACTTAAGTCGACTTATACCGATAAATTACCACTGATGATTAACGGTCGTACTAAACGCATTCATCCCCCCTACCATCAAGCCGTTGCCGCTACTGGCCGTTTATCTTCGACTGATCCCAATCTGCAAAACATTCCGATTCGCAGCGAGCAGGGGCGTAAAATTCGCCAGGCTTTCATAACGCCTAAGGGCTACAAAATGGTCGCTGCCGATTATTCGCAAATCGAATTGCGCATCATGGCTCATCTGTCGGCAGATAAAGGTTTGCTAGACGCCTTTAATCAGGGCGATGACGTGCATAAAGCCACCGCTGCAGAAGTGTTTAAAGTAGCGCCGCAAGATGTCAGTATCGATCAGCGACGCAGTGCCAAGGCGATAAACTTTGGCTTGATTTACGGTATGTCGGCATTTGGTTTGGCCAAACAACTGGGTATAAACAGGGTCGAGGCCAAAGAGTACATTGAGCATTATTTTGCTACTTACCCTGGAGTGCAAAACTACATGGAAGAAGTGCGCGAAAAAGCCCGGGAGCAAGGATTTGTTGAGACTGTCTATGGACGCCGTCTATATCTTCCGGGGATTAAGGCTTCTAATGCAATAATGCGCCAAGCTGCAGAGCGCACCGCAATCAATGCGCCGATGCAGGGAACGGCTGCAGATATTATTAAGAGAGCGATGCTGGCGGTGGACGCATGGTTGGCAACAGGCGAGTTTGACGCCAAGATGATTATGCAGGTACACGATGAACTCGTCTTTGAAGTGGCGGATCAGCAGGGGCAGGCATTCACCGAGAAAGTAATACAGATCATGCAGGAGGCGGCCAGCTTAGATGTGCCGTTAATAGTTGAGGCTGGAGTGGGAGATAATTGGGATGAAGCGCATTAGATATTTTGCATAAAGCATTGATTGATTGCGATTATGCTTAGTTTTCAATTTTTTTTGATTAATGGTGAACTTTAAAAAAATCTTCGGGTCATATAAATACAGCTAGAGCAACTTCCCCTTTCTTTAGCTGTGAAATAGCGTTATTTATATGTTTATCGCCTCAGTACAGATAATAATTTCCGAGTTATCCAAGCACTGTACTGAGGCAAATTTTTCTACTTCCCCTTTATTCTTCTGTCAGTTGCGCATCAGTGTCGATGTTCAGCCATGAATCTAATTGATTTTTAAGCGTATCTACACCGTCAAATTTCAGTGACGAGAACACTTGTACTGTTACTTTGTCTCCTAAAGCTTCCTTTAAAGTTTTCCTTAAACCTAAAAGAGTGGATTGTGCCGGGCCGCGGTTTAATTTGTCAGCTTTAGTCAGTAGCACATGTAGCGGCACTTGTGTCGATTCGCACCACTGCACCATCATGTGATCAAATTCTTTCATCGGATGGCGAATATCCATGACTAATACCACTCCGCGCAAACTGTGTCGTTGCTGAAGGTACTGATCGAGATGCTTTTGCCAGTGCTCTTTCATCGCCACTGGTACTTTGGCGTAGCCGTAACCTGGTAAGTCAACCAGCCGGGTATCGGCAATATTTAGGTTAAAGAAGTTAATTAATTGGGTGCGCCCCGGTGTTTTGGAGGTGCGGGCCAATTTTTTATTGTTTGTTAATGTGTTGATCGCGCTTGATTTTCCAGCGTTGGATCGACCGGCGAAAGCGACTTCAGCCCCCGTGTCTTCTGGACACTGGCTAAGTTTGCTGGCACTAACTTGGAATTTTGCAGTATTGTAAAAAATTTTGTTTTCTTGAATTGTCATAAAATATCTTTCCCCAATTATGACGAAACGATATTATTCGTTCCAGCTTGCAGAGGTATTGTTGTATAATGCAGCGAAATCAACCTTGTTGGAGGCTGGTTTACCGCAGGGATAATAATAATTGCAACTAATTGTACTATTATGTACAGCTAAGGGCACAAGAAATCGTGTATTTTAAATTGAGAGTATCAGTTAATGATGAATAAAATTCTGATTGGTTTGGTGTTGAGCCTAAGTGCATCAACATATGTTTATGCTGCAGGTGATGCAGCAGCGGGCAAAGAAAAATCAGTAGCATGTGGCGCTTGCCACGCAGCCGATGGTAATAGCGAAATTGGTAATTTTCCAAAATTAGCTGGGCAAAATGCTAAATACTTAATAAAACAGATGGTTGATATTCAATCTGGAGTGCGTTCTGTGCCTGAAATGGCCGGGCAACTCGATGCTAAAAATGAGCAGGACCTGGAAGATCTTGCAGCGTATTTCTCCAGTAAGAAAATATTAGGTGGAAAGACAGCTGCTGATCAACTTGAGTTAGGTCAAAGTATTTATCGTTCAGGTATTTCAAGTAAGCAAGTTGCTGCTTGTACCGCTTGCCACGGCGCTAAAGGTCAGGGGCTATCCACTGCTGGCTTCCCTGCATTAGGAGGGCAGCACGCCGCCTATACGCAGAAGCAGTTGCAGGGTTTCAGAACTTCAGTTCGCAGTAATGACCCCAACAACATGATGCGTGACATTGCAGCACGTCTAAGTGATGCAGAGATCAAAGCAGTATCAAGCTACATTCAAGGTCTGTACTAACCGAGCAGGCCTCTTCGCAAAAAATGCGGACAGGATTAAAGGGCAGCTTCGGCTGCCTTTTTTTTCATAATTATCTCTGCAGGTCAGTTTCTCATCGGCAAAACAATCCATCGAGTAGCTTTTATTTTCATAAATTGTGCTTGTACTAGCGAACTTTAATTATTTCTGCGGTCTGATTGGCAATGATAAAAAAACTATAAGGATTTCATATGATCTACAAAAACCTCGCCGTGACTGTGTTTGCTATGGCTGTTTCGAGCTTTTCTCTGGCTGCTGAATATAAAGCTGGCGATGACTATATTTTAACCGGCGCTAAAGCAACCACTAGTGGCGAGAAAGCGAATGTTACAGAATTTTTCGGTTTCTGGTGCCCGCACTGTAATAATTTTGAACCGCTGTTGGAAAAATGGGTAGAAGACAATACAGAGAAAGTAGATTTTGACCGTATCCCGGTTGCTTTTAGCACCCGTAGCCAGAATCAGACCTTGGCGCAAATGGCCTACTTTGTTGGGAAACAGGTGAAGAGTGAAAAAGCAGTGGATTCCACTCTTTTTGACTTCTATCACAAGTATGGCCGCATGGCTGGATCATTCAGTGACATAGAAAAAATCAAGAACGATCCGGTTGCCTGTAATCTTGAAATTAACCATCTGGTAGATAGAGCAGAGAAGCAAAGTGCCAGTGCCAACCGACCCTTTGATGTCGCCGCTACTACTAAGTACTTAATCGATAATGTCTGTGAAACTGACGCCAGAGGCTGGGGGTTAATGAAATTGGCCAAAGAAGCTCGCGGCAGCATACGCGATCAAAAAACGTTGCAAGAAATCCTTATTGTCGCAGGGGTTAGTCCGGTCAATCTTGACAAGCGTTTAAGTTCTTTTTCAATGACTTCATCATTAAATAATGCAGCTAATAAGATGTCAGAAATGGGTGTAGACAGCGTGCCGACTTTAGTCGTTAATGGCAAGTACAGAGTCACTTCGTCGAAAGGGTTTGGTCATATGCTGAAAGTTGTAGAGTATTTAATAGAGAAGGAAAAGACTGAAAATAAAAAGTAATTTTATAGCGGCGGTAAGTGGGTTATGATGTCTGTCCACTTACCGTATTTTTGGCAAAACTAGTACCATATCAATCTTTTTGCTCGGTAAGTGTCGATTCTGATTATTGAGAGCTTGTTCTCAGTTGCAAAGTTTGCAAATTCTATATTGTCGCACTAGGGAAGAGATAAAATATGGTCGAGGGAATGGGTGACTCTCTTTTTGGTTTTTTACGGGTGTTGTGTAAAGGCTTAGAAGGTCAAAGTAAGACATTAGATAGTAGCCTTAGCAAGCTTCGCACTCATATGATGAATTCAGAGGATGAGATTCCGGAAAAACTGATTCTGGATATTGAAAAAAACGTTCGGTTGTTGAACTTAGAGCGCCAGGAAAACAGTCAGGAATTTCTCGATATTGGTAAGTCTTGGCAACACAGTTTGAAAAAATTCGATCTGAAACAAGAGCACAAGCAACAGCTAAAAGACATTGGTCACGAGTTTAAAGACACCAAAAAAAACCACTACCATCTCCCTGCTAACCTCAAAGTTTTATTAGATTTACAGATTGCGGCGGACAATATTACCGCTCAGGCATCAGACCTCTCCGGCGAAGCTCAAACCTTAGCACTGAAAAAAATAGCTGATGAAATGATTCAGCTTTTGGGGCAGATTAACTTGCCGCCGAATCCAAATAACATTTGTGGGCAATTGATTGGCGAGTTACAAGTTGGCTTGAAACTAGTAAGTCTACCGGTCATTATTTCGCAAATAACTAAAATAATTGCCAGCGAACTCGCCGCCAAAGGCGACGATTTTAGCAATTATTTGCACAGCTTAAATAAGCAGCTCAATGAAGTTCAAAGCTATATTGATACTTCGCAATCTATAGATAAAAAAAGTGCCACTGCTAGGTTTAACACGGATGAACAAGTCCGCGGCACTGTCCGAAAAATTTCCCAGTCAGTGAGCGATGCTACCCAAATCGGTGAGCTCAAAAAGAACCTATCGGTACAGTTAGAACAGATTATCGGCGTTATGGATTCACTAAAAGCCGAAGAACAAAAGCGTGACGAGGATTTGTTGGTTAATAACCTGGCACTGAAAGAGCGCATATCAGTGATGGAAAAAGAAGCCGATAAAGTTCAGGAATACATAGAGGAAGAACGTAGAAAGGCGCGTGAAGATGCTTTGACGGGCCTGCCAAATCGGGCGGCTTACAACGATATCATGGCACATCAGTTGGAAAACTGGAAACGCTATAAAAAGCCTTTAACTATCGTAATCTGTGATTTGGATTTCTTCAAACTAGTCAACGATAATTACGGGCATTTGGCCGGTGATAAGGTCTTGAGTTTAGTTGCAAAATTACTGTTTAAAGGCACCCGCGGCTCCGATTTTGTAACTCGTTATGGAGGGGAAGAGTTTGCCATCATCATGCCTTCCACAGAGGCCGACAAGGCGGAGCGGGCGATGAACAAAATTCGTCGCCTGATCGCCTCCAGCCCCTTTAATTACCACGGCAAACCTATCTCAATCACTATGTCTTTTGGATTGTCAGAAGCCGTTGCTGAAGACAGTATAGAAGACTTGTTTCATCGGGCAGATTCCGCCTTATACAGAGCCAAAGAGCAAGGTAGAAATAAGGTCTGTGTCGGGTAGAGCCCCGGACAATTATTTTTGACGGTTAATGCTGCTATTTTCTGCGCTGACTGGATTGGTTTTTCATGACATACATAATAAGGTTTAGAAGTAGTGCAACGTCTTTTTAGAAGCCTAAAAATAGGTTTTATCTTTATCCGCTATCGCCTAGATACATTTCTTGAACCCCTTCCTCTACCATGGTATTTAAAGGTTTTTTTGTATTTGTTGCCCTGGCGCTACTTGGTGCCAGTCAGGGCTGAACGCGGGGTCCGTCTAAGGCTAGCGCTGGAGAGCTTGGGGCCTGTTTTTATTAAGTTTGGTCAAGTGTTGTCTACAAGGCGCGATTTGTTGCCGTTGGACATTGCCGATGAGCTGAAATACTTGCAGGATCGGGTGCCTGCTTTTCCCAGTCGCCAAGCAGTCAGTATCGTAGAAAAAGCACTGGGACAATCTGTTGAGAAGTTGTTCGCGGAATTTGATGCTAAACCATTGGCCTCGGCCTCTGTTGCACAAGTGCACACAGCTACTTTATACAGCGGAGAGAAAGCTGTTGTTAAAGTGATACGTCCCGGAATAGAGAAAACCATCAAGAAGGACATGGCGCTACTTTACACTTTTGCCTATTTATTACAGGCGTTGTGGTCTGAAGGTAAACGTTTGCATCCTATGGAAGTGGTCTCAGAGTATGAGCAGAGCTTGGAAGATGAGCTCGACTTAAGAAAAGAAGCGGCCAATGCATCACAGCTGCGGCGCAATTTCTTAGATTCTGAAATATTGTATATTCCAGAAATATACTGGGACTATACTCGGCAAAACGTATTGGTGATGGAGCGGATTTCCGGTATCCCGGTAGCGGATATTGAAGAGCTGGAGTCACAAAATGTAAATATGAAATTATTGGCCGAACGCGGTGTTGAAGTATTTTTCACCCAAGTGTTTCGCGATAGTTTCTTTCATGCGGACATGCACCCCGGGAATATTTTTGTCGCTCATAATAGTGCCGAACAACCAAAGTACATAGCAGTAGACTTTGGAATCATCGGTTCACTTACCTTGGAAGATCAAAGCTATCTTGCTCGTAATCTATTGGCATTCTTTACTCGGGATTACCGCCAGGTCGCCCAGCTGCATATAGATTCGGGTTGGGTGCCAGCACAAACTAATGTAACCGCCTTTGAAACGGCAATACGCAGTGTCTGTGAGCCCATATTTGAGAAGCCGCTAAAAGATATCTCTTTTGGCCAAGTATTATTGGGCCTTTTTCAGACCGCCAGACGTTTTAATATGGAGGTTCAGCCACAGCTTGTGCTTTTACAGAAGACCTTGTTGAACATAGAGGGACTCGGGCGTCAGTTGTATCCAGAGTTAGACCTGTGGCAGACCGGAAAACCTTTTCTGGAGGCCTGGATGAAAGAGCGGGTCGGTCCAAAGGCGGCGGTTAAGACCATCATCGCCCAGGCACCTGATTGGATTGAAAAATTACCGCAATTACCACAGCTTGCCTACGATGTATTGCAGCAAAGTAAATTGCAAAACAGTCTATCCTATCAGTTAGTTGAGCAGCAACAAGAAAGAGAGCTGCAGTTAAATAAGGCAAAGCGTAAAAAATATCTGCTAGCTGCAGTGTTGCTTGTATCTGCTGCCTGGTTTGGTAGCGAGCCCGCCAGATTGCTGTTGCAGGAAATTCAATGGCAGGGATGGTTATTGGGGCTGGCGGCGCTCTATGTTGTCAGCAGATAAGATACAGACATTGAAATTAGCATTATTCAACCATATATAAAGATAAGGTTAGGCTGTGAACGAGACCGTGATGAAAAAAGATTGGCTAGAGCAAATTTTGTGGGATGAAAAAGGCTTAGTGCCTGCTATTGCGCAAGACCATATTAGCGGTAAAGTACTAATGGTAGCTTGGATGAATAGAGAGTCGCTGGCTCTGACTATTGAGGAGCAGCGAGCAGTCTATTGGTCTCGCTCCAGGGCCAAGCTCTGGCGCAAAGGCGAGGAGTCCGGGCATGTGCAAAAATTGCATGAGCTGCGATTGGATTGCGATAGCGATGTATTGCTGTTGTCGGTACAGCAAATAGGGGGTATTGCTTGCCATACCGGACGTGAGAGTTGTTTTTATTCAGTATTAAAAGATGGACAGTGGCAAGCGGATGCTGCTGTGATAAAAGCACCTGAAACTATATATAAGAAACAGTAGGCAATTATGAGCGATGTATTAACTGAGCTTGGAAATATATTAGAGCAGAGAAAAAATGCGTCTAGCGAAACATCATATGTTGCTAGTTTGCACGAAAAAGGATTGAACAAAATTCTGGAAAAAGTCGGCGAGGAGACAGTAGAGGTCGTAATCGCAGCAAAAGATGCTCAGGCCAGTGGCTATAATCAAGATTTGATTTATGAAACAGCTGACTTATGGTTCCACACTCTGGTAATGCTGTCGCATGTAGGCGAGGGGCCTGAAGCAGTTCTGAATGAGCTTGCAAGGCGCTTTGATTTGTCGGGGCTGGAAGAAAAAGCTTCAAGAAAAAGTGAATAGCTGATATATATTGGCAGCGGATAAAAACAAAAAATAATTACGTAGCAAATTATAGTGATTGATTAGGAGATAGTAATGGGTTTTGGTGGTGTTAGTCTTTGGCAGTTAGCAATAGTGTTAGGCATAGTGGTCTTACTTTTTGGAACAAAAAAACTACGCAATATCGGTGGCGATTTAGGCAGTGCGGTGAAGGGCTTTAAAAAAGCCATGAGCGATGGTGTGTTGACCGATAACAAAGATGCAGATACAAAAACAGCAGACAAGAGCATAGAAAAGCAAGATGCTGACTTTGTAGAAAGTGTTGCTAATGATGCAGCGACAGAAAATGTCGCTGTGACTGAAGATAAATCTGAGAAAAAGTCATCATAGATGTTTGATATAGGCTTTGGTGAAATATTATTAATCGCCGTACTTGCTTTAGTGGTATTGGGTCCGGAGAAGTTTCCGGCTGCAATTAAAACTTTAGGTATGTGGATTGGTAAAGCTAAGCGTACCATTAATGGTATTCAATCGGAAATTTCAGAAGAGCTCAGGCTGGATGAAATAAAGCGTAGTGTATCTATAACTAAAGATGAATTGACTCAAGAGTTAGACGAGCTCAAGCAACCTTTTGTAGAGGCTAAGGTAGAAACCGAAGTAGAAACTGAAGTAGAAGCTGAAGTAGAAGCTGAAGTAGACCTGGCCGGTACCAGTGTTGCCGATGACAATATTGGGGCGTCTGATTCAGATGCCAAGGCTGAAAAGAAGTAATATAGATGAAAGAACAACAAATCCCTGAAAAAGAAGAACAGACCTTAACTTCTCATTTAGTAGAGTTACGAGAAAGATTAATAAGAACCTTGTTGATAATTTTGGCAATATTTCTCTGTCTGTTCTACTTCGCCAATGATCTTTATACCTACCTGTCGGCACCGTTGACGCAGTATTTACCAGAAAACTCCACCATGATCGCCACGGACGTGACTTCACCGTTCTTTGCGCCTTTCAAACTGGCTATCGTATTGTCCTTGTATGTTGCCATGCCATTTATACTGCACCAGTTCTGGAGTTTTATCTCGCCTGGATTGTATAAACATGAGCGCAGACTGGCGATCCCTTTACTGGCGTCGAGCATAGTATTGTTCTATTCCGGAATGGCTTTTGCATATTTTGTGGTATTTCCACTGATGTTTGAGTTCTTTACCAGTGTTGGGCCAGAAAACGTGACTGTGATGACGGACATCAGCAGTTACCTTAATTTGGTTTTAAAGCTGCTGTTGGCATTCGGCATTATATTTGAAATACCTATAGCGACTCTACTGATAATATGGAGTGGAATTACCACTGCTTCGGCTTTGAGAGAAAAGCGTCCCTATATAATAGTTGGCTGCTTTGCCATAGGCATGTTGATGACACCTCCGGATCCGATTTCGCAGAGTTTGCTGGCAATTCCAATGTGGTTTTTGTTTGAGGCAGGCCTGTTCATGTCGACAGTGTTTGTGCGTAAGCGCGCAGACGAAGACGAAGAAGACAGCGGATACGAAGAGCCTAATTAAGGGCGCCGGATAATATCAATAAATGCAAGCTGCCCTTTATTACTGAAGCCTCAAAGCGGGTAGGGCAGTGAGCTTATAAATTACTACTTTAAGATATTTCAAATTAACGGTTGACGCCGCTCCGTAGATCTATATAATTCGCCTCCTCGCTGCAGGGGTCACCCAAAACACAGCGAGCAGGATGAGTTACCAATCAATATAAAGCATTGCTTTATAACGAATAAAATTCA
>ASZI01000086.1 GCA_000416315.1 Osedax symbiont Rs2 | reverse complement strand
CTTAAAAGTAGTGACTGTTTAGCCACATATGGGTGACAATGCTGGCAAAATAGCCCAAAGCTATCACCGGGGTCCACTTTAAATGGCTAAAAAATGTGTATTTTCCCCGCGATGCGCCCATTAACGCAACGCCGGCAGCAGAGCCTATAGACAGCAAGCTGCCGCCAACCCCGGCTGTCAGAGTCACAAGTAACCACTGTCCCTGAGACATCTGCGGCATCATAGTCAAGACGGCAAACATCACCGGAATGTTGTCAACGATGGCTGAGATTATCCCCACGGCTACATTGGCATAAGTGGGGCCCCACTGCTGGTACATAAGCTCTGAGACTAAGCTGAGGTAGCCAATAAACCCCAAACCACCGACACAAAGTATCACCCCATAGAAGAACAACAGCGTATCCCACTCGGCTTCAGCGACTCTGGAAAAGATATCGAATGGTTTTGTTTCGCTGTTAAGGCTGATATCGGCATCGAGGCGAGCATGGCTCTTTTTAAGGTAGAAGCCAAACAATTGCAGTAGCGACAGACCGGTTAACATGCCAATCACTGGCGGTAAATGCAAGAAGTTATGAAAGCTGACAGCCATGGAAATAGTGATTAAAAATAAGATTACGACCCGTTTTGCTCCGCGCTTCATGGTCGCCGTAGATTGAGTTGCTGCCGGTTTTTGTCTGGGAATAAAGTAACTCATTATCATCGCGGGCAGTAAATAATTTACCATTGAAGGGATGGCTAAACTAAAAAAGGTCTGAAACTCAATCACGCCTTTTTGCCAGACCATCAAAGTGGTGATATCACCAAAGGGGCTGAATGCCCCCCCGGCATTGGCAGCAACTACAATGTTGACACATGCAATTGAAACAAATTTGCTGTTGCCATGGCCCACCGAAATGACCACAGCGCACATCAATAGCGCAGTGGTTAAATTGTCGGCGATAGGGGAGATAAAAAAAGCCAGCAGACCAGTCATCCAAAACAGCTGTCTATAATCAAAATGCTTAGCCACCAGCCATGCTCTTAAACTGTCAAATACGCCGCGCTCTTTCATGCTATTGATATAAGTCATAGCGACCAGCAAGAACAGCATCAGCTCTGCATACTCAAGCAGGTTATGCCTTATGGCTGTTTCAACTTCGTCTGTAAAGTTGTTATCGGCATAAATATAGGCAATTATTGACCAGATAATGCCCGCTGCTAAAATTACCGGCTTTGATTTTCTCAAGTCTAAAAATTCTTCAGCAATCACCAATATGTATGCGCTGATAAAAATTAGCAATGCAGCTATTCCCGCCCAGTGGGTAGTGAGATCCAGCCACTGTGGTGTGTCGCCAGAGTTGGCTGCCAGCAATGTAGGAAATAGTAAAAAACTGCCAATAACAATACGTTTCATTAAACCTGGCCTTAAGTAGTACTAACAAATGTGCTTAGAGCTCTAAGCTACTAGGAAATCACGATGCGCTGGATAAGCAGCGCCAGTTGTCCCGGAAACACACCTAAACCTATTACCGCCAATGAAATCAGCGCTAAAATTGTAATGTTTAATACAGTCGCAGGTTTTGTGTTTGGCAGTGGCTGGGTTTTTTCCAACAAGCATAAAATAATCCGTAAATAGTAAAATAGACCGATAATGCTACTGACAATTAATACACTTAATAACCACCATAACTGACTGTTGACAGCGACTAAGGTTAAATAAAATTTTCCAACAAAACCGATAGTTAACGGGATTCCCGCCAAAGATAACAGTAAAAGTGCCAGCACGATAGCCGCTGCTGGATTGTGCCAAAATAAACCTTTAAAACTGCTGATCTGAAAATTTTGTAGTTGTCGGCTATCCGCCAGCAACATTAAGATCGCAAAGATGCTTAATACAGTGACTAAATAGGCAATTAGGTAAAAGATGGCCGCTTCAGTGCTTAGACTGTATTGCTCTGACAGTGGGGTACTAGGGGCGATCGCCAGTATTGCCAACAGAAGATATCCAAAGTGCGCAATAGAAGAGTAGGCTAACAAACGTAGAATATTTTTTTGCAGCAGTGCCAGTAAATTCCCGATCAGCATAGATGCCGCTGCTATCATTGAAACAATACTGACAACTGCATTTAGCTGATGCCAATGGGTGCTCTCAAATAGTTTGATCAGCAGAATAAATATGGCCGCTTTTGCCAGGGTTGCCAAAAATGCAGCACTGGCCAAGGGTGCACCTTCAAACAAATCTGCCACCCATAAGTGGCAGGGGGCTAGTGAAAGTTTAAAGGCAACACCGACTAACAGTAAGACGATTGCGGCACTGAGGACAATATTATTGTCACTGGCCACCGCGAGTTGACTGGAACTCATTTGGATCAGGATTTCACTGAATGCAAGAGTGCCACTGTAGAGGTAGATAATGGCGATTGCCATTAACATAAAGGCCGAAGCCAATGCCGAGAGCACAAAGTATTTAATCCCCGCCTCCAGAGCCTTGCTGCTCTTATCGACGTAGGCCACCATCGCAACCAGTGATAAACTCATCAGCTCCAGGCCCAAAAAGAAACTGCCGAAATGGCTACTGGCAGCAACCACCAGTGCTCCTTGAGTGGCGAACAAAAATAGCAGGTAATATTCTTCACTGGGTTCATGGAGTTTTTTCAACCAGGGATACAGTAAGCTGCTCAGTACTAGTGCCAGCAATATCAACAGTGCCGACAACAGCGCTGTTGTGTTGTTGATTGATATTAAGTTGTTTTCGTAAATCATTGATTCAGATAAGCTTATCTGTGCTGTCTGTGTTAATAGTGCGATAAACAAGCCCAGTGATGTGATGCAGCTGATGTATAGGTGGTCGCGTTTTATTGCAGTTAACAACATCACTAACAGTGCAGTACTGCTAATGATTATCCAAGGTAGCAGAGCGATAATCATAGTCTAGCTCCCACTAATAACTGGTTTATACTCTGTTGCGCTAGGTCTATTATTGGCTGAGGATGCAGCCCCAGCCATAGCAGCAGTAATACCATTGACAACATCATCAGCACTTCCCTGCGATCCAGATCAATGCTTGATTGCAGTTTAAGTGTGCCAAACAAGGTCTGATGAGCAATTTTTAGGGAGTAAATTGCCGCTAATATTAAACCTGTCGCCGCCATTATGGTTAATTTAGGATAAGTACTGAAGCTGCCCACTAATACTAAAAACTCAGCCACAAAATTGCCAAGCCCTGGCATACCCAAAGAGGCGACTACAAAAAACAGTAGCATGCCACTAAGTTTTGGAATGCACTGCCATAGGCCGCCCAATTGCGCTAAATCACGTGTGTGGTAGCGATACTGAATTGCCCCTACCAAAGCAAACAGCGCGGCGCTACTGACTCCGTGGGCTAGCATTTGTAACACAGCACCCTGCCAGGCCTGGGCGGTGAATGCATAGCAACCCAAAAGCACAAATCCCATATGCGAGACACTGGAGTAGGCGACCAGGCGTTTTAAGTCTTGTTGTGAGAAGGCCATTAAAGCACCGTAGATAATACTGATAGCGGCTATCGCCATCACCACTGGTGCAATCTCTAAAGAAGCTTCTGGAAACAATGGAAGCACAAAACGCAGCAATCCATAACCGCCGGTTTTAAGCAGTACCGCCGCTAAGATAACGCTAACCGCCGTCGGTGCCTCAGTATGGGCGTCGGGAAGCCAATTGTGCAAAGGGACAATCGGCAGCTTGATAACAAAGGCGATAAAAAAGCCCAGCATTACCCAAAATGCCGCCTGATCCGAGAGTTGATGCTGCATTAGTGCAAAATAGTTAAAGGTAATTTCGCCACTGTTTTGGTAGTGCAGCAATACTAAGGCGCAGATACTCAAGAGCATGATTAGGCCACCGGCCTGAGTAAAGAGGAAAAATTTCATTGCCGCATAGCGACGGTTTTCATAGCCCCAAACCGCTATCAGCAGGTACATAGGTACCAGCATGACTTCCCAGAAGACAAAAAACAGGAACAGATCTAAGGCGCAGAATCCCCCGATCACGCCCGCCAGTGAGCACAGCAGATTAAAGTAAAAAAAACCTGGTTTATAGCTAATTTCTTTCCAGGCAGCCAGCACGGCTATTAAACCCATTAGCAGCGTTAATAAAACCAACAACAGACTCAGCCCATCTAAGGCTAAGTGAAAGCGGATGTTAAACCTGGGAATCCATTCGATACTCTCGTTTACCAGCCATACTTGCATTGAACCAGTATCAAGTTCCATTAGCAGCTGACGCAGTGGGTAAAACGCACTTAGCAATGTCGCAATAGCAATCCATTTAGGCAGCTGCAGTTGCAGTGACTCACTGATCCAGGCAAACAGAGCACCTAGCAGTAAAATTGAAATCAACTCCATTAACATCCATTTATCCTTATGTTTTATTGTAGCTAAGTATCTATTTGTAGAATCAAGCGCTGTTGCAACTGCGTTAAAGGCCAAGCGCCGTTTGATCTGTCGATGTTCTCTGCCTGCCTTTAGCCCAAAGTTACAGGTCATGGGCACAGCACTTCACAGCCCTAGGAAGTCAATAAATAGGTCATCGCTGCGATACTAAATAAGACTAAGCTGGCACTGTACCAGCGCAGCTGGCCATTTTGCACTGTACTTAAGTAATGATGACTGAGCTGGCTAAGCTTAGATAAGCCGGTGTAGAAGCTATCGATGAAGTCTTTTTTATTACTGTCAGTTGCCTTAATAAAAGGGCGCACAAACAAACTGTTATAGAGCTGATCAAAGCCCCAGCCGCTGTATAGAAAATTGTGCAAACCCCTGAGCTTGTCAGACTTTATGTTGCGGTTAAATAGTTGTTTTTTGAAGACAAACCAACAGACAGCAATGGCGCTTAGGGGCACTGCAATAGTCAATAAAACAATCGCCAGATTGTGATCGCTAGCCAATTCTGACTCGCTAAAGACAGCGGCGAGCCCGCTAGGTTTTATACCGCCAAAAATGCTCAGTAGCACTAACACAGACAGGGCTATTTTCATGCTAGTTGCAGGTTTAGCATCAGGTAATTGCAAGGTACTACCAAAGAAGACAACAAAGAATAATCTAAAACTATAGAACGCGGTTATAAAGGCTCCAGACAGAGCCACTAACCAAAATCCGTACATTTCTTTGTCCAGTAATTTCTGTAAAATCAGCTCTTTACTGAAGAATCCTGACATTAATGGCAGGGCCGCCAGAGCCGCGCAGCCGAAAAAGAAACAGATACAAATCAGCGGCAATTTACTGCGCAGCCCACCCATACGAAAAATATTGTGCTGATGCTGCATGCAATAAATGAGTGCGCCAGCTGCCAGGAATAATAATGCCTTAAAAAAAGCGTGGGTCATTAAATGGAACACCGCCGCGGAATAGGCACCGGCCCCCAAGGCTAAAAACATGTAACCAATTTGACTGATGGTGGAATAGGCCAAGATACGCTTTACATCTCGCTGCACCAGAGCAGCAGTGGCGGCAATAATCAGGGTGATGGCACCAATAGTCGCCACTGCCTGCATAGCCAGCGGTGAGAGCGAAAATAATTGGTGAAAACGCGCAACCAGATAGACCCCCGCAGTTACCATGGTAGCTGCGTGAATAAGGGCACTGACAGGGGTGGGGCCCGCCATGGCATCTGGTAGCCAGGATTGCAGCGGCAGCTGCCCGGATTTTCCGACTGCGCCTGCCAACAGTAACAGCGCGCAAACTGTGACGCTGTCGAGCACTGCTCCCTGACTGTTTTGTAATGGCCAGAGCTGCACGGCCTGCTGTTGAAGCAGCTGGATGTCTAAAGTACCGAGCTGTATGAACAGCAACAGCAAAGCAATGGCCATTGCAGTATCGCCGATACGGGTCATGATAAAGGCTTTATTGGCTGCTAGAGAGTTGGCATGTTTTTGATGCCAGAAACCGATTAACAGGTAACTGCAAAGACCGACGCCCTCCCAGCCCAAAAATAACATCAGCAGATTGTCCGCCAACACTAACACTAACATGGCGGCTACAAATAAATTGAGGTAGATAAAAAAACGTTGAAAATCTTGGTCTTTCGCCATAAAACCAACCGAGTATAGGTGAATCAGAAAACCTACACCGCTGACAATGGAAATCATCACCAGTGACAAGCCATCCAGATAGACACCAAAAGCTGCCGAGAAACTGCCAACATTTAACCAGTTTGCATAGGTGTAGCTAAAACTAAAGTTGACGGTGTCTGCCAGTTGCAAATGGATCAAGACGACACAAATAGCAGATCCAGCGATTGCCGCTACTGCTAAAGTGGCAACCCAGAGGTTTTTCAAATTGACAGAGAACAGCGCAACGAGCAGCAACAGTGTTGCACTGAGCAATGGCAGTAGCACTACTGCCAATAACAATTGTGATAAATATTGTTGCTGCATTTTCTCTCCTGATTATTGCTCGTTCATACTTGCCAGCTGATCGACATCCAGAGACAGAGTGCGACGGTACATCTGAATCACTAAACCCAGGCCAACTGCGACTTCTGAGGCAGCCAGTGTGAGAATTAATAAATACATAATCTGACCATCGGCGTTATTGTGATAATTCCCAGCCGCCACAAACAATACAGCGACAGCGTTGAGCATTATTTCGATTGAAATCAAAATAAACAGCAAATTGCGCCGCACCAAAACTCCAAAAACACCAATGGCAAACAGTGCGATACTGAAAAACAGAACCTGTTCTAAGGGAATCATACAAAACTCTCCTGTAGACGTCTGGCTCGATGCAAGGCTTTTGTTAAGCCAGTCAATATTGATAGAACTACTATTTCTATGTGTAATTGATTGAGGGAGATCATGTCGGAATCTCCTGATGTCGTCTGGCAATGTGGAAGGCGCCTATTAACGCTGTCAGCAGTAATAGCGCGGCTATTTCTACCAGTAACAGATAGGGTCCAAACAGCTGCAGGCCTATTTGTTTGGCGCCGATTACATTTAAGGCGCTGGCGGTTGCCTGTTGCTCAATTAACACCGGGGCCAGTAAATATAAGGTTTCCAGTAGCAACACGATGCTTAATACTATTGCGCCAAATGACTGGGAGGGGCGATACAATTGCGCTTCCTGGCGAATGCTCAGCTCTCCTTGATGTAGCATCATAGTGACAAAGACAAACAGCACCATGATTGCGCCAGCGTAGACAATAATTTGCAGTGCTGCGGCAAAGGCGGCGCCCAATAAAAAGAAGATAAGCGAGATCGCTAGCATAGTGATCACTAAATAGAGTAGAGCGTGCACTGCATTATGGCGGGGGACAGTGAGTACTGCGCTTAACAGCGCTACGGCGGCGGCAATATAAAACAATACGGCAATCATGGTAGCAGGCTCTTGATATCGACAGGCGCTAACTCGTTGTCGGCCTCACCTTTAGCTTTTCCGGCTATTTGTTTGCCACTGACCTGATAGAAGTTGTAATCGTGATATTTACCGCTGCCAGCAATGAGCAAATGCTCCTTACGGTATAACAAGTTCTGTCGATCGTACTCGGCCATCTCGAAATCGGGGGTCAGCTGGATAGCGTGAGTAGGGCAGGCCTCTTCGCAAAACCCACACATGATGCAGCGGGCAAAATTTATATCAAAGGTCTCTGCTACCCAGCGTCCATCATCGAGCTCAGTTTTTTGCAGTGCGATGCAGTCAACCGGGCAGACTGTCGCGCATAAATTGCAGGCAACACAGCGCTCGACCCCGTCGGGATCTCTGGTGAGAACGATTCTGCCGCGATAGCGCGGCGCCAGGTAGGGCTGTTGATCCGGATACTGCACTGTGTCTAATCGGCTAAAGCTGTGTTTTAAAACCTTGGCCAGTGTCTTAAGTTGACTTTTCATTAGTCGAACTCCACATCTTGGGTGATATTATTGAGTCCATAAGCGATAGGCCCCGGTCAGCAATAAATTAAGCAGTGCCAACGGCAACATGTACTTCCAACCAAAAGCCATTAATTGATCGTATCGAGGTCTGGGTGTTGCAGCGCGCAGCAAAATAAAGAACAGTACAAAGGCACTGGTCTTTAATAAAAACCACAGTAATGGTGGTAGCAAGGGGCCCTGCCAGCCGCCGAAAAACAAAGTCACGATCATCGCCGAGATCAATATCACTCCCAAATACTCACCGATAAAAAACATGCCAAATTTCATGCTGGAATATTCAGTGTGAAAACCGGCGACAATTTCATGTTCGGCCTCGGGAAGATCAAAGGGAGCTCGATGGCTCTCGGCAATACCGGCAATCATAAAGATCCCCAGCGCGGCTATCTGCGGGATAAAAAACCATTGCTCTGACTGTGCTTCTACTATTTCGCGCAAGCTAAAGCTGCCACTTAAGATAACGACACCCATCAGCGACAACCCCATAAAGACTTCGTAGCTAATCATTTGCGCGGTGGCACGCAGCGCTCCAAACAGCGCGTACTTGCTGTTGGATGAGAAGCCTGCCAACATCACGCTGTATACCGACAATGAGCTAATTGCCAGGAAGAACAACAGCCCGTTATCAAAATCGACTATTTGCAGCTGCGGACTAAATGGGATGATGGCAAACCCCAATAACATCATGATCATCACTATCATAGGAGCGATAACAAAGATCACTTTGTCGGCAAAGGGCGGTATCCAATCTTCTTTGGTAAACAGTTTGATCATGTCAGCAACGACCTGCAACAAGCCAAAAGGACCGACCCGATTGGGTCCATACCTGTCCTGCCAAAAGCCTAAAATACGCCTCTCAACCCAGGTCAGTGTGGCGGCGCTGAGCAGCAAAATCAGCAATATAATCAGTGGCGTCACTAGTTCATGCATCAGAGGACTCCTCTGCAGAAGCCAAGCTTAGCCAACAAACAACGCTGGCAGGTGCACGCTGCAACAGCAGTGTCGGCAATAGTGCAACCCCAGCGGCAATACTGTCGTCGATTGTTAGTGGCAGCGCGGTTGTGCTCGCAGGCTCTGTGCTTTCAAGTGCTGAGCCATCGGCTGTGACAAATGAATAATCCAGTAGTTGGTTGGCGATTAAGCCTAAACGCTGCGCTTGGGCTGTATTGATTCTAATGCAATCTGCAGGGGCCAGTTGGCCGATATGTTCGACGTATCTTGAGAGTTCTTCATCGGCAAAAATATGCTCAAAGGGCAGTACCCTGAGCACGTTCTGACTATCAGCGGACGATTCTTTGACGGAGTCAAATGGCTGCTTTTGTGTCACACAAGAGTTAGCAGTCTGGCGTCGTGCAAACAGTAGCAAACCAGAGTGCGCGCCTTGTATAGCACCTGATTCACTGTCCTGAAACTGGTTAAGTGACTCACTGGAATTCCAGTGCGGTGACCAAATATAGGCAGGTGACTGGTTGTTGTGAAGATTGCTGGCAAGCCCTTCCTGAGAGTGCTGATAGTTGGAATCAAGATCAGCATCCGGCTGTATGTCTTTGATATTTATGAAGGAGTGCAGCGCTGTTCGTCCTGATTCGCGCACTGTTTTACGGGCAACGTGGAAATCATCAGACTTGATTGAGTACAGCGATGGCAGTTCGCGCAGACATTCTGCAACGCCCGATAAGTCCTTGATAATCGTCTGTAAGGGGGTGTTAGCCGTCAACCACTGATAGGCGGGGCGGCGCTGCGAAGCTGCGGCAAAGCACTTGAGCGAATGTTGCAGTCGCGCTTCGTAATTCACCCAGCTGCCGTGTTGCTCCGCGAAGCTACTGCTAGGCAGCAGTAGGTCTGCCTGTTCGCCAGTGGCAGTGATTAGATGATCAAGGACAATTATATTCTCGACATCAGCCAGTAACTTATGCATCTTTTGTGTCGAGCAGTAGCGATACAGATCCGTTTCCAATATCACTAAGGTCTTTACTGTTCGCATTTCTAGTCTTTGCAGCACAGTATCAATGTTTTGTTGGCGATCAGTCAGTAGCGCCAAACCTAGGCTATTTGCCCAGGGCACAGCGCAGATCAGCCCGGCCTGCTTATTGTGTTGATAGAGCATCGCAGACAATTTCAGACTGGCCAGCAACAGCTCAACAGGTTGCCCCGGGTGGATACCGGTCACTATAAAAGGTTTCTCTGCCTGCAGCAGATCCCGGTAGATAGCCTTAGCTTTGGCTGCAATTGAGTCGTCATCTGCAGGGGATTGTGCAGCGTTTGATTTATCTTTAGAAAAACAACTGCAAATCTCATTGATTAAGGCCAGTTGTTGGTGCGGGTGATTGTTATCGATGCTGCGGGCTATATCGTCTAAACGGGTACTGTGACTGCTGATAATATGCAGTGGTGATTTAAGCTGTTGGCGGATGTTTTGTACTTCAGCGGCACTCCAATAGGCGACCCCAAGTGTGGCTGCTTTGGCAATCCCAGCGTTTTTGATCATCTGCCTGATAGACAGGGCGATACGCGGTGCACTTTGAGTGACATCTGCGCCTATCAGCAAGACAGTATCGCTTGCCTCTAAGCTGTTTAAATCTGAGCTCGGCTGAACGTTGCGGTAGTGATCGAGCAACTGCTGTAATTGTGTTTCTAGCTGTGCGCTATTATCCGAGTAAAAATTCTCTGCGCCGACTAAACTCTGCAGACAAAAATTATTCTCCAACGAGCTGCGCGAGGAACCTATAGCCAGCAGCTGCTCGGTATTTTTTAGGTACGAGCTAAAGCTATCCTGAGCCCGCTGGCTATTTAACTGCTCGGTAGTCTGGCTGCTGTTATTGCGCTGCCAGGCGTGTTCAGTGCGCTGCGCATGATTGACAAAATCATAACCGAAACGGCCTCGGTCGCAGAGAAAATAGCCGTTGATCTGCGGGTGATATCTGTTGGTTATTCTTCGGAGAATGCCATTGCGCTCAGCGGGAAAAGTATTGCAACCGATACTGCAGTGTACACAGACCGCAGGTGCTGACTGCAAGTCCCACTTGCGTGAGTAATGCGCGCTATACGTTTTATCGGTAAAGACTCCGGTGGGGCAAACTTCCGCCAAATTTCCGCTGAATTCACTCTCAAGCACACCCGCTTGGGCGCGGCCAAAGAAGACATTGTTGCGACTGGAAAATACGTTCAAGTCAGTGCCACCACTGTAATCCCGGTAATAGCGGACACAGCGGTAACAGGCGATACAGCGGTTCATTTCATGGTTAATGAAAGGGCCGAGATATTGGTTTTTATGGGTTCTTTTGGGTCCCTGAAAGCGACGTTCTATATGCCCGCTGATCAAGGTCATGTCTTGCAAATGACATTCGCCGGCCTCCTCACATACCGGGCAATCATGGGGGTGTGAGGTCATAGTGGCCTCGATACACAGCTGTCGAAACTTTTGTGCCTTGCCTGCCTGGATCGAGAATCTCTGGCCATCGCTAACGGCGGTCATACAGGCCATAGTGATACGACCACGAGTATCCTGATCGTTTTGAAACATTAATACTGCACATTGACGACAGGAGCCAACAGAGTCTAAAGCCGGATGCCAACAGAAATAGGGCAGCTGCAATTTTAACTCCTGACAAGCCTGCAACAGATTTTTACCTGCTGTAACCTGGTAAGTTTTGCCGTCTATGTTAATCTCTGGCATGCTTCAACCCCATGATTTTATAAACTAACTTTTACTTTGCTGACTAACTGCGCAGAAATTATCAGCTGCGTTTATTTGTATGGACAGCACTGTTGTTGAATATGTTGTTCAAATTCGCGTTGAAAAAATTTTAGTCCGCTCTGTAGAGGTTCTGCTGCCCCCGGGGCCAGTGCACAAAAAGTATTGCCAAAGCTGACAAGTTGCACAATGTCTTGCAGATAATCTAAATCAGACATTTTTCCCCGACCATTTTCTATCTCCCCGAGTAGATAACTGGCACTGGGCAAGCCCTCGCGACAGGGAGTGCCCCAGCCGCAGGATTCTTGTGCAAAGAACGAGACTAAGTTTAAGATCATATCTACGGGGCAGTTTTTATCGTCCAGGACAATCACTGTGCCAGTGCCCATACGGCTTCCTACTGCGCCGATACTGTTGTAGTCCATCGGTGTGTCTAAATGCTCCGGCAATAAAAAATCCGTAGAGCCGCCACCTGGCTGATAGGCGCGCAATTGATAGCCATCGCTCATGCCTCCGGCGTGTTGTTGGATAATCTCGCGCAAGCTAGTACCCATTGGCAGCTCCCACAGACCCGGATGTTTGACGCGACCGCTGACCCCGTAAATTTTAGTGCCGGCATCTTCATGGCTGCCTAATGACTGATACCACTGGGCACCAAATAACACTATGTTGGGCAAGTTATAGAAAGTTTCTACGTTGTTGACTATGGTAGGTTTGCCCCACAGGCCTGCGACTTGGGGAAAAGGTGGCTTAGCTCTGGGGATCGCACGTTTTCCCTCCAGTGCATTAATTAAGGCTGTCTCTTCGCCGCAGATATAGCGGCCGGCGCTGGTGTGTATGTGCAAGTCAAAACACATGGCCGACCCCTGGATATTGTTTCCCAGTAACCCGGCACTTCTGCATTCATCAATAGCTTGTTGCAGCCGTCTCGCCGCTAGTGTGTATTCATTGCGTAAAAAAATATAACCGACATTGGCAGAGATAGTGTGCGCGGCGATTAACATGCCCTCAACCAGCTGGTGTGGAGCGCCCTCCATTAACCAGCGGTCCTTAAAGGCACCAGGTTCCATCTCGTCGGCATTGGCTACTAAGTATCTGGGCTCAGCACTGTCGGTCACTGCGGGAACAAAACTCCATTTCATCCCGGTGGGAAACCCAGCACCGCCGCGACCACGCAGATTAGAATCTTTAATGATTTGTAACACCGCATCGCCGCTTTGCTCCAGGGCGGCACTGAAACCCAAATAGCCCCCCTGTTGCCGGTAGGCGGATAAATCCAGCGGTTGCTGCAGATTAAGATGCTGAGTAAGGGGCAAAGAGGGAGCTTGAGTGACACTCATAGCGCACTCTCCTTGAATTGTTGTAACAACAGCTCTAGCTCTGTGCAGTGCAGATTAACCAGTAAACTCTCGCTACTAGTGCCAGGCTGGCCATCGCTGATGGCCTCGCGAACTAACATCACCGGGGCTTTATCGCAGGCGCCTAAACAGGGCAGGGATATCAACGTTATCTGCCCATCTGCAGAGGTTTCACCCTCTTCAATCTGCAGCGCTGCCCGCAGTTGCTGTTGGATCTTTTTATAACCTAACAATTGACAGCTGATGCCATTGCAGGGGTGCATCAGTACTGGGCCCACTGGGCGGCGAAAAATCAGATTATAAAAAGTGGCCACCGATTCCAGCTCGGACAGAGAGATACCCATATGCTCAGCCAGTGCGGCGATGGCCTGATCACTGACCCAGCCGCGATACTTTTGCACTATCGCCAATGCGTCGATACAGGCGCCACCTGGCTGAGGATAGTGAGCCAACAACTGATCTATTTCGCTTTTTTCCTGTACCGACAATAGCTGTTGCAGCTGCTGCTTGTCAGTTTGAATCTGCTGTTGGTTTACAAACTTATTGGTCATTAAGTCACCTGTCTACATCAGCCATAACAAAATCGATACTGGCGATAATAGCGATCAAGTCTGGAAGTAAAACCCCACGTGACAGATGCGGTATCATTTGCAAATGGGGAAATGAAGGTGTTCTGATGCGAGTTCTGTAGCTGGTATTGGATCCATCGCTGTACAAGGTATAACCGTTAATTCCTTTGGTGGCCTCCACAGCGACAAAAGATTCCTCTACAGGCATCACCGGCCCCCAGCTGACATTCAGAAAATGCTGAATTTGAGTTTCTATATCATGTTTGCTTTTATCTATCATCGGCGGAGTGGTCAAAGGGTGTGATGCCTTATATGCACCTGTCGGCATGTTGTCTAAACACTGGCGGATGATTTTTAAACTCTGGCGCATCTCCTGGACCCGCACCCAACATCGATCGTAACAATCTCCATTGTCAGCGGTGGGGACTTCAAATTCATATTGTTGGTAACCGCTGTAAGGACGGGCTTTACGCAAGTCAAAATCCATGCCTGTCGCTCTTAAACCTGCACCGGTAACTCCCCATTCAAGGGCTTCTTTAGTGCTGTACTGACCGATGCCGACGGAGCGTTTCTTTATGATTGAGTTTTGCATAGTCAGGACATCGTACTCATCTAAACGGGCCGGAAAATAATCGATGAACTCGCGAAGCATTTTATCCCAGCCCCGGGGTAAATCCTGAGCGCCCCCGCCTATTCTGAACCAGCTTGGGTGCATCCGCGCGCCGGTAATTGCCTCGATGATGGAGAACAATTTTTCCCGGTCGATAAACAGGTAGAAGATAGTTGATAGCTGGCCAAGATCTTGAGCAAAAGTACCGTAAAACAGCATATGACTGAGAATTCGAAAACACTCTGATAACATCACTCTGATACATTGAGCTCGCTCGGGCACTTCAATTTTTGCCATCTGCTCTATGGCCAAAACATAAGGTAGGTTATTCATTACCCCACCTAAGTAATCGATCCGGTCAGTGTAGGGTATAAAACCATGCCAGGTCTGACGCTCGGCGATTTTTTCTGCGCCCCGATGGTGATAACCAATATCGGGAGCGGCATCTATGATGCGCTCTCCGTTAAGCTGCAAGGCTATGCGAAATACTCCGTGCACACTGGGATGGTTGGGGCCCAGGTTTAAATACATAAAATCTGAATCAGCAGATTGACGGCGCATTCCCCAGTCAGCGGGGTCAAACTTAAGTGCCTGCTGCTCTGCTTCTAGTTGTTCTTCGCTCATACTAAAAGGCGGTTGTTCAGTGGCGCGACAGGGAAATTCTTTGCGCAGTGGATGACCGACAAAGGTTGGCGGGGTTAAGATTCTCTTTAGCAGTGGGTGTCCGGTGAAGACAATACCGTACATGTCCCATATTTCGCGCTCGTACCAATTGGCGTTTTGCCACAGTGTAGAGATACTGGCAGCGGTAGGGTAATCACCCACTAGTGCCAGCTTTATCCTGATATCAAAGTTGTGCTGCACTGATAACAGTTGATAGACAATACTAAAATCACAGTTGGGTTGGTCGCTGCTGTGCTGGCGCAGCCTTTCATCTACCGCATAAAGATCCACTAACATTAGAAATTTATCTGGCCCATCGCGCAAATAACTCAGTACTTGTTGCAGCTTAGTTGCCGCTACCCAACAGGTCAGGGCAGGGCCACAGTTAAGCTGTTCAGTGATAAACTGCTGACCAAATTGCTGGCTGATCGCGGCCAGTAATTGTTGCTGCTCTGATCCCTCTGTCATCATCGGCCACTACACTCCATCGGGACTATCAATTTGCGTCATGGCGATGCGCCGGGCGTTTTTTTCATCGCGTAAATTGCGGCAGGAAAAAGCTTCTATCTGCTTGGCGGTGACTACCTTTCCCAGGGGTCTTTGCTGTTTATCCGCGCCGTTCTTAATTGCCTCTTGTAAAACAGTCAAGCCATACAGCAGCGCTTCAGGGCGAGGAGGGCAGCCGGGTACATAGACATCGACAGGTAAAATACGATCGGCACCTTGCACGACACTGTAAACATCGTACATACCGCCGGAATTGGCACAAGAGCCCATACTGATGACCCAACGTGGCTCAAGTATCTGGTCGTATAAATGCCTGATCACTGGAGCCATTTTTAAAAAGGGAGTGCCGGATATAACAATCAAATCGGCTTCACGGGGGGTGGCGCGGATAACTTCTGCGCCAAAACGGGCAATATCATGACGACTGGTAAAGGCGGTGGCCATCTCCACGTAACAGCAGGAGAGACCAAAATTAAAGGGCCACAGAGAGTTGCTGCGACCCCAGGCGACCAAGTCGTCGAGCTTTGCCATTAAGATATTTTTTTCTAGAATCTCTTCAAGTGTTGGACTGCTTTCAATTGATTGTTGTGGTTTTGATAGCTTCCAGCGCATGACTCTCTCCTTGAGTTACTTGTCGCTACAGTTTTTTACCCCATTCCAGCACACCCATACGCCATTCATAAACCAGGGCGATCAGCAGTACAAAAATAAACACTGAAGTGGCAAAAAATGCAGGCCAGCCAGTTTCCAATACTACGATTGCCCAGACATAGAGAAATACAGCCTCCATATCAAATATGACAAAAAGAATAGCAACCAGAAAATAATTGACGTTCCAGCGCAAGTTAGTATCGCCATGGGGCACGATCCCTGACTCAAACGGCAGCTTGTTGCTACGCTTTACAGCTTTCGGGTTTAGCAGCCTGGATATAACCAACATAGTGATGGTCAGTAGAATAATGGCCAAAAAATAGACGACAAAAGCCATTGAAATCATATGGACTCCTATAACACTACTTTCACTTAATCATGAGCTGGTGCTGTTTCTCTTATCTTTCAGTCTTATCTTTCAGTCTTATCTTCTGGGACATCAAAATCTTTAATGGCCTTAAGAATACTGCGCACGCTTAACTGACCGACAAATTTACCGTTTTCAACCACCGGGATTCTTCGCCTTTGGTTAGCTACCATACGTTTAGCCACAGCCAAGATATCAATAGGGGTAGAGACGGTTTCCACTTCTACAGTCATGAAATCAGCGGCAGTACCATTGGCTTGATTATAATAACTGCCATCCAGAATAGCGCGCAAACAGTCGATTTCGGAGATAATCCCTACTAAGTTGTTATCCTCATCAACCACAGAGGCACCAGAGACCTTATGGACGATGATTTCATGGATAACATGAAAGATATTGGTATCAGGTTTAACCACAACAGGCTGTGCTGTCATGTAATCAAGAGCATTCACCGACCTAAACATATGGCCTCCTTGCCACTTGGGAATGAGATGAATCTTTGTAGATTATAGTAGTAATTTGCGTTTTGTCTATCTCAGTACTGGCCGATAGTAGATTATATTTTTTCAGTCGCAGTTCTTGATAAGAACAAAAAGTTTACTATTTCAAAACCGTAAAAACATTAAGCATCTGATAAACAAGTCTATTATTGGTCTAGGGAACACTGATCTATGCTTTTGAGCAGTACAACGATGACAACAAAGACTGCTTAATGCAAGATGAATATTTGTGAGCGAGTATTTATGTCGTTAATCGTCAATGCAAGCTCTTGATCTAACGGGTAATGCAGCAGGTTATTAGAAACTGATAAATTCAGTGAGGCAGGGCATGCGCTTTATCAATTTGTGGTTTAACTGACAAAATACTCATTTCTCTTAAGCGTTGTTACGTCAATATGCTATTTGGACCGGCAGTAACCGTGGGTAAAATTCTCGCGTACCCCGTTATTGTAAATCACCCATATATCTCTATTGTTGATAGCCTCGACTTGAGCATTGTAGTAAGTCTGGCCTGAATCTGTTTTAGAGTCGCATTGCACACGGCTTCCCTGTCCCCAAACAATACGGCTCAAATATGATTCTTGATGATTAGATACTAGCCCACCACTGAATTTTATGCTGTAGTCCTGGGTGCGTACCGCGGTAATGGTGGCTGGATACCAAAAGCCGCTGTGGTAGGCAAGCACCGCTTCCCCGGGATTAAATTTACGATTATTTCCTCCAGGAGGCGGCGGGCTATACTGCACTATGGGTTTGGACACCGCTATATAAGGGGTTCCGGAAAAGCGGCAAGAAGAAGATCTTCGATACTGGGTATGTCCGTTATCAAAACGAATTCGAAAGACACTATAAGCTTCAGTGGTCAGGATCTTGCCGCTAAAATAGCGACTGCCAGCACCTTCCATCGTACATTGCAGTTGTGAACCGGTTCTCCAGCTATAGGCAGCAACTTTTAGTGCATTGACCACATTACTGTTGGCATCGTACTTAACGTTGTAACCCTTAGCATGAATGCTAGTGATTTTTCCGGGATACCAGTAACCATCGTTGGATTGCCCGAAAATTCGATCACCATTTTTCCAACTAGCTGCCGCTAATAGCGAAGAGCTAAAACTAACAGCCAAAATAGTAGCCGCTGTAGTCAATACTGCTGGTAGTTTCGTCGAAGAGTCATTCATAAACACAAATTCCCTTAGATAATTATCTACTAACAATAGTCTATTTATTGGACGGTGAATTGCACTGCTTGCTAATGGCTAAATATTCTTGCGGGTTTATGATTCTTGGTGGCTGATCGCTTTGTTAAATTGCCACTTATGTACAATAACAGCCTGTGAGGCCGCAACTCGTTCGATACTGATTTATTAGAACGACTGAATCTGAGGCTATCTATCGTGCTAAGAAGTTTAGTTTGTTAAGGGCTTCAAGCTGGTTTCGTTGATCAAGAGTCAGCTGATCGTATATTGTACCCATGTGCTCAGCTGGTTGATCTAAATTTAGTTGACCCAATGGACTTTTGTAACAACAAGTTTAAGAATAATTCTCACTATAATGATATACAATGTTTTGTTTTGCATCGAATTTGATGACAATTCAGTAAAAAAGTCGAACTTAAAAGAAAAATAGCAGAAGATCATCAGATGAAAACAAAATGTAACATGATGGTTAGCTCGGGTAACTATAAACGGTAACTTGTTTTTAATTGATAGCTGCACCCTAAGAACTAACTTTATAATGATTTTATGGCCACAAAGAATTTTAGTGATGTCGTAATTGGTCTAACAATATTTGGAATAGAACATTATGAATAATCAAAAAATAAAAAACATTATTGAAAGCTTATCTAATATTAAAAGTAATGAATTTTTTAAAAAGATATGTATCGCTCTTGGCAATGCTGTTAATGCTGATTATGTTTTTATCGCTACCCTTGATGACAGAAGAACAACAGCAACATCGTTGGCTGCAACGCATAAAGGGCTAATAATTGATGGTTTTAGTTATGCTCTTAAGAATACACCTTGTTCCAAAGTTGCCAATGAGTCTTTGTGTACTCACAGTGAAAATGTTCAACAACTATACCCAGACGATAAACTTCTTGTAGATATGGGGGTTGAAGGTTACGTAGGAGTTCCATTAAAAACCTGTGAAGGACGTGTTGATGCGATTTTGGTTGCACTATTTGACAATACAATTAGCCACATTGATGAGGTGGAAACACTTTTTTTGCTTTTTTCTGGTTTAATAGAAAAAGAATTACACAAAGTTGCTTCTTCAAAAAAAATAGAGTTCTATAAATACATTGTTGAAAAAAGTCATGATGCGATTATTGTCTGTGATCAAAATCAATTTGTTACTTATGTAAATCCTTCCTTTACGCGTATTACAGGTTATTCACAATCAGATTTGCAAGGAAAAACGCCCAAAATATTATCTTCAGATAAGCAAAGTGAAGCCTTCTATCAGACAATGTGGGCCAATATTAATGAGAATGGACACTGGCAAGGGCAAATTTGGAATAAACGAAAAAATGGTAGCGAATATCTAGAGTGGCTTTCAATTACCTCGATCTTCGATGAACATAGTGAACTTACTAATTACATTGCTTTTTTTTCAAATATTACAGAGCATTATGAAGCTAAAGAGAAAATAAAATACCAGGATAGTTATGATGCATTAACGAAAACGGCAAATAAAAATAAACTTTTTCAGTTTATCGAAAAATCCATATCTGAAAATCATAGTCCACACAAAATCACAATTACAGCAGCATTGCTAGTCATAGATCTTGATTTATTCCAGAAAATCAATGGTTTATATGGTTATGTGTTCGGGGATAAAGTACTTATTCACGTAGCAAACACCTTACAGTCGCTTATAAGAAATAATGATATTGTTTCACGCACCAGTGGAGATAACTTCGCGCTGTTTGCTAATAATATAAAAGATCGTGAATCAATTGTTCTAATTATCGACAAGATTACTAATGCATTTATTCAGCCTATTCTAATTGATGGTATTACTATTAAAATAACGCTTAGTATTGGTATTGCTTGCTATAGTGAGAATGCCACTGATGCTCATGGGTTATTTGAAAAAGCAGAGCAAGCAATGTTTTTTTCTAAAGATAATGGACGAAACTCTTATGAATTCTATACCCAACAGCTATCAGATGAAGCAAAAAAAGAAGAAGAATTAAAAAAAGCCTTAGAGCTAGCGATTGAAAATAATGAATTCAGTTTAGTCTACCAACCCATCGTATCCTTAAAAGAAAAATCTGTTTCTAAGTTTGAAGCGCTTGTTCGATGGGATAACAATGGCTCTTGTCGTTCTCCTGCAGAGTTCATACCTGCTGCTGAGAAATTTGGGTTAATTAAAGCAATAGGTGATTTTGTATTAAACCAGGCCTGTAAAGAGCTAAAAATCCTCAAGAAAAAGGGGTTTACTGATATTGTTTTTAATATAAATCGTTCTATTTATGAGTTTCCCGAGCGTGCTAAAGAAAACAAATGGATTGATACTATTCAAGAGCATGGCCTAAATCCCAGAGATATATGTTTTGAATTAACTGAAAGTGTTCTAGCACCTGAGAATGATAATTATATTGCATTACTTAATAAACTGCAGCTTGCTGGTTGTACAATAGCGCTAGATGATTTTGGTACCGGTTACTCTTCTCTGAGTTATTTACGTCGATTTCCAATTAATGTATTAAAAATTGATAGGAGCTTTATTTTAGATATGACTAAAGAGAAAAATGGTGAAGTGCTTGTGTCTGCGATTATCTCAATGGCAAAAGCGCTTCAAGTTAATGTTGTTGCCGAGGGAGTAGAATTAAAAAATGAAGTAGATATTTTGACTCGATTAAATTGTGATTTCATTCAAGGTTATTATTTTTCCAAACCATTAAAACCTGAATTTATTAGTCAGTATTTAATTGATTTCAAATTATGAATTGGAGCGCTTATGTTGTGCATCAAGTGGGTGAGGGCTATCGGCTTACGGTTAGCTGGTTATCAAATGGGGGGCATTACACCCATCAGACAGGTTAATTTAAAGTACTGATTTAAAGGGCCGCTAAATTTTAATGACTAGAGCTCGAACAAAACCCCGTAAGGCATTGAAACTAAACGCAATGAATCTCGAAGCTTGCCAAAATAACAACGTAACAATTTCGTTAAAGCCTCACTTATGGACAAGAAATGTTTAGCGGGTAGCATGTAAATCGCCACATTATTTTGCTTGCCTATGTCTAGACTTGATGGTGTTTTAAGCACACGAAGCGGGGGGGTTAGTGCCCAAATTAGCTGCGCCGTCGGCGTCACCTGTATTATCTTGTTATGCGTGCTTGATGCCCTTGATTGTATATACCAGCGGTATGTCCTGTTCTTTGTGTGAAAGATAGAACTTGCCTTTTTCACGCTCCAGCATTGCCTCAAAACAGTTGTAAGGGCTGTAAGGATATTCATTGAGCCGGGTAATTTGAATACCCGCTGCAATCAAAGCATTCAGAACTTCGCTCAGAGGATGGGCCCAAGTAATTAAAGTTGATTTTTCACCTGTATCATTCTCTGTATATGTACCTTCCTCTTCGATATCTGGCTCTAAGTTGTGAAAGTATGAATATCCTGAAAGTATATCGTAAAAAGGATGGAACTCTGCGATGTAAAAAGTGCCACCCGGTTTTAAACTGTTAGCTACGACATTTGCCCACTTATCAATATCAGGTAACCAGCAAAGTGCTCCATATGAGACGAAAACAATGTCGTATTTTTCTTGGCTACGCTCGCCAAAGCTGTACACATCAGAGCATATAAAATGACTGTTTAACCCTGCCTGTGCAGACAAAGATTTTGCTTTGGCTATCGCCGTCGATGAAAGATCAACACCTGTAACATTTGCTCCCAATCTAGCCCAAGACAAAGTGTCCAAACCAAAATGGCACTGCAAATGAAGTAAACTTTTACCAGATACATCACCAAGTTCGTTAAGCTCTATCTCTTGAAGTGCATTTTTTCCATTCAGAAAACCCTCAACATCATAGAACTTTGAGCTTATGTGTATCTCAGTTCTTTTATCCCATGACTTTTTATTTGTTTTTATATAATCCATGACTAATACCTGTGAGTTGGGTCAAATGCAATTCCCAATGGAGGGATTCTGAAAACCAGAATGTATCTAAAAACTAAAGTCGTACGGATATCTTTTCACTCAGTCCTCGGGCAGTAGTTACAATACATTCACTAACATAATATTTCAGTTTTTAATTTGCTTAGTGAGACAACCTACAGAGCTTTCCTATTCGTTAGATGGAAAGCCATTTTATTAGATGGCACCCATTTCAACCCAAATAATACTCTAAGAATGTTCACACGCTTAATAACCAGTTCGTATAACAAGCCACAAAGAATAAAACTACCAGCAACTACAGCTAAATATTCAACGGGGCCAGATGCGCCCCAATCGATTACGTTATAGCCAATAATGATGAGCACTGTTTGATGTAAAATGAAAAAAGGATAAATTAATTCATTACAATATTTTTGAGTGTTATTAGTGTGGTTAAGGTACTTTTTGGCAAAACCAATGATTAGGGCAATCCATGACCATTTAACCCATACACCAATCCCTCCCCAGGCCAATGCCTTGTCAAATGTAACGAGTTCGTTAGGTAATAGAAATAAGGTTAATAAAAGGCCATAACTAATCAAGCCAATAATTAATGAAAAATAACGATTTCTCTCGAATGCATGCCAAACGCTTGGCATGCGTGCAAAGCAAACTCCCATAGTGACAGCAAATAGAAAGATAGAGTGCGCGTACCAATCACTGTGAAAAGTATGATTGATTGCAGTGTTATCAAACACCAAAAAAATGGCTAAATATATGATTAATGGCAACCAAACAACACGTGTTCCTTTCACTATCCACTCTTCTAGGCAGGCTAACACCGCTTGACCTCTCTCACTGTTGATTAGAGCTAACAAAGGTAATAATACAAGAGAGTAATGAAATAGATAAAGGACATACCACATATGATTATATGTTGGAAAAGGCGCAATCATTCGCTGATCCCAGGAGAAGGTAAAATATTGCGAAGTCCAAAACTGCCAGAAACTTCCATCAAAGATTCCTTTTTGTAAAGCTTCATAATATGACTGAGGTGCCACGATCACAGCAACCGCGAATAGTAAGGGTAAATAGAGCTTCACTGTCCTGTGCCATAAAAAAGCTTTGAGTGACATTTTTGTGCTCATGTAGCTAATAGCGACACCTGAAACAATAAATAAAATATCCAGCCGCCATTGCGAACTCCAAATCATTATTGTCTTTAGTAGGAGGCTATTATGACCACTTTCGATGTGAAATGGCCAATCAACAAACATCATTGCTGCATGGTAAAAAATCAAGAATGCAAAAGCTGTTATTCTGACCCAGTCTAAAAAATATTGACGATCGCCCAAGCAATTTACGTTTTTCTTGTTTACTGTTTGTTGCATCATAATTTTCTCTGGCTAGTAAAATATGTGCCTAAGTGTAGGGAAACAAGAATAGTAAATATATGCTCTTGGGATAAGCTGGTCTTATCAAGTGACGGGAGGGATTAAGCAGAAAATTATTTATCGTTTAGGTTGGTGTGGCATTCTTTGTGGCAAAAATTACAAAAAAAGCTTCAGCATAGGCTCTTGATAACTTTAACTCAGTGCCTGATTTTAAGATCAATGCATGGTCGCCTTTACCAATAGAGTTGACTCGGATAATTTCGTTGATATTGATAATATGAGAACGATGTATTCTAACAAAAATACTTGGATCTAATTGGCTCTGTGCCCCAATTAAGGTTTGTCTAGCGATGAATGCTGTTCTTTCTAAGCAAATCTTAATATAGTTCCCAGATGATTCTATCCATTGGATCTCACATGCTTCGACAACTTCGATAGAACCTTCAGCATTGAACAACAATGTGCTGGGAAAGTGTATTTGTGCTCGATAATCTTGTACTAGCTTTGGTATATCAATATTTTTGTTTTTTGCTGAAAGAGTCAAAAAACGATTTATAGTTTTTGCTAACCTTGGTTTATCGTATGGCTTTAATAGGTAATCAACGGCGTTCAATTCAAATGCTTTAATAGCATATTCGCTAAAGCCTGTGACAAATACAATGGAAATATCAGCGTTAAGCTCCATGTTACTAGCTACTGCAATGCCGTCGAGTTTAGGCATTTGAATATCCAAGAACATCAAATCAGGCTTAAACTCTTCAATATACTCTAACGCCTGGATACCATTTTTGGCTTGTGCTACCACTTTGAACGCCTCATAGTCTTTTAGAAAATGAGCGAGTTTATACCTTGCAGCTGGTTCGTCATCAACGATCAGTACTTTATGCACATGTGCTAACAATGTGTTTTCAGACATATTAAAGGCAAGCTTTCCTAGATTGCTGTTTATTATCTTTAAAACTAGCAGGAAGAGTAAGGCTTAAGACGATCCTTTTATTTTGTTCTTTATTCAAGGAAATTGATGCAAGGTCACCGAACAATAGCTGTAGTCTTTCTTTGGTGTTTTTTAAACCCACTCCGAAAGAGGGCTGCAGGGATGTTTGACTTAAACTAGGGTTACTAATCATGATATGAAGCCTATCATCTAACAGCCTTGCTGCAATTACAATTTCTCCTTTTTGATCTGAAGGCTCTATTCCGTATTTGATTGCATTTTCCAGTAAGGGTTGTAACAACATTACTGGGATCAGTATAGAATTGACGCCTTCTTGAATATCCATCTTTGTTTGGATGCGATCATCAAATCGCAATTTTGCAATTTCTAGAAACGAGTTCATCGCTTGCATTTCTTGAGCAAAAGTAACCCAAGGTGTCTGTTCGGCTGTTAACGAATAACGAAGCAAATCACCCAAACGAGTAATAATGGAATCTGCTTTATCAACATCCTGATACATGGTTCCTGAAATAAGGTTTAGGGTATTAAAGAGAAAATGAGGCTGTAATTGATTTCGTAATATGCCTATTTGAGCAATTAGCAGCTTCTCATTCAGTTGCGCTGCGTTAATACGTTCTTTTTGGTATGTTTCAAAATAAATTTTGGTATAAGTGCCAAATACAACAGCAAAATAAAAAGGAATAGATTTAGGGAACTCATAAATATATCGTTCATATAAACTGCCGCTGTACCATGAGCTATCTTCAATCAGCAAATAGGCAACGTTTCTGACTAGCAACATCAATGAAATAAACAAAAATGTAAAAGGGAGATACAACAATAATATTTTAAAAAAAGACCAATATATCTGCGTACTATCTAATAACCATCGACGACAATTCACAATAATAATTGGGCAAAGTAGCCCATAGCTATAAACTGCACTGTATTCCAATAACCATGGTTCCCACCAATTAAGGTTTAAATCTTTGTTATCTGCTATTGAAGTCTGACTGAGAAAAAAGCCAATAACGGTTAACACAACAAACCAAGGAAAGATTTTCTTCCAGGCTGATCGCCAATAGATCTGAGGAATTTTTTTTAATGTCTTCACGGCAGTAACTGTTTGTTTATTAGGTTTATATAGATAATACATTATATGTCAAAAGATGTTTGCGTGTTATCACAGCAATAGCCCATTTTGTCCCAGTTGCGGTTTCATTGAGAAATATCACCACTTATTGAAAATTGGATAAAGAGCGACCAAAAAATTGAAACAATCACATTTCAAGGAGCTATCAAAGGTAGCCTGCGGTGAACAACAAGTGAAGAAGGAGATCACTGGGCAAACACAAACTTGGGGAGCAAGCTGAATTTTGTCATCCATATCGCCATATTTGGATGACAAAAAGGGTGCTAAATCAAGGATGGTTTTGATAATATTACCGAAAGATACTGACAAGTAAGGAGATAAATTTTGGTTGCTAAAGACAGTGAACGAACTCCCGAGCTATTAATTAAAGCTGCACTAAATTGTTTTTTGAATGATGAGTACGACAAAGTCACTACTCGCCAAATTGCAGCTGAAGCAGGAGTTAATGCTTCAATGATTCGATATTATTTTGGTAATAAAGAAGGTCTATTTGAGGATATGATTCGTCAAACATTGTCACCGCTACTTGATGCAATGGATAATCCTGAAATAGACAAAATGGATGGACTTACAGGATTTTTCAAAATTTATTACGATACAATGTCACAAAACCCGAAATTTCCGGTTCTTATCTTAAAAATAATGGCATTGAACCATGGCCCCGGAAAAAACGTGCTTAAGCAGCTGTTTGAACGAGGAAAAAGTACTGGCACAAACACAGTCAGCACACTAAAAAAAGAGCATAAAATTGATAGCAGTATCGACTTTGATATTCTACGCATTTCATTTGTAAGTTTGGCTATGATGCCGATGTTGGTTAAAAATATTTTTGAGGAAAATATCGAAAAAGAAATGGATTCTGAGTTTCTAGATAAATTAGCAATGTTTAATGGCCAGTTAATGATGAAGGGGTTAGCCCCTAGTAATAACGACTAACCCTGACCCTCTCTTTATATAATTAATCCCACAGCAAAGTTTATAGAATTTAGTTTCTAGGCCTTGTTTCGTCTAAAAAGGTATGGCATGAAAAATTTACAACAGAATCTGATTAAAAACAAATGCTTTAATTGCATCATGAAAATTGCTGCCTGGATCTCTGACCTGCCTAATAAATTGACTCCTGCACCTTTTAGGCTGATGCAAATAGGTTCATTGTTTTGGCAGTCTAGAGCTTTATACATCACTGTTAAATTGGGTATTGCAGATGAAATGTGTTCCGCCCCCAAATCCAGCCTAGAACTGGCAAATCAATTGGGCCTGCATGAGCCTCATTTGTATAGATTGTTGAGATTTATGGCTGCTATGGGGGTATTTAAAGAGGTGAAGCATAAGCATTTTGTGCATAATAAATTATCTTTACCGCTTGCCAGAGCTGAGAAAAATAATGTATGCGATATGATCCTAATGCATAATTCTTCTGAAATGACACTGCCTTGGATGGATGCAATGCAAGCAAGTATAAAAAACGGAGGGACACCCTTTGTTCAATATCATGGAAGTGATTTGTTTACCTATATGGATAATAATCAGCCACTAAATACACTTTTTTCAAATGCCATGAATACTGTTGAGTCACTGACGGGTTTAGAATATTTGCAAGACTTTGACTGGAGCGCTTTTGATCGGATAATTGACTTAGGAGGCTCAAAAGGCAGTAAGAGCCTTGCTATTTTAGCTGAACACGCTCATTTAAGTGCCGTAGTATTTGATCGAACTGAAGTAGTAAAAGGGGCTAAAGATTATTGGAAAGAAATAGTTAGCGATCAAGTTCTAAAGCGTGTTGACTATGTTGGCGGTGACTTGTTTTCTTCAATACTGCCAGAAGCTAAATTTGAGAAAGATTTATATTTATTGATCGCGGTGTTTCACTTATTGGATGACGCCCAGGCCATTACTCTCATCAACAGAATATGTGATGCCATGGGACATTTACCGGCAACAATTGCCATAGTTGATGCCATTTTACCAGAGCAGCAAGCAAGCTTTACAGATGCATCCTTTGATATGCAAATGTTAATGGGAACAATGGGACGTGAGCGTACGTTAAATGAGTGGAACAACATATTTAATCTTGCTGAGGTTGAATTAGTTGCATCAGTAGAAATTAGAACTTTTGCTCAAGTCATGGTGCTAAAGCAAAAATAGTTATTTTTTTACTAAAAGGGTATGAGTGTCTTAATGTGGCTTAGCAAACCTAACTGGGTATTTTTCATTAGGTATTCCAGTTCATTTAGAGGCAGGTTATAGCTCAGTGCTAATGTCTGCTCGTGCCCGAAGTACTGCAGTTAAGAAATCCAAAACGGGCCAATTATAATACCGAAAAGCATGCCTAACCTGACAAAAAATGTAACCTTATATAGCGTCTATGCATTTATTGATTATTCGCTTGAACAATAAAATTAACTGACATGGTGTGCTTTGCTACTAAGTGATATTGTCTGCATCCGAAAACTAATAAGTTATGAACTGTGAAGCAGTTCTAAAAAACATTGAAGCGTCCAAAACCAGTTGGTATCAGCTTGCTCCTCACTGGTCGCATCAACTATTTTGTCTCAGCTTAACAACGATTCACTAACAATAAGGTCGTAATGCATGGCCCGTAGAAAAATAATTCAAATCCAAGGTTCTGTGTTAGCGCCGATTGGGAAAATCATGAATGATGTACGTTCGACCGTTAGCAACGTATGTTTAGGTATTGATGACATGCAACTCTTAGGAAATAAAGCGCTAGTTATTCGTGCAGAAGTATTCCCGGAAAAACTACCGCTTCTCTATACGGCTCTGGCTGAAAACGGAATTAAGTTTAGTCAACAGGGTCAGCCTGACATAGGCACATTACAAGAACAAACGGAGTACCCGCTATCGATACAGATTACCAGCTTCTCTGATGAAACAGATCGTCGAGTCAGTGCGCCAAAGGTACCAGGGTAGGTGGCAAAAAGAGTAGCCTGAGGAGGGCAAACCATCAGGTCGGGCCATCGAAAATAAGGCCATCTTGATAGGATGTTCGATATCCTCGACGACTAATCCTTCGAAATTTATGTAAACATCGCCACCCACAACATGACATCAACACTTGACTGCTTGTTGTGTTTATAAAGAACTCATCAGGTAGCGAAAGTTAAAATAAGTCGCTCAGTGAGTAAGAAGTGGAGATAGATCACAGGGCTCTTTATCGACAGATACAGGACAAAACACTGCTTAAACGATTAGGTCAATACTCGATAAACTAAGGAATTAAACATGAATTCAACCGTAAAACACCTCACCAAGATAGGTGTTAGTGTTTTAAAATATAGCATCGCTCTGATTTTATTAGCGGCCTTAGTATTGGGCATTTACCTAAGCCAGTTTTTTATTTTCACCCCTGAGCCCGATGTCGAGCTTTCTGATGTAAATACTGTGACTGAACTTGATCAATACCTAACCAGGTTAACGCAGTTGGAATTACCGCCAGCACTTGATATTACTGTGCTTAAGAATGGTAAGGAAGTATTCTCGAAGGCTTATGGGGTAAAAGATGGCAAGATGCGATTGCCGGCCGATAAAGACAGTATCTATCATTTCTATTCTTCAACAAAATCCATTACGGCCGTTGCTGTCTTACAGTTAATTGAGAAGGGAGTCATCAAGTTTGACGATGATATTCGTCAATATTTGCCCGAGTTTAAGCCAGTAAATAATCAAAATCAGCCCCAGGCTATATCCATCGAACAATTGCTGACTCAAAGTTCAGGACTGCCAGACATTAGCGTAAAGCAGTTTCATTGGGTGCGTGATATTAATCAGTCCGCGCTCGGTGATACAGCGGTTGTGAAACAATATCTTGGAGATTTCAACCAAACTGCCTGGTTACCTGGAACTCAAAAAAAATATGTAAATACTAATTATATATTGCTTGGTGCCATGATTGATGCAGTAACGCTGGACGGGTATGAGAGTTATGTCTTAGAAAATATCTTAGAACCTTTAGGCATGAAAAGTTCTGACTTTGTTTATCGAGAAGACATGCTCAAACATGCAATAACGGGTGTACAAGATCACTATCACTTTTTCACGCCATTGCTGACAGTTTTTGGCCCAAAAGGCGGAATAGACAGTTTCACTGACTACAAAATTAACAATCAGCATTGGCTTAAACTTTTGTATACGGACTATGTTGCCTCCACATCATTAATGGGTACTGGTAAAGATATGAGCCGCTTTGCTCAAATGTTACTCAATGGCGGCAGCTTAAACGGTGTTAACATTCTGACAAAAGAAAGTACAGATAAGATACTGAGCAAAGGAAAATTACCGGAAGAGGTTATTAAGGCCAAGAATGGTGATCTCCCATATGTATTAGGCTACGGTACTAAAACCTGGTATGGCGATGACTTTGAAGCGATAGGTCATGGTGGCAGTGGTCCAGGATTCATCATGCAGTATTTTGTAATCCCTGACAAAGACATTGTTGTAGTCGTCTTAGCTAGCAATGCCTCCACTGATGCGAATGGCATAGCACTTAAAGCTGCCAATCTATTTTGAGGACGCAATAGCTTAAGAGTTAAAGAGCTATTAATAGCAAGTTTCAATCAGCTGAGCGGGTGTTTTTTCCGGTTGACTCAAGCAGGGTACATGCGATCAAATCCGGAGTGTCTGTGGTATTCAGAGCATTCTAAGATCTAGGCATCGCACCCAGATTACATGCTAATTACAGGTATGCTGGCTACCTGTCGAGAGTCATCATGCTCGTGGGTGCAATAAACATTCGATCGAGATGCTCTGAATACCCCTGCGGGCGGATTCTAAAACGAGCATTTGCTTTGTTAGTCAACTTGGAAAGGGCGCGCCATTACGCTGCATTGAATGCCGCACATCTGATCGTTTTTAATTACAGGGTAGTTCGTTGCGTTTTCGCCAAAACCAAACAGCCACCAAGCTAGTGACAACAGCAAGCATCAGACCATACTCTCCTGATACGTAGTTGGATATTTCAGAATTCTTCACAGTGATGTTTTGGAAAAAACCTTGATTATGAATATTAAGTGCCGCATGGAACAAAATAACAGGCCAAACACTACCTGATTTCAATCTATACCATGCTGAAATTACGCTTAGGCCAATACTAGCAATAAGTAAACTAACAAGCATGGGCCATGCAATTATTTCTAGGCGATCAGCAACAAGGCCAATGACTAGCGGAAAATGATAAATGGCCCAGATGATACCGCTGATCAGGGCTGTTTTTGTAAAGCTAAAATGTTTATATAATTCAGGAACTAACAGCCCGCGCCAACCAAGTTCTTCACCGATCGCAGCAAACGCGATAAAGAGCCCAATTGTTCCGTTGATAACGATGAGAGTAAGCAAAATCACCATATCTGAAGAAATTGCCAATCCGAATGATTGATTAATCCCTGCTTTCACCTCTTTTGCAAATGGGTTTATCAGTAAATCGGCAAAACCAAATACCCAGACAAGAACAGCGCTCAGGGCAGCAATGAAAAATGCCAACACATAAGCTGACGACAAATACCTTATTTTTCCTAACCGCCATCCCATTCCATAGAGGTTTTTTTGTAAGACTAGTTTGGTAATAAGTGCCGCTAATAAGGGTGAAAATTGTACGATTAAAATCCCAGAGGATCGGTTTTCGTCCCCCATTGCAAAGCACACTGTATAACCAATTGCTGCGAAAATGGAGACTAAAATTCCAAACATATACAGTGGTTTCTTACTGGATTGGATCAATTTATTAGGCCCCATTGGAAGCTCTCTCTTTGACGTTATGAAATAATCTTTTGAATTCAATAATATTAAGTTAATGGCGTGTATTTATTATCGTTAAATTATCATTTTAAGCACATAGAGATGTACAAACCTATGGATTGACAGCTAGTCATATTTTTGGGGCTCTAGTAGATTGTTTTTAAACCAAAACTAAGGAACAATATAATAAGAGTCAATAGACTATTTCTAGACCTTTATGGCACTGCTCGGCTATGAAAGAGTCGTCGTTTATTCTGATGTTTGGCGTATTAGATAAAGGTGGTTAAATTGATAAGTAGAACACAATGTATAAGGTAAAGATGTTCGAGCTTATTTAACAAATATATAAAGCGTTAGACGTGCTATCAGAGATAGCAAAAAAGATAGGCAATGGAGTTCATTGATTTGAACTACTCTTATATTAATTTATTCGATGAGTTTTTGTCTATGTAGCAGAGCAGGGTGGTTTGCAATTTCTGATAAAATTTTATGTTGTGATGAAATGACAGACTGCATACGATGTTATAAGTTGGCTATGATAGATTATGGGAAATTGTGAATGTATCACTATACTACTTGAGTGCCTTTTTTAGGTCGTTTAGGAAGTAAACATCTCTCTCTAAGAAAGGGAGCAAGCTCTCTTTATAATGAGTTAGATAGGCGTCTAACTGCAAGTGCTGCTTCCAAGCCTCTTCTGACTCCCATGTTTCTACCACTAGAAACTCGTTCATTATCTCTCTTTTCTCAATGCCCACTTTTTCAGTGATTTTATGAACTTTATAATAAATACAACCAGCTTCTAATGGACACTTTTTTGCCATCTCAGTCAAGTGGAACTCAAAGTGTTCTAACTTAGAAAGGTTCTGTACTTTGATGTGTACTGCTAAATCAAAGATTAGATATTTCTCATGTGTAATCAATCTTATAATTGGATGCTCAGCATGTGGGCAGTGTATATTCCTGAAATGGCAAGTATGTAATTGAGAGTTATTAAACGTTATTTGATGGATGCTGGCAAGGGAATCATGGATAGCGAGAAAACTAAGCAAAGGCCTATTTCAACCATAGTGCAAAAGCCAGGACTTTACACATAGCCTTTGTTTAAATAGATCTGCTAAAAGACCTATTGGGAGCCAAATGTGCGTCTAGAGAGCAAGGGGCTTACCAGTGTGGAGATGTTAAATGTAATTTGTAATGCATCAATTTACATTATTAGTATTTTACTAAGCGCAAAATTAATTTGCGATCAAAGCATAACTACTACGCTATGCAGAGATTTTCGAATATTAAGGTTAAAAAAAAGCTTGTGAGTAGCTTAAGTATCCGTAAAATGTTGACGTTATTTGAAAACTATCTTTAGACGGCTGAGGTGTTCAACATCTTGCACAATGTCATAAAGAGTATTTACAGGGAAAGTAAGTATGAGTAAAACAAAACCTATTTGGATGGTAATAGGGGCTTTGATTTTGACTGTTGTAATCTTTGTGTTGATAAATAAAGAACAGTTTGTCGTCAGCGATGTGAGCGCAGTGCAGATAGAGTTGGGTGATAAGTCAAATAATCAGTTTAAAATTGTCGTTTATTATTTTCCAGAAAAGAAATCAGAAGCACTGGCTCTGACTAATTATTTTCAAGAGCATAGCTATGATATTACTATGCAACCTGCTGCCAGTGCGCCTGCATTGAAGGGTTCTAAAAATTCACCGAGTCATATATTCTTTAACCGCAGTGATATAGGCAAGGCCATGAGTCTTAAGTTAGATATAGAGGCTGTCATAGGAAAGTCGGTAAATGCTTATCGATTTCATGAGGAGCAAACTGATCCTTCTATGATGATGGTATTTACCGAACACTAAGAAACAAGGTTAATGTAACTTCTGCATAACTATCTAAAACTCGAGTAAAAAACTGATCCATTCATAAACCATTATCTACTTAACCAGAGCTCTTTATCGCTGTTGAGTAAATAGGTTAAATTTGAATATATGAATGAGATAACATCAATTAGAAAACTCACCGCCACCAGTTACTTGAAATTCCATTTATCGACATAACATGCTCTAAAGGGGCTCATGTGAATTGCTCCTTTATTTTATCTACCTATGTCCGGAGCTGACCATGTCTGCCGTTTAACAGTCCTTAAAATAGGCACTTTGAGTACCAGGTATGCGTCTAGAGAACTAGGGTCCTATCATTAGGTTCCTAAGAGTGAATTAGATTTATTTCTATGTATCACTTTCAACCCTACAGTTATAATTACTGTAGTGCCTAGGTAGTAAAAGCTAATGGACAATATGTCGATGAAAATAAAGAGAGTGAAACACGAAATAGTAGTTTTAATCTCCTTGAATGGAAATAGGAGCCGGAATGTTTAAAGGCCATGGTGATAATCAAGTGTCAATCCAAGACCATATAATATCAATGACACTCCGTGGGACTTGTAACGAATACGATTTTCAAGATATTGGACCGAAAGTAGAACAAGCCGTAGAACAGTGTAATGGCGAAAAATTCTGCATTTTAGTTAATCATCTAGAGTTTCTTGGTGCAACACCGGAAGCCTATCGGGAGTTTCAAGTACTCAATCAATGGTTAAACACACAACAAATGCAAGCCAAGGCAATAGTAATAAAATCATTCAGCACTTTAGGTACGATTAAAAGCCGGGTGCCAGCTCTAAACGATCAAAACATACAAGTCTTTGATGTTGAAGGGCAGGCTATTACTTGGCTTCAAAATCAGCTAAAAATCGCTGCACTAGCACCATAATCGAGAAATACTGACCATTAATATATGGGCTGGTATTGTTTAGCTTTTTTATATCAACACTCACTATTAATTGGAATTTACCGCTAATAAGCCTCGTTATATTGGTAATAAAGGGTGAATGATTGCCCTAAAAATTACATACAATATGAATGAAAATCAATGAACAAGGGTCAAATATGAGTAGCAATAGATTTCATTTAGCAATAGAGGCTGGAAACTTAAAAAAGACAGTTGATTGGTATAGAGATGTACTTGGGTGTGAAATTGATATGGCCGAAGAAGGAAAATGGCAAGACATCAATTTCTGGGGCAATGAACTAACACTGCATGCATCTGAACCAAGATCGTCTAAAGGTAATGAGCGAAACCGTCATAAGGTGGATATGGGAGAAGTATGCGTTCCTCATTTTGGCGTTCATTTATCTATGGATGCCTACAAAAAAGTCAAAGCTAAAGTAGCGTCCAATAGCGGCTTTCTAGACGATCCATACATTAGATTTGAAGGTACTGCTTATCAACAAGAAACCTTTTTTGTTGAAGATCCTAACTTCAATGTTCTAGAAATCAAACACATGGTTTCTGATAGGAGTTAGATATTCAATTGTTGCTACCAATTCAACGCTAAGAAGCTAACGTATTTAAAAGGGTGGAATATTTACCTCGCTATGTCCAATACTCTTAAGTATTGGACATAGTGTAATGGCCGCTATATAGCCATTTACTGCAATCATGCACAAATACTAACTCACAGCCAACTTACAGCTTTGATATATCCAGGCTCTGATATTGTAATTACTGACGACTGACGACTGAC